>DAOTYA010000001.1:0-8598 GCA_034435075.1 Anaerolineae bacterium
AGATGGAACAAATTTACTGGGATCGCATCATCCTGGACGCTGCGCCGCCGGTCGGTGACCTGGGCAGCCTGGCCGCCGGCGATCTGGACGGCGACGGGCGGATCGAGCTGGTGACCGGCGGCACAGGGGGCCTGCTGTGGTACCGCCCCGCCACATTCGAGCGCGGCCTCATCGCCCCTGGCCACTTTGGCGTGGGGCTGGCGTTGGAGGACCTGGACGGCGATGGAAGATTGGAGGTCGTTGCCGGGCTGCAGGATGACCGGCAGGCTCCCTGGATCATCGCCTGGTTCAAACCGCAGGCCGGGCTGGACGGCCCCTGGGCGCGCCACGTAATTGACCCGGCCTGCACCGGCAGCGCGCACGATCTGCTCTTCTATGACGTGGACGGCGACGGCCAACGCGAACTGGTCGCCAACGCTGCCTACTGCGCCGAACCGGGCGTCTTTATCTACAAGCAGGATGGAACCACGTGGCGCAAGCATACCGTCGTCCAGGGCATCTTTAGCGAGGGGCTGGCGGCGGCCGATCTGGACGGCGACGGGCGCGTCGAAATCGTGCACGGCCCCGACTGGTACGCCCAGCCGGAGGGCGGCCCCTATGCCGGGCCGTGGCTGCGGCGCGTCTACGCCCCTTCGCTGCGCGAGATGTGCCGCACCGCGCTTGCCGACATCACCGGCGATAGCCGGCCCGATGTCATCATCGTCGAATCCGAATACCCCGATGGACGGATGCTGTGGTACGAGAACAGGCCTTCGGGATGGGTGGAGCACGAGCTGGGGCGAGGCTTTAATTTTGCCCATTCGCTCCAGGCCTGGCGCGACGCCGAAGGCGCCCACATCTTTGTGGCCGAGATGGCCGCCGGCGGCTGGGATCAGCCCTATAACTGGGATGCCCGCCTGCTTGAATACATCACCACCAACGGCGGCCAGACCTGGCAGGAGCGCCTGATTGACCGGGGCGCGGGCACCCACCAGGCGTTTATGATTGACCTGGACGGCTGTGGCCGCCTGGAGGTCGTGGGCAAGGAATGGGGAGCGGCGCGCAAAATCCCGCGCGTCCACTTTTGGAAGCAACGCGCGGCCCCCTCGCCGCTGGTGCGCGTGCGCCACCGCCTGCTTGACCGCGACAAGCCCTACACTGCCACCGACATCTTGGCCGCGGACGTGGACGGCGACGGTCTGCCGGACGTGGTGTGCGGCGCGTGGTGGTACCGCAACCCCACCTGGGAGCGCTACGCCATCCCCGGCGTCTACCAGGTCCACGCCGCCTGCGACCTCGACGGCTGCGGGCGGCCGGAATTCATCGCCACCCGGCAGGCGGCCGGCGCGCGGAACTGGTATGAGGGGCTGAGCAGCGACCTGTGCTGGCTCAAACCGCTCGACCCACGCAACGGCCGCTGGGAGGAACACCCAATCGGCCGGGGCAGCGGCGACTGGCCGCACGGCGTGCTCATCGCGCCGCTCCTCCCCGGCGGCCGGCTGGCGCTTGTCGTCGGCTACCACAGCGCCGAGGAGCGCGGCGACCGGCCCGAACTCTTCGAGTTGCCCGCCGATCCGAACGTCCACCCCTGGCCCAGGCGCGTCCTGGCCGAGATTCCTTACGGCGAAGAGATGGTCGCCTGCGACCTGAGCGGAAACGGGCTGCCGGACATCGTCGCCGGGCGCTGGTGGCTGGAGAACATGGGCGATGGGACGTTCCATCCCCACCAGCTCGTCGCCGAGGGGTTTGAGAACGTTGCCCGCGTGCGCGTCGCCGACATCAACGGCAACGGCCGCCCCGACATCCTGGTTGTGGAAGAAGCGCTCGATTACGCGGTGACCCGCCAGGCTTTCTTCGCGCGTGTCGCCTGGTTCGAGCATCCCGGCGACCCACGCCGTACTCCCTGGCCGGTGCACGTGATTGACAAACTGCGCTCGCCCCACTCGCTCGACGTGGCCGATCTGGACGGCGACGGCGCATTAGAAGTCATCGTCGGCGAGCACGATCCGTTCAAAGAATATCGCAGCCGCAGCCGGTTGTGCGTCTACAAGAAGGTCGAGCCGCAGGGCCGCGCGTGGGTTCAATACCTCCTCGATGACCGCTTCGAGCACCACGACGGAGCCAAAGTATTCGAGATCGCGCCCGGGCGCAAGGCGATCATCAGCCACGGTTGGGTGGATAGCCGATACGTGCATCTGTGGGAATACGTTTGACCCAGTAGATGCCGGAGTCGAGCCTTCACGGAGTTGAGCTTCAGGCGGAAGATCCGGCTGAAGCCTCTACTCCCCTGAAGCCTCTACTCCGGTCGTATCTATTCAGCCTGCGCCCGCCGGACCACAGTCCGGTGGAGCAGATGGCACCTGAGCTACCTGGGGGCGTCTATTCAGCCTGCGCCCGCCGGACCACAGTCCGGCGGAACAGATGGCACCTGAGCTACCTGGGGACGTCTCAGTGTGGCCAGTGTCTGCAAAGTCTGGTCCGGGCGGACTGTGGTCCGCCCGGCACAGCACGGGCAGGCTGAATAGCCACCTGGGGGCGTCTCAGGGTAGCCAGTGTCTGCAAAGTCTGGTCCGGGCGGACTGTGGTCCGCCCGGACCAGCACGGGCAGGCTGAATAGCTACCTCCGGTCTTAAATTTCAAGGAGAAGTAGTGTCTATGGAATTCCAGGTCAGAGCGTGGGAAGAAACCATCACCATTCCGACCTACCCGCCGCCGTCCCCGGACCCGAACCCCATGTTCCTTGAGCGACGGGTCAACCAGGGGGCCAGTGGACGGGTCTATCCCAACCCGCTTACCGATCACATCACACACTACGAAAAGGTGGATCAATCCTACCTGGCCGTCTTTCTCGAGAACGAGTACATTCAACTGATCATACTCCCCGAATTGGGCGGGCGTATCTTTGGCGCCCTGGACAAAACCAATGGCTACAATTTCTTCTACCGCCAGCACGTCATCAAGCCGGCGCTGATCGGTCTCTTCGGCTCGTGGATCTCCGGGGGCATGGAGTTCAACTGGCCGCAGCACCACCGTCCTTCGACATTTATGCCGGTTGACCACCTTATCGAAGAGCACGCCGATGGGAGCTGCACCGTCTGGCTTGGCGAACACGATCCGATGCAGCGGATGAAAGGGATGGTGGGCATCTGCCTTTACCCCGGCAGGGCGGTGATCGAGACCAAAGTCCGGCTGTATAACTGCACCGCTCTCCCCCAGACCTTTCTATGGTGGGAGAACGCCGCCGTCCACGTCAACGAGCAGTACCAGATTTTCTTCCCTCCGGATGTAACCTGGGTGACTTTCCATTCCAAACAACAAATGGCGCACTACCCCATCGCCCGTGGCGTCTACTGCGGGGTGGATTTCGGGCAGGGCGTGGACATTCGCTGGCATCGCAACTCCCCCTACGCCACCTCTTACTTTGCCGGCGACTCGCGCTACGATTTCTTCGGCGGCTACGACCACGGCCGGCAGGCAGGCGTGATTCACGTCGCCAACCATCACATTTCTCCCGGCAAAAAGCTTTTCACCTGGGGGACGACCGATTTCGCCCGGAGCTGGGAGCGCCACCTGACCGACAGCGATGGGCCGTATGCCGAACTGATGGCGGGCGTCTACACCGATAACCAGCCCGACTTTTCCTGGCTGCAACCGTACGAAGCCCGCAGTTTCAGCCAGTTCTGGTATCCTTTCCAGAGCATCGGGCCGGCTAAAAACGCCAATACCCGGGTGGCGCTCAACCTCGAACTCGATGGCCGCCAGGCTACACTCGGTGTCTATGCCACTGAAGTCCTGCCCGGCGCCCGCGTCAGCCTGACTGCTGCCGGCCGGGCCCTGTACGAGCGCCTGGCGGACCTTGCCCCCGGCGCCGCGTTCGCCGCAGAGGTCGAGTTGCCGGAAGGTACGGCGGAAACGGACCTGACGTTGTGTGTCTATTCCGCCGATGGACGCGAAATCCTCCGCTACACACCCGAACCACGCCGGGAACAGCCATTGCCACAACCTGCCACCCCACCACCCCCGCCTCAGGAGATCGAGAGCGTGGAGGAACTCTACCTCACCGGCCTCCACGTGGAGCAATACCGCCACCCCACGCTCGACCCTGAACTGTACTGGCAGGAAGCGCTGCGCCGGAGTCCGGGCGATGCGCGTACCAACAATGCGCTGGGTCGGCTGCTCCTGGGGAGAGGCGAGTTCGCGGCAGCCGAACGGCATTTCAGAACCGCTATCCAGACGCTTACCCGCTGGAATCCGAACCCATACGACGGTGAGCCGTATTACAATCTGGGGCTGACGCTCAAGTATCAGGGCCGCTTTGATGAAGCATACAGCGCGTTCTACAAGGCCACCTGGAATTATGCCTGGCAGACTGCCGGTTACTATGCGCTGGCGGAGATAGACTGTCTGCGTCAAGACTGGGCGGCTGCGCTGGAGCACCTCGAGCGCTCTCTTTCCACAAACAGTGCCAACCTGAAAGCACGCAACCTCCGGGCCGCCGTCCTGCGCCGGTTGGGTCAGTATGATGAGGCTGCGGCCACTGCCCGCGAGACGGTCGCCCTTGACCCGCTTGACTTTTGGGCGCGTCACGAACAGGTGCTGGCTGCGCAGGAGCAGAACCAGACCGCCGAGGTGGAGCGCCTGCGGCGCGAACTGACCAGGCTGATGCGTGGCGAGCCGCAGACCTATCTGGACATCGCGTTTGATTACGCGGATGCCGGGCTGTGGCGCGAAGCCGACGGGCTGCTCTCTCATCTGGTCGAAGAGGCAGGAGCGACCTATCCGATGCTCCTGTACGCGCGGGGGTATTTCGCCTTCCGGGAGGGGCAGGACGAAAGGGGACGGGAGTTTTACCGTCGGGCAGCGGAAATGCCCCCCGATTATTGTTTTCCGTCTCGCCTGCAGGAAATGGAAGTGTTGCGACACGTCAGAGCGACCGATCCCCAGGATGCCAGAGCGGCGTACTACCTGGGCAACTTGTTGTACGACAAGAGACAGTACGAAGAAGCGATCCGGCAATGGGAAGACGCCTGCCGGCTTGACCCTGACTTCTCAATCCCCTGGCGCAATCTTGGCCTGGCGTATTACAATGTGCGTCGGGATATGGAACGGGCCAGGGAATGTTACTTGCGCGCGCTGGAATGTGCGCCTGGGGACGTCCGACTGTTCTACGAATTCGATCTGCTGCTCAAGCGCCTGGGCGTTCCGCCGGCTGAGCGTCTGGCGCGGTTGGAGGAGCGGCTCGACCTGGTGGAGCAAAGGGACGCGCTGTACCTGGAGCGGGTCACGCTTTACAATCAACTGGGGCAACCCCAGAAGGCGCTTGACCTGCTCGCGGCGCGCCGCTTCTTGCCGTGGGAAGGTGGTGAGGACGCCATTGCCAACCAATACGCCATGGCTCATCTGCTCCTGGGAAGGGAAGCTCTGGCCGCGGGTCAGGGAGAAGTGGCGCTGGCTCACTTTGAGGCCGCCCGACGCTTTCCCGAAAACCTGGGCGTGGGCAGATGGCACCCGGCATCCGATTTACCCTGCCGTTATTACGCCGGCCTGGCGCTGGACATGCTCGGCGACCACCAGGCTGCACGGGAAGCGTTCCAGGAAGTGGCACAGGCCAGCGCCGATACGTGGTCGCTGATGTACCTGCCCGCGCTGCCTTACTACCAGGCCATGGCGCTGAAGAAGCTGGGTGACGAGGCCACGGCCCGACAGAAACTGGAGGAATTGCTTGCCCGCGCTTCTGCCAGGGCGGAAGGAGGCTTTGCCACCTCATTGCCCAACTTCCTGCCCTTCAACGATGACGCGGAAAAGCTGGTGCGCATTGAGTGCACTTACCTGATCGGGCTGGCCCACCTGGGGCTGGGTCAACCTGCCGAGGCCCGGCGCGCCTTCGAGCAGGTGCTGGCGCTCGACATCAATCACCTGGCGGCACAGATGGAACTCCAATACCTGGAACCTATCTGAAAAGCCGTGTAAGGGGGGAGGAGCGGCATCCCTATGCCGCTCCTCCCTATGCCGCTCCTGCCTGTGCCGCTCCTCCCTATGCCGCTCCTGCCTGTGCCGCTTTACCGACGCATTTCTGGTGCTGGGGCACGAGTACTTGACTCAAGAGACAACATGTTCGACTTGGAGCCTATCCGAAAAACCGTACAAGCGGCATCCCTATGCCGCTTATTGACTCAGGAGATAACATGTTCGACTTGGTACTACAACGATGGTTCGCGCGATACTCTGCAATCAATTGACGGTGTTATCCTCCAAGAGAATAATCTAATCTGCCTTTTGGAGGATAATGACTATGCACGCCACCAGCGGTATTGCTTTGGAACCTCCAGCAAGCCAACGGGAGATTCCCATCCTGACCTTGAAACCCGCTCAGATCAGGGGGTTGCTGGAGCGCCTGCAAACCTTTTGGAAGCGCTTTGCCTCTCTCTTTCAGCGCCGCGAGCAGCGGGAATGGGGTCTCAAGTATCTTCAGGGCCGCCTGATGGACGGCGAGAAACGGTATACCCAGCCCCTGGCTCGCCATCTGGGAGAGAAGAACGTGCGAGCGATGCAGAACTTTATCGGCGCTTCCCCTTGGGATGACCAGGCCCTGCTGGAAGAGCATCAGCAGGCTGTCCAGGAAACGCTGGGTGAGCCGGAGGGGTTGGTAATCATGGATGGCACAGGCATCCCCCGCAAGGGCAGCGAATCGGCGGGAATCGCTCGCCAGTATTGCAATGAGACAGGCAAGATTGATAACTGCCAGGTGGGGGTGTTCCTGGCCTATGCCAGCTCTCGAGGCTATACCTTGCTGGATCGCCGGCTGTACCTGCCTGAAGAATGGTTCAGCCCCGAATATGCCGAGCGCCGTCAGCGCTGCGGTATCCCAGATACCCTCTCCTTGCACACCCATCAAGAGTTGGCCTGGGAGATGCTGGAAGGGGTGCATCAACGAAGGGTAGTGACCTTCCGCTGGGTGTTGGGAGATGAGGAATTTGGTCGGGATACCACTCTGCTGGACAGGGTAGCTGGACTGGGCTACTGGTACTTGATGGAAGTGCCGGTGGACACCCGGATTTGGCCGGAACGCCCTCAGGCTGAAGTGCCGGAGTGGAAAGGGCGGGGTCGCAAACCTTGCCGCGCACGCCTGGTGGCGGAAGCCCCTGCCCCCAAGACGGTGGTTGAAGTGGGGGACCAGTTGCCGGCTGAGGCCTGGCAGCGGTACACCTTGCATGAGGGCAGCAAGGGCCCACTGGTCGCCGATGTGGCCTGTGTACGGGTAGTGGCTGTGCGGAATGGGTTGCCTGGTTCCGAGGTCTGGCTGGTGATCCGCCGGGATGTGCTGAGGGGGGAGATGAAATACTTTTTGAGCAACGCCCCACCGGAAACACCGGTTACTCAGTTGGCTTGGCTGAGTGCCGCCCGTTGGCCGGTGGAGCAGAGCATAGAAGATTGCAAAGATGAGCTGAAGATGAACCAATACGCCATGCGCAGCTGGCGGGGCTGGTATCATCACATGACCCTGGTGATGATCGCCCACCTCTTTCTGGTGAGCGTGCAGCAGGCCTTGAAGGAGGACGCACCGGCGTTGACGGTATCTCAGGCCCGCTTGTTGTTGCAAGCGGTCTTGCCCAGACCAGTCTTCGATGTGGAAGCGGCGCTGGAAGCATTGCGTCAAATTCAACGCACGAATCATATGGCTTACCTGTCTCATCGAAAGCGGACTCTGAAGAAACTCGGAGTCACTTAAACCATCGTTGTAGTACTAATGTAACGTGAGTTCGGGTTAAGCAATCAGAGCAGGCAAAGTGCCTAAGCTGAGAGAAGGTTTCTTGGGCTGACGACAATAAGCAATCAGGCCGCAGAGCAGGTTAACCAGGAAGTTGACCGGACTTCTATGGCGCGAATGTTCGATTTGAGAGATGTTCTTGAGTTGGTCAATAATCGTTTCGATAATCGCACGCTTGCGAAGCAGGAGCTTATCCATCAGCGGCATGAGGGCATTTTTCATATTGGAACGGACACCTGTCACCAGCTGAACACTGAACGTTCGTAGCAGTTCTTCGTGCAGTGCTTGGGAAATGTAGCCTTTGTCGGCAAACAACTTGCCAAACAGTTTTCGCACCATTTTGGGAACCGGCTTGCGATCGTCGATATTGCCGGGCGTCAGCACGAGATTGAGCAATTCGCCGCGGTCATTGAAAATCAGATGGAGTTTGAAGCCAAAGAACCAGCCAGTAGACGTTTTGCCGCGTTTAGCCAATCCTGAAAAAACCTTGTGCGAATGGATTCTTGGGTTTTTGCAGACCGCCAAAGCGGTTGAATCGATAAAAGAGATGCCAGTACACGTCCCCAGGCAAGCTGTGCGCAAGTAGACACACAGCGGCATCAAGATGGAAGGAATAAACTCGACAAAACGAGTATAGCTGACCAAGCCGGGAAACTCGCCACGCAGACATTTCAAGACATACCCGGTATAGTAGGCCTTGAAATGGCGATAATGCGATTGGTGGAAATGGATCAGAATGGTCATGATCTCACTGACGCTCAAACTTTTCTCCCGTTGTCGCTGAATTTCACCGCTAGCCAGCAGCTGGCTCTGCCAGACGGGCAGAAAGGACTTGCAAAAGTCATCAACAT
>DAOTYA010000002.1:0-4442 GCA_034435075.1 Anaerolineae bacterium
TTACGAGCGGTGCGGTTGGATGGAATTCACCGCAAAGCACGCAAAGGGCGCAAAGATTTTCTATCGTTCTTTGCGCTCTGTGCGCCCTTTGCGGTTTTCTAACTGCACAGGTCGCAACTTTGCCAGAAAGGGTACTGGTGTGGGTTGAGGTTGCCTGGAGGGAGATTGTTCAGTTGGGTTGAATTCTCACGCTGGACTTAGAGCCTATCCGAAAAACCGTACAAGCGGCATCCCTATGCCGCTTATACCGACGCATAGGGATGCGTCGGTTACGTTTTTCGGATAGGCACTTATTGCGGAATCCCTGGGACATTATATACGAGGATGTCAAAATGTGTGTAGACTCAACAGGTACGATTAAGTTCAATCTGCAATTTATGCCGTCGCCGCCACTGCCCGCCGAAGAGCTGCGCGAGATCAACGGCTGGCGCCATATCTTCTATCTGATGCAACTGATCGGCCAGAGTCCTGACCGCTACCGGGGGTTTGGCTACGGTAACATCAGCCAGCGCCTGGAGCCTTATGACTCCCCACCTCACTGCAGGCGATTTGTCATCAGCGGCACACAGACCGGCAGCCTGGCCTGGCTGAAACCGGAGCACTATGCCATTGTGGTGGAGTGCCACCCTGACCAGAACCTTGTGGTAGCTGAGGAATTTTACTGGTAAGATACTAACCCGGCCAAGCCGGAACCAAAGAGGATTAACCACAAGGCACAAAGACACCGACGGCGCAGCCGCGTTTTCTTCTTTGTGTATTCGTGTCTTGGTGGTAAATTCCTTGCTCAATGTGCAAGGATTTCACTTGTAACGAACTAAAGGCCTTTCGGAAAGACCTTAGGGTCTCTGGCTGAGCAGTTACATACAGGATGTGATAGGGGGCGCTATGTGGTATGGACTTCGGATGTCAACCAGAAGCGGGGAGGAGTTTGCCAACTCGGTCATCGAGCTGGTGTTGCCGGTATTCCGCAGCCTTATCCTGGCTACCGGGGGGATCTATTTGATGTGGTACCTGCTGGCTGAAGCGAGCGCCACAAGGTCGTTGGACCCACGTTTCCTGTTCGTGGCGATCACGGTCGTTTCGGCCGCTGCGCTCTCCCTCTGGCTGCTCACGAGATGGCTGCTGGTCGCACAGATCGTCTGGCAGGCCGGGCTTGTGGCGGCGATCACCCTGGCGCTCCATATCTCGCGCCAGCCGGAGATCGCTTTGTTCTACGCGCTTTTGCCGTTGATGGCCGTCATCACGACCGGCTGGCCGGCTGCCCTGCTCGTGGAGGGGCTTGTGATCGCGTTGCTGGGCTGGTTTCCCCGGCTTCTCTCTATGCCGGCTTTGCCCGTTGCCTACAGCCGGGCCATCGCTATCGGGGGAGTGTTAACCGGGTTGCTGGGTTGGGCGGCGATGCGCACGTTTCTCACTGCCATCAAGTGGCATCTCGTCAGTCTGAAACAGGCCCAGGAAAAAACCGCCGAGGCACGCCAACATCGGGCGGAGGTGGTGCGCGTGCTGAAGGACCTGGACCAGGCCTATTACCGCCTGGAGCGCACCAATGAGATGTTGATCATGGCGCGCGCCGAGGCCGAGGAGGCGCGCGATGCACGGAATCGCTTCGCCCTGGCCGTCAGCCACGAACTGCGCACGCCGCTCAACTTCATCCTGGGATTCAGTGAGCTGATGGCCAACTCGCCGGAGACGTATGCCGGCCTGGAAGATTGGCCGCCCGGCCTCCACGAGGATATTCAGGAGATCTATCGCAGCACACTCCACCTTTCGCGTCTGGTGAACGACATCCTCGACCTGGGCCAGATCGAGGCGCTGCGCCTGACGCTGATCAAGGATTGGGTGGATCCGGCGCAGCTCGTGCACGAGGTAGTGGACATGAGCCAATCGGCCTTTGCGCGCCGGGGTCTGTGGCTGCGCACAGAGATCGAGCCGGATCTGCCGGCGGTGTTCGTGGATCGCACGCGCATCCGGCAGGTGCTGCTCAATCTGATCTCGAACAGCCTGCGCGTCACGGAGCAGGGCGGCGTCACGATCCGCGCCCGCAGGGACGAAAATAGCCTGGTATTCAATGTGCAGGATACCGGCCCGGGTCTGGCGGCAGAGGATATTCCCAAAGTCTTTGAGGAGTTTCAGCAGGTGGGCGAGGGGAGTTGGCGAAGGCGCGAGGGCAGCGGACTGGGCGTCCCCATCAGCCGCCACTTCGTTGAACTACACGGCGGGCGGATGTGGGTGGAGAGTCAGCCCGGAAAAGGCGCTTCATTTTACTTCACCCTGCCCCTGGCAGAGGCACCCACACCGCTTCTCACACCAGAGCGGGCGACGTCTGACACGGACTATTGGCGCAGATTGAAAGAGAAAGTGATGAGCAGGCGCATCCTGTTGGTCCTATCCCCCGATCCGGCGGCGCGCGAGGTGATCGAGCGCTACACGGAAGGGAATTACCGCGTTGTCGCGGTGCAAGACCTCCGGCAGGTCAACGTCGAAGAATTACTGCCCAACGCCATCATCATAGACCGCGCTGCGGTTCAGAATAGGGAAATCGAGGCCGGGCTGGAACAATTGCCCTATGATGTCCCCATTCTCAGCTTTGTCTTTCCTGGCAGCGCAGACTGCCCCAGAGCGTTGCCGGCTAACGTGGTGCATTATCTGGTGAAACCCGTGGGGCGGCACGAATTGGGGGAGGCGGTGCGCGGATTGCCCAACGCTCATCGGTTACTCATCGTGGATGATGACCCAGCGATGGTGCGCTTTGTCACCCTGGCGCTGGAGAGTGAGGCGCGAGGGCACTACCGGTTAATGACCGCCTCGACCGGCCAGGAGGCGCTTCAGCGATTACGCACAGACCGGCCCGAAGCGGTACTGTTAGACCTGGCGTTGCCGGATATCAGCGGCTGGCAGGTGCTCGAAGAAATGGGACGCGACGCGGAGCTGGCGCAAACGCCGGTCATCCTCATCACGGCCTATGACCGGCCGCAGGCTTCCGCCGACAGGCTGGGAGAAGCGCTGAAGGTGATGATGCGTCGTCCGCTGGCCCGTCACGAACTGACCCTGCTTCTGAAGTGTGTGTTGGAGACGGTGCGACCGATGTATCCCACAGCTCCAACCGCGTCAACATGTCCAGCAGATCCTTCTGCGTGATCGGCTTTTTCAGGAAGCCGGCTGCGCCGAGCGAGAAGGCCAATTCCGGCTCGTCCCACACCGAGCAGACGATCACCGGTATGTGACGGGTGTCCGGGTGGGTCTGGAGCAACTGGAGCAGTTCCCATCCGTCTACGGCGGGCATCATCACATCCAGCGTGATGACGCGGGGCTGGAGCTGGCAGGCCAGCGGCAACACCCGTTGCGGGTCCTGGACGCCGACGACCTGGACGTTTGAACGGCTCAGGTAGCGCCTGAACATCTGGATGGCCGTGGGCTGATCGTCAACCACCATCACGACCGGTTGTATGGGGCAGGGCAGAGTAAGCGTCAAACGGGCCAGGCCGGTCGGGTGATCCGCCGCGCTGAGCGTTGCCTCAAGGCGGCGCACCCAGTAGCGGACGGTCTCGAACACGGCCTGTTGCGCCTCCTTTCCCCCGGCGGGCAATACCGGCGCCCTGGCCTGAAACTGGATCCAGAGCATCACCTGCGCGGCCTGCATCTCGGCCCCCAGGGCAATTTCCTCCCCGGCGTGTATGTCCAACGCATAATTCAACATACTGAGGAGCACCTGGCGGAGCACGACGCGGTCGGCCAGAATACGCAGCGGTTTTTGCGGAGCGAGCAAGGCCAGTCTGACGCCCGCGCTTTGCGCCCGCCGCTCGAACGTCCTGGCCACACCCTGCAGCACTTCGACAATGTCTATCGGCTCGCGGGTGACCTCAAAAGCGCGGAAATCGCTCGCCCGTTCCGCCTGCCCTTCGCCGTGGGGGGATGTGAAGAAGCGATCCCATAGGGCGGCCGTGATGGCCTGGATGGCGCGGCTGTGTTCGCGGCGCAACTGTCGTTCGCTGAGCGAAAGGCGCGTCTGCAGTTCGCGCAGACCCAGGCACTCGATGTATCGCCCCTGCAGGATGAGGTAAGGGCGCCATTCCGCGGAGGCCGGCACAGGGTCTCTGGCGGGTGGTTTCAACCCCTCGATCGTCTGTTGGAGCACGTCGCTCAGATAGTTGGCCCGGCTGCCGACATAACCCGGGGGTCTGGGGAGCAGGGCGGCCAGCGGATGTGTCTCAAGCGCCGCATAGTCATACAGGTTGGACAAAGCGTCGCGTACCAATCTCATCAGCTCGTTCTGCTCCATCATCACTTGAATTGTAGCCAGGTTGGCTGTTCCTGTCAACAATGGCCGATGGTTGGCCGATGGTTGGCCGAACAGGTATTGAGCGGCCATGAATTTGTTGGTATCATGAGGCTGGACTGATCGGGGAAGGAACGTAGCAATTCGGGAAGACCCGAAAGGTGCC
>DAOTYA010000003.1:0-7227 GCA_034435075.1 Anaerolineae bacterium
CATCTACCCCTACTCTCACACCCATCCCGACCTCTACACCCACCAGTACCCCTACCCCCACCCCGACACCAGCACCCACCGACACGCCGAGCCCTACTTCTACAACCGCAGGTGCCCAGGTGACTGTCACCCCTTTCCGTCCGGGATTCCGCCGTATGGGAGACGGGCACTCTTAGGAAGTGAATGAGGTCAGGAACGAGTTCATCTGACTATCATCAGGGTCAGTCCAACCGCTCCGCCCAGCACAATGCCGGAGAGCACATCCAGCAGGTAGTGGACGCCCAGGAGGACCCGGGAAAGGGCGACGGCGGCCGCCCAGAGGGCCAGCGCTGCCGTCAGCCAGTCCGGGATCAGCGGGCTCAGCGCGGTGGCGATGGCGGCGGCCCGGACGGCGTGTCCGGAGGGGAGACCGTAGCGGTCGTGGATGGGATAGAGGCCATCCGGTGGCCCGTCCGGGCGGCGCCGGCGGATGATCCGCTTGAGCCCGGCCGCGACGACGCCCGCTCCGACGATGGCCTGGACCACCCGCAAGGCCACCTCCTGCCACGTCGGTGTCCTCAGCAGAAAGAACATCCCGGCTGCGGCGGCCAGCCAGAAGATGGCGTCTCCGGAGCGGGCTACCCCTTTGACCAGGCACCACCAGTGTCCACCGGCCAGACGCAAGGAGGCGGAAAGGCTCTCATCCCAACGAGATAGCCGCGCCCATACGCCTCCCCTTTCGGGGCAACGCAGATGGGCCGTTTTCTCTGTGTATGCCAGTTCCATCGCCACTCCTTTCCTCATAGCGTGGTTTGTAGTGAGCCACGAAGCGTTAGCGGAGTGGCGTCTTTTGAAATGACCAATGACCAAGCGGCACTCCGCTGCGCTTCGTGCCTGACTACAAACGATTTTTAGACACGCCCTCGCAGGACTCAAAACGGGCTGCAGGGGCGGGGCAGTTCGCTATTCTCCCTCTCCAATTCATCCCAGGTGGTATCCATCTCGGCCATCTCGCCGGTTATGGCGTACACTCAGGGCCTGTTCCACCATACTCCCCAGGACCAGCATCCTTCCCATCCTCCACCGTCAGGCAGGTGACGAAGTCGTTGGCGGGGTTGACCATCACGGCCAGGCCGTCAAAGGCGACGGGGAGTTCAATGTACTCCACGTTGTTCTGCGCGCAGGCCTCCGCCTCCGAGGACTTAATCGGGCGCGAGGCATCGGAGATGTCGGTTTCGCCCACGCAGAACTTCTTGAAGCCGCCACCGGTACCGGAGATGCCCACGGGCACCCGCACCTGAGGGTACACTTTCTGGAACTCTTCGGCGACGGCCATCGTGATGGGGGCGACAGTGCTGGAGCCGTCCACCAGGATGGTCCCCTCCACCGGTCCCGGCGTCGGGGTGACTTCTACCACTTCCCGAACAACGGCCGTGACCTCAACCATTTCCCGGACAACGGTCACGACGACCTGTGGCGTCGGTGTGGGGCCGGCGGGTGTGGTCGGCTGACAGGATGCCGCCAGGATCACTATAACCAGAAATAGAATTGAAAGACGAATGGTGCTTTGCATATTTTCCTCCTTAATGTTTTTAGAGTTTCGTGGCTCATGCTAAATGCTTAAAGTTAACCCTGGAAGAATGGTGTGTTAACATTGAGTTAAATGAGGGGCAAGTTATGGGGGTCACTGCAAATCCCGGCGGTGCCGGCGGTATGCTGACCACGGCCTGGACGGTGCCTTCTGCTCGTTGGGGGTCGTAGAGCTACACCTGCCGGGTAGCCGGATTTAGCAGGGATGGGTGGGGAATTAGCAAGCAGTAGTGCCTTGCCAAAAGACTCAAAAGGAGTATAATGTGTACCTGGGTTGTATCGGGGCGTAGCGCAGTTTGGTTAGCGCGCACGGTTCGGGTCCGTGAGGTCGGCGGTTCAAATCCGCCCGCCCCGACTGATGGCGCGAATGGACTACGCGTATGCCGGAAAGCGACCGCTAAATATGCGCCCCCAGTAGCGAAACGCCTCGCTCAAATGTCCCTGCTCCATCTGCTCAATAGCGCACGTGGCATAATAGAGCGCGGTTCTCACGCTTGAAAAGACCGCTTTCCTGTCAGTACGGGCCACGCGTGCCGAAACAGACCCGCATTCCTCATCTACGTAAGGGACGTCTGCAAGCTGGCCTTCCCATAGAAGGCCAAACATATGCTGCAGATCTAAAGGATATGCGATCTTCTTCTCTCCGGCGGCGTACAGAATACAGCGCAACTCCAGATAGAACGTGGATACGGGCACAGCGCGGAAATACTTCCACGCCTTCATAAGACGCACCAGTGGCCTGAACCTGCCCTCGAGACGCCTGTCCATTGTCTCGAGGCGTGCCTGGTGACCATCCGGGCATGTTCTCATCCACCCTCCGTTGCCATCGGGTATTTCATAGACCAGGTGGCCGGCCGGAGTTTGACCGGCCAGCCTGGCCGGGATCAGCTTAAAACTGGCATTTCCGCCAGGGAGTACAGTCACAGATGTTCCGCTTGCGCTCACATCTGGAAATCGGGCAGCGAGGGCGTCCGCTACCTCCACTAACAACGAGCGCGAATCGCTCAACGTCTCTTTCTGCTCCAGCTCTACACTCACCAGGTAATCGGGAATACTGAAACCATGAACGTACGTGCCGCTCAGATATGAACCGGCAATGAAGGAAGCATACACTTTAAACCGTCGAGCAAGAGCACTTCTTACTTCATCCCCGGGTATGCAGGATTCCTCTGTGGCGGAAGCCAATTCCCCCAGAAATAGCTCGAATCCCTCCTCAACGGTTCTGGCTGATGTCATATCCGCACCGGCTACGGTCAGGCTTGTTCAGATGATCGCCCTTTCTACCAGCGCAGCATACAGTTCGGCTGTAACTGTCTCTATGGGCTGGTCACCGTTAATTTCGACCAGTATCCCTTTGCGGCGGTAGTACTCAACGAGCGGATCGGTCTGCTGCCGGTAGACCTGGAGACGCTTACGCACTGTCTCCTCTTTATCATCATCCCTCTGATAGAGTTCACCACCGTCCTTATCGCATACTCCTGGCTTTTCAGGTGGGTTGAACTTGATGTGATAGGATTCCCCACAGGTGCGGCATATGCGGCGCCCACTCACCCTCTCGATCAGTACCGGGTCCGGTGCTGTGATGTACAGCACGAGAGCGATCCTGTGTCCCTGGCTGGCCAGCATATGGTCCAAAGCTTCGGCCTGGGCTACGGTCCGGGGAAAGCCGTCGAGTAATGCACCTTCGGCACAGTCTGGCCGGCTTAGGCGTTCCATAACCATACCGATGGTGATCTCGTCCGGCACCAACTCGCCGCGTTCCATATAGACACCGGCTTTGAGTCCCAGTTCGGTCTTGTTCTTGAGGTGTTCACGGAACAGATCGCCGCTGGCGATGTGCGGCACGTTCAACATATGGCATAGTCTTGTTGCCTGCGTACCTTTACCAGATGCAGGAGGGCCGATAAGTATGACGAATTTTGGTTGCTCCTCAGGCATTATTGTGCTCCAGTGCTGATGTCGCTGGAATGATAACATAATTCCAATAAATATCAACCCCGCTACCATTGTTGCCTGCCTGACTGAAGCCAGATTTCAACTGCATCGAGGGGCAGGTTATAGTGACGCTCGGCATCTGCTTCCCGCGGAGGTGTCTCTCTTGTGAAATAGCGCTGCAGTCTTATTGACTGGCTTATTAATATCTTGTATAATTAAGTGTGGTTACCCCCCAGACGCAAATATTAGCCGCACTTGTAGGCAGGAGATATCCGCTGCAAGTCCACAGCTCAACGCTATAGGGCCGGTTACCGCGATAACCTGGTTATCCTTGCGGGGTGATCCGCTCAGATTTGGATTGATGGATAATCGGCGCATTTTAGTATTGACACTGGTTTGCGCTGTGCTCTTTGGCAGCACAGCGGCTACGTACCCCCGGTCTAATTTGCAGGGTGGTAAGTGTGAGTATTTTGTTGAAACAAGGCACTACGTATGTGACGTGTTCCTCGAGTTCTACCGGGCTCGTGGTGGCGCCGAGCTCTTTGGCTACCCGATCACGGAGGCTTTCGATGACCCCGTTTTGGGCTTGAGGGTGCAATATTTCCAAAATTTTCGCATGGAATGGCACCCCTACAACGAGGACCCCTATAAGGTGCAACTGGGATTGCTTGTAGATGAGCTGGGATACACATTCCCTCGTGCTCGCCCGGAACAGATCCCTCGTCGCAACAGTCACCTGCACCACTATTTCCCCGAAACCGGTCACGTGGTCTCATACTCGTTCCTGGAGTACTTCCGTGCTAAGGGAGGGATAGATGTCTTCGGCTACCCTCGTTCCGAATTTATGTACGAGGATGGCCTCATCGTACAGTACTTCCAGCGGGCCCGTATGGAGTGGCATCCTGAGTATTCCCCTCCAAGGATGCGCCTTACCCCACTTGGTCAAATTTACGTGGAACGTTTCGGCGTTCCGCGCGAGTACGAACAGCCTCAACCTCCTCCTGCCGGTTTTTCGCTGAATCCCTTGCCCGGCACAACCCCACTTGCTCCTGAGTCAACTATTACCAGGCTGAATGTCAGTGCCACAGTGCGTTACATCATTACAGGACGCGAGGGTGGTCAGACTGTCTTCGTCTATGTGACGGATCAGCGGAACCAGCCTGTAAAGGGCGCCAGTGTCAGAATGACCGTCAAGTACCAGGCAGGCGATCAGAACTTTGACTTCGAAGAGCTAACTAACGATAGTGGTTTCGCAAGATATTACTTTGATATCAGGCCAACAACTCCGGGCCAGAAGGTCGTAATTGATGTGATCGTCACTTACGGGAGCCTGACAGGCAGGACACAAACCTTCTTCCTCCCATGGTGGTAAGAGCCTTCCCGGTCCTTCGGTGATCAGCCTCACATAGCCGTTTCCTCCGCTCCCCTCGATTTGCCTGCTCTGTGCTTGCAAGTGCAATCCGGCAGGTGGGAAGGTTTTGATTCGTACCGACGTAGTGAGCTGCATCGGGAGACACAAGAGAGCCTGGATATGAAGCGGATATCAATTGTGCTCCTGCTGGTTCACTTGATTTTGTCGGCCTGTGTCCGTGTGACTTCACCAACACCTGTAGAGCCGGCGATCTCTGTACCCGGCACGACGCAACTGCCGCCCACCGCAACAGCGGCGGGCACCCCATGCCTGCAGCCGTACCCCACGTCCACGAAGATGTCTGGTATGAAGCTGCCTGCTCCCACTGCGACAGGGACAGCCACACTCTTGCCAACGGCAACGTCAGGTGTGACGCCGGTGCCATCTACTGTCACCGCGACAGACACCGCAACGCCTACAGCCCCACCCCTTACCCACAGCAACGCCGGGGGTGTGACGCCAGTGCCACATACTGCTACCGCCACTGCCACTCCAACGGACGCCAGCATATCCGTCAGAATACCTTCACCTTCACCTTCACCATCCATAAGGACACCCACATCCACCCCGATCCCATCGCTGGACCAAATGGAGCAGAAATGGCGAGAGCAGAACATCACGTCCTATCAGATTGAAGTCCTGGTCGCAAGCATATGGCATGCCCAATATCACAGAATAACTGTCCGGGATAATAGCGTTGAAAGTGCCACGGCTTTCTGTATCCCTGCGCCAACAGAGGGTGAGAAGTGTGAAGTGGAAGCTTTCAATCCAGAAGACTATACAGTCCCTGGCTTATTTGCCAAAGCTCGCAGCCAGATCCAAAGCCAGGAAGCGGAGTGGACAACCATAATTTATCACCCGACCTGTGGCTTTCCTGAGCTGATCGCATACGATCGCCCCCAATCAATTGATGAGGAATGGTGGTGGCGGGTAACCTCCTTTGAAGTGCTTGGGTGACCCCATAGCACCCACCAGGGAACTCCCCCCTGACGCGGCTCAGCCACAACCTGATATTAACAGCGCCTCCAGGGCGCCTGGTGCGTGGATAAGAGCATTGTCAGTCCTCTACTACCTCTGTGCATTACCCTGCGCTCTTTCGAGGTGAGTGATCATCCGTCGCAGGCAGGTTGACATTTTACTGTTATGGTAGTATAGTGTGGTCGCTTCCGCACTGGTATATCCTGCCCGGTCATTGACGTGTAGAGATTGCATCCTGTACCGAGGGTTGACTTAATGAAAAAGACTGTCCCGGTTGTGGAAGAGATTATGAGCGCCAACGACCGGTTGGCCGAGGTTAACCGCGCCATACTGGACCGCAGCGGTGTTTTCGCCGTAAACTTTATGGCCTCTCCTGGCGCCGGTAAGACCAGCCTGATCGTCCGGACGGTCGAAGCGTTAAAGGGGGAGTTCCGTATCGGCGCGGTTAACGGAGATATCGCTACCGCCATAGATGCTGAGCGTATTGCTGCATCGGGTATCCAGGTCATCCAGGTAAATACCGGCGGGGCCTGTCACCTGGATGCACCAATGCTCCATAGTGCATTGTCCCGTTTGTCCCTGAAGGAATTGGATCTGCTCATCGTCGAAAATGTTGGCAATCTGGTCTGCCCCGCCAGTTTCAGGCTGGGTGTGCACCGTGATGTGCTTATAGCCAGTGTCCCTGAGGGGGACGATAAGCCGTATAAGTATCCGGTAATGTACCGTGGTGTGGATGCTCTGGTGCTGAACAAAGTAGACGTGCTGCCGGCATTTGATTTCGATGTGTATCACTTCCGTCAGGGAGTGGAGATGCTGAATCCCGGCCTGGCTTTCTTTCCTCTCTCCTGTAAGACGGGAGAGGGGCTGGAGGCCTGGTTCGAGTGGCTGAGAGGTGAGGTGCGGAGATATGTGCCTGGGCGTGCCGGGGCGGGTCATTGAGATTTCGGGTGAAAATGGGCTGGCACGTATGGGCAAGGTGGACTTCGGGGGTGTGATAAGGGAAGTCTGCCTGGCCTACACACCTGAGGCCCAGGTAGGGGACTATGTGGTTGTACATGCCGGATTCGCCATCAGTCGACTCGACGAAGAAGAGGCTCAAGAGACTTTGGCGTTGTTGGAGGAATTCTTTTCGGCGTAGCCCGGTTTCGAGATTCCTTGTATACTGGGAACGGGTAAGAATTGGACGTTTAACGTAACTATTCGGCCTGCCCGTGCTGTGCCGGGCGGACCACAGTCCGCCCGGACCAGACTTTGCAGACACTGGCTACACTGAGACGCCCCCAGGTGGCTCAGGTGCCATCTGCTCCGCCGGACTGTGGTCCGGCGGGCGCAGG
>DAOTYA010000004.1:0-3518 GCA_034435075.1 Anaerolineae bacterium
GCACAGGCAAAAATGAGTGGTCCACTCAAGGGAAAAGAATGTACAACGGACACCAGACACCTCCTGAAGCAAAGTTGGGATTGATTAGCATGCCTGTATTATCCACAACTTTGCCAGAAAGGGTACTGGTGTGGGTTGAGGTTGCCTGGAGGGAGATTGTTCAGTTGGGTTGAATTCTCACGCTGGACTTATTGCGGAATCCCGACAACTGCGAGCAGTTGTCCTACAATAGCCTGAGATTTGTCAGTCAGGCATGACCGTGATTACCCCACTATGCCCGGCAATCGTTCAGACGACACAGCATGCTCCTATCCGGTTGCACCGAACAGTAGTATAATTGAGAAGCCTGCCCGCGTGTGTTGGTCCGGGCATAGAGTCCATGCAGGGAGTGAGAATATGAAACCATCCGAGCGTCAGATCGCTGAGGGCATCTTGTTTACCGACCAGTATCAGCTCACTATGGCTCAGCTCTACTATCGTATGGGGCTGCATGAGCGCCAGGCTCAGTTTGACCATTTCTTCCGCAGCTATCCCTCCTATGGCAACCACAAGGCTGGCTACTGCATCAACGCCGGATTGGAGTGGTTATTGAACTGGATGGCCGAGGCCCGTTTCGGCGAGCGGGAGATCGAATATCTGCGCAGTCAGAAAGGACTGGCCGGCCAGCGACTCTTCGCCGATGACTTTCTGAACTGGCTGCGCGCGCATGGCTCTTTCGACGGCATCACATTGCAGGCTATTCCGGAAGGACGGGTGGTCCATCCCAACGTGCCGCTCACGGTGGTCCAGGGGCCCCTGGCGATGGCTCAAATTCTGGAGACCCCCCTGCTCAACCACCTGAATTATCAGACGCTCATCGCCACCCGCGCCTCGCGCATGCGCGAAAGTGGGCGGGGAAGGCTGCTGCTGGAATTCGGGCTGCGACGCGCCCAGGAACGCGGTGCCAACGCCGGCGCCAGGGCTGCACTGATCGGCGGCGCAGACTTCAGCTCAAACGTGGGGATCTCTCATGTGCTGGGATACCCACCCAAGGGCACCCACGCGCACAGCATGGTGGAGGTATTTCTGGCACTTGGGGGAAGCGAACTGGATGCCTTCCGCGCCTACGCCGAAGTGTACCCTGACGACTGCCTGCTGCTGGTGGATACAATTGACACGTTGGGAAGCGGCGTGCCCAACGCCATCAAGGTCTTCGAGGAATTGCGACGCAAAGGGCACAAGCCGGTGGGCATACGTCTGGACTCAGGAGACCTGGCTTATCTGAGTGTCCAGGCTGCCAGGATGTTGAATGAGGCCGGCTTCCCAGATACCGTGATAGTGCTGTCGAATCAGTTGGACGAGCTGGTGATCTGGCAGATCATTACACAGATTGAGAAAGAGGCCTCGCGTTACGGCATGGATGCAGAACAGGTGATCAATCGTCTTGTCTACGGGGTAGGGACACGCCTTATCACCTCGCAGGGGGCATCAGCGCTCGACGGTGTTTACAAACTGGTGGCTGTATATGGGAATGGCAAGTGGATACCGGCGATCAAGCTCTCGGAGACGCCGGAGAAGGTGCCGAATCCGGGTCACAAAATCGCCTGGAGGGTGTACGACCGACGCAACCAGGCAACAGCCGATCTGCTCAGTCTGGACGACGAGGACCCGCGGCATGTGGAGCAGCTCACCCTGCGTCACCCAACGGAACGCATGATGTATCGCACGCTTGGCCGTGAGGAGATTACGGAGATAGAACCGCTCCTTGTGGATATATTGAAGGAGGGCAGGCTGGTTTATGAATTACCAACCATCGAGGAAATGCGCCAGCGCCGTCAGGCTGACCTGGAGCGGCTGGATCCAGGGGTGCGACGCATCATAAACCCGCACATTTACCATGTCTCGCTCACCGAACGGCTGTGGGAGCTCAAGCAGGAGCTGATTCGAGCTGCCAAAGGCAGCAGGTAAAAAGCTGCCCTCCCGCAGGACCTGTCTCAAACCTGCGGGAGGGTCATCTGCGCGCCGCTCAGGCCTCTTCCTTGCTTTCCTCTTTTGCCTTGCTCCTGGCCTCTTCGTCGTCGCCCGTGATGCCTTTGCGGAACTCACGTATGCCGGTGCCGAGATCCCGGCCCAGTTGCCCCAGCCGTCCGACGCCGAAGATCAACAGCACGATCACCAATATGATCACCAGTTCCCAGATGCCCGGTTTCCACATAACTATTTTCCTCCCTGTAATGTTATAAGTGCCTATCCGAAAAACATAACCGGTGCATCCCTATGCGTCGGTATAAGCGGCATAGGGATGCCGCTTGTACGGTTTTTCGGATAGGTTATAAGCAAACGCTCCGTTGCTTGCTGCGGTTGCCCTTACTTCTGGGAATTATAATACAGTTTGCCCTGACCGCAACCCGCATATCGGCCTGTATCTGGGATTGTCTGCATGGTCCACAGGCGTATGTGTGACCGGGCATTGTGGGAACATTTGCGCAAGACGCTGGCCAGGGAATGGGCTTACCTGCATCGGCCTCCTGGATAATTACACTTGCGCAGGATGATGTTATCCAGATATGCCCCTTCTGGCATGGTTTCTGACGCATCAGTCTTAAAGAAAAAGCCGATCCAGACCCTGGGACGCCCCAGCAAGTTACCCAGTTGTGAGACCTCAGAGAGGTCCAGCACTTCTTCGCTCCACTCGCCGCTACCGGTCACACAGGGGCCATAGAAACTCTCACCGTCATCAGACGCGTTATAACAGAGCCAGTCACTCATTATCTCTGTCTTCAGCCAGAATCTGAACTTCAGCTCAGCCGCGGTGGCCCCTTCCAGGCTGAAGGGTCCATAAACGATCCCCGACTTCAGATCGTTCGGGTAATTTCTTCCACAATCCAGAGCCTCACCTTTTTCCCCTCCTCCCACTGCCCAGGCGCTGTAACTACCAGCATATGAACGGCAGGAACTCCTGCTCCACTGATAATCCTCCGAGCCTCTGAGCTCCCAATCCCCGGGGAAGCTGCCTTCGAAGTCCTCTTGCAGGATGATAATCCACGCATCGGGGGGAGCGGGAGTAGGGGTGGGAGTAGGAGTGCGGGTTGGGGTCGCGGTTGGTGTGGGGGTTGGAGAGGGACGCAGGGCGATTCCAGGAAGCGGTGCTTTAAAAACCGCCAGGAGCAGGATGACAGCACCGCAGATGAGCAGCAATATGCCGCCTCCAATGCCCAGGATGAGAGGCAGTAACGATTGGGCAGGTGGTGATGTCGCGAGCGGTGGAACGGCTGAAGAAGCCACGGGGTGAGTGGGTGGCGGGGAAGGACGGGCCATCCCAGGCACGGAGGCGACGGTGACTCCCGGCTCCCGTCCCACCACTTCCAGCACCGTCTGCCCGACCCGGATGCGGTCGCCGGGCCGCAGGGGGGTCGGGGCGAAGATGCGCTGCTCGTTGACCCAGGTGCCGTTAGTGCTGTTCTCGTCGCGTATGTAGGCCTGCCCGCCCTGGACCCACACCGTGGCGTGGTAGCGGGAGACCTCCTCATCGGCGAGCA
>DAOTYA010000005.1:0-19457 GCA_034435075.1 Anaerolineae bacterium
GCTCCGACCGGCGCGTCGGCACAGGCCGACGCCCGGCGCGCAGCGCCCAAAGAGGCCGATTTCAATCGGGCGGCATCCGGCGCCTGACTCAGAGTGTCAACCAATTATGAACATCCCGGATTCAATCCCAGGTAAATTTAAGGGCGATTACACCCAAATTAAACCATCGTTCTGCTCGCAGGAGGTTTCTATGTCCCGCTTTAACTTCCAGTCCGTCCTTGTGCCATTGCTCCTGATCTTTGGCAACCTCTTTTTTAATATCGTCGCCAGCTCCTGCTTCAAACTATCTGCCATCAGCTCAGAATGGCGCCGCTTCCTGATATGGCAAATCGCAGGTAACCTGGCCGGGTTCATCACCGTGCTGACCCTGACCGGATTGCTGCGCTTCGTGCCGCTCCATGTTGCTCACCCGGTCACTACCGGCCTGGCCGTGATCGGCGTACAGGTAGTGGCAAGCCGCTGGTTTTTCGGCGAGACGATCTCCCCCACTCAATGGCTGGGCGTGCTGTTGATAGCAGGGGGTATTGTGCTGATCGGCAGGCGGTAGCGGTGCGCGCGCTGATCCGCCACTTCGACCAGTTGCTGCGTCGAGCACTGGGTGTGTTTGAATACTGTGACGACCCCGAAGGTCTGTTGCGGATACGCGTGACCACAGCCGCCCACCAGGTGCTCCTCCCACACGATACCATACCAGCCGGGACGCCCGTCCTTGAGTTGCATCTGTGGAATGAGCATATCCCGCCTTTGCCTCCCCACGGCCCCGATCTCGCCTGGGCCGCCCGAAGCACTCGCATGCTGATGGCTTCTTTCCGCAAGCTGGCCCGGCAGATGAAAGTGGATCCACGGCTGGCAGAACTCCAGGCCGTGGGAGGAGTCACCGTACTCGTCAGCCTGGGAGGCGAGGGGCTGTTCAGGCGCCTGGGCTTCACCATTCACCCGTACAGGAACCCGCTTGGGCGCTTTGGCGAGTTCTGGGAGAACCTGTATACCTGGGCGATTATGTGGACGTTTAACCAGGTGAGCCTGCGGCAACGCCACTTGCTGCGTCTGCGCCGCAGCGAAATATGGATGAGCAGGGAGGAGTTTTTGCTGCGCTACGGCTCATAGCACACTCACCGGGTCAATGTCCACGAGCCAGCCAGGTGGGATTCTGACCGCGCGCAAAATATCCGCCGGTCGGGGATGAAACAGCAGTATTTGCTGACGGTGACGCCCGTGCAGTTGCTCCAGGAAAGGTGGCACAGGACCGATCAGATCGGTCGGGGGGAGGCCGCGCCTGACAAGCTCTTTGCGCAGCAAGACGGCCAGCTCCTCGGCCCCGGCTTTGGCACGGGAGGGACTGACATCTTCGTAGACCAGCCTGGCCATGCGGCGATATGGGGGATAGCCTTGCTCCAGGCGGAAAGCCAGTTCCCGTTCGGCGAAGCGGGCGTAATCGTGGGCGGCGGCAGCCAGGATCGCATAATGGTCAGGGCGATAAGTCTGGATGATCACCTCCCCCCCGAGCAATCCCCGCCCGGCCCGTCCGGCCATATAGGTCAGCACCTGGAAGGTGCGCTCGGCGGCGCGGAAGTCGGGTAAATTCAGTGCAGTGTCGGCGGAGATGATGCCCACGACGGTGACCAGCGGCAGGTCGAGGCCCTTCGCAATCATCTGTGTGCCCACCAGGATGTGAGCCAGCCCGCTGCTAAAAAGGTCCAGGATAGTGGCGTGGGCGGCGTAGTTGCGGGCAGTATCCCGATCCCAACGCAGGATGCGCACTTCGGGCCAGCGCTGATGCACTGCCTGCTCCACCTGCTCCGTCCCCAATCCGA
The DNA here is from genome assembly GCA_034435075.1 of Anaerolineae bacterium. Taxonomy (GTDB): domain Bacteria; phylum Chloroflexota; class Anaerolineae; order B4-G1; family B4-G1; genus JAOAAG01. The sequence continues at coordinate 1,815 of DAOTYA010000005.1, forward strand.
GGCGACGAATGCGTTGGCTACCACAGGCAGGACAGCGCCCGGGTGGAGCTTGGCGATGATCACAGTGATGGCATATCAGCAGCGCCTCGCCCTCGTGGTAAGTAAGTGGAGTGTTGCAATTCGGACATCGGGAGAGGTAACCGCAGTCACGACACAGCACACAGGTAGCAGTGCCCCGCCTGTTGAAAAAGAGAATGGCCTGTTCTCCGCGTCTCAGTGCCTCATCCACTGCCTGCTGCAGGGCGCGGCTGAAGATGGAACGGTTGCCGGCCCGCAGTTCGGCGCGCAGGTCCACGATGCGCACCCCAGGCAGCGGCCGGTAGCGCACGTCCTGAGACGCACCCTGAAGAGGTCTGTAGCGATTGGTGGAGAGCTGATAACGGGCCTGCAACTCCCCTAAACGGCGGGCATGCCCCATGATGCGACGTGGCATCTCCAGCAGCACGAACTCGCCGCGTTGAGCTCGATGGTAGGACTCCAGACCCGGCGTGGCCGACCCCAGGATCACAGTGGCGCCGGTGAAGCGCGCCAGTTCGAGCGCTGCCTCTCTGGCGTGGTAAAGCGGCGCCAGCAAAGAGTGTGACGGCAGCTCTCCCTCGAACTCGATCTCCTCCTGCTTGTAACTTGCGTCGTGTTCCTCGTCAACCACGATCAGGCCCAGCCTCGTAAAAGGGACGAAGAGGGCAGAACGAGGTCCGATGACGATATCCACCTGGCCGCTGCGCGCACGGCGCCAGGCATCATAACGCTCCCCTTCACTCAGGCCACTGTGTAGAACGGCCAGCCTGCGCCCGAAACGGGCGCCGAAACGGTGTGCCATCTGGGGCGTCAGCGCGATCTCCGGCACCAAAACGATGGCCTGTCGCCCCTGTGCCAGCACCTTTGCCGCAGCGCGCAGGTAGATCTCAGTCTTTCCCGAGCCGACCACGCCGTGCAGTAGAAAAACCGTCGCTTTCTGATCGTCAATGGCGGACTCGATCGTCTGCCACACACGTTGCTGATCGGATGTGAGGGGAGGGGGGATGTCGGGCACGAACAACTCATCGGCCAGCGGATCGCGCCATACCTCCCCGGTATCGAAGACGACGATGCCTCGCTCAGCAAGCTTATCCAGGTGATAGCGGGTGCAGCCGGTTTCAGCGTAGACCCAGCTTACATCCACCGGGCTGCCTTCCGCCTGGAGAAACCTGATGACAGCCGGGTAACGCTCGCTCTTCAGCCCGTTCAGTGCTGCGCTGTGGTCCACACCGGTGCCACTCAGCGCGACCGTGCGCACCAGCCTGGGACGGGCACGTGGGGGCGCCAAAAAGTGGGACTTCACCACCACGCCCCTGCGGGCCAGTTGAGAAGCGGCCCTGCGCCACTGTTGGCGGGGTAGCAGACGGTCCAGTTGTCGACCACGCAGCGGTCCCCGCGCATCCAGCACGGTCACCAGTGATTCCTGCGCCTGAGTACGCACATCACCTGGCCCGACATCCCGCCCCAACTCCACCTGCACATCGGCGTATCCCGCCACGCCAGGGGGCAACATAAGCATAATACAACGCCACAGCGGAGCCAGGTACTCGTCACTCAGCCAGCGGGCCAATGCGAGCTGGGCAACCGTCAGCACGGGCTGTGGATCAACCAGCGATTCCAGCGGCCGGACCTCCTCAACAGGAGATGTATCGGTCACAGCAGTCACGACGCCGTAAAGCCGCCTTGGACCAAAAGGCACTATCACCAGTGAGCCTGGAACTGTGTTTTCCTCCAGGTGATCCGGGAGCTGGTAGGTGAATGTTTGGGCGGCCCCTCCAATTGGAGACAGCACAACAACTTCGGCAAACATCAGCGGATGCAGGTGACTGTCACCTGACACGGAATTCCAGCGAAGGCACCTCGCCCAGCCTCAACAGTTCTTCCAATGCCGGCGTGCGCGCCTGGAAACCGTAAAGCATCTCCAACAGTCCCGGCTCGGACTTCAGCTCGATCACTTCCGGCTTGCCTGTGATGCCTCCCAGCTCCGCTGCTTTGGCGATCGCATCGTCCAGTGTACCCACCGCATCAACCAGACCTGCTTCAAGTGCCTGTCGGCCTGTGTAGATACGGCCGTCTGCCAGTTCACGCACTTTTTCCAGGGGCAGGTGACGCGCCTGTGCGACAACCTCGACGAAGCCATCATACGTTTCATTGATGATCCCTTTCCACAGTGCGCGCTCCTCATCCGTCATTTCCCGGAATGGGCTGCCGATGTCCTTGCTCGGGCCGGAAGCGATGACCTCCGCCTCTACCCCGACCTTGTCCATAAGCTCCTGTACCTTGAGGAAACGGCTGATGACGCCGATAGAACCGGTCAGAGTGCTGGGATGCGCGAAGATGTAGTCGCCGCCGCAGGCGATATAATAACCGCCCGAGGCCGCCATCTCATCCATCCATATCACCACCGGTTTCTCAAAGTCGAGCAGCATGCGATAAATGCGATCCGAAGCGACCACACTGCCACCGGAGCTGTTGATGTGCACCACGACGGCCTTGATATTGGGATTGACGGCGGCCTGTTTGAGCAGTCTGGCGGTGTGCTCCGGGGTAATGCCCCAGACAAACGCGTACTCTTCCGGGGCACTGTGAATTACACCATCGAGGCGTATTATCCCCACAGCGTCACCGGTCACGGCCGTCCTCTCGCCTGGCCCTGCCATGCGGCCCATCAAAGTCATAGTGAGCAGCCCGGTTCCGACACAGCTACAAACAGGCAGTGTAAAACCCAGCGTGAAAGCCAGAAAGATCCACAAGACAGTTCGGTCCTTCATGTTCACCTCCTTAAAGCCTATCCGAAAAACTGTACAAGCGGCATCCCTATGCCGCTTGAGCCTATCCGAAAAACCGTACAAGCGGCATCCCTATGCCGCTTATACCGACGCATAGGGATGCGTCGGTTACGTTTTTCGGATAGGCACTTACTCCAGGCGCACCTCTTTACCGGCCTGCTGACTTCTGTAGATACCTTCCAGGATCATCATTACCTGGAGTGACTGTTCGGCCGGGACAGGGGACGGCGCGCCATCAACAATGGCCTTAGCGAATTCGACGCATTCCAGAGCATGCGGCTCCATCGTGTCTTGAACCAGCTTTAATTTGCGATCATAGTGCTGTCTGGTGGAATAGTTAGACTCATAGAACTCGCACCTGGGCCAGTGGCAGCCTCCTTTCGTGCCGTAGAGCCACAACTGGGTATCCTCGACCTCGGTGTCGTGATGTAGCATCCAGCTCACCTCGAGGATGAGCGTGGCGCCGTTCTCAAAGCGGACAAAGGCAGCAGCGAAGTCCTCGACATCGAACTCCGGGGGGATCGGCCCGCCCCAGATGCTGAATGCCCCTTCCTGATGCGCAAGTTCTGCCCGGGCGACGCCGCTGATCGCCACCGGGCGTGGGTGACCCATAAACCAGAGCGTCAGGTCCAGAATGTGCACGCCTATGTCAATGCACGGACCGCCGCTGCTGTGCCGTTTCATAATAAAACCCGGCCGGATTGGTGCAGCCGCGCGGCGTAGCATCCAACTGCGGGCGTGGTATATGTCGCCCAGCACACCCGTCTCAATCTCGGCCTTCATGGCCCTGGCCGAACCACGAAAGCGATAATGCTGGGCCGTCATCAACATCCTGCCCGACCTGTCGCGTGCGGCGATCATGGCGCGGATCTCATCTGTGGTGGGGGCCAGTGGCTTTTCGCAAAGCACATGCTTACCGGCCTCCAGCGCTGCTATGGCCAGCGGCGCGTGATAGTTGTTCGGCGTGCAGATGTCTATGATATCTATCTCCGGGTCATGGATCAATTCCGTGGCGTCCGTGACAAGCTTTTTAACGTTGAACTCTTTGCCCCATCTCTGCAGAGCTTCCTCGTCAATATCACACCCCGCGACCACTTCAGTGTATGGGCTTGCTTCCCATCCCGGCATATGGAATCTGGCAATACCCCCGACGCCGATCACTCCCACTTTCATTACATTCATTGTCACCTCCACAAATATATGGTTGCCCGAGGAGTATACCGCAGAACGACAGGAACGCAAAGGTTGCACCAACCCGTGCTCTGGATATAATACTCTACAGAGCTCGCGCGTGACTACCTGCCCACTACTCTCCCTCAGGTCAGCGTCCAAAATCTGCGGGAGGGCAGACAGTTACAGTAAAGGTGTACGTTGAAATGATCGGATACATAAATCTTCCTGACCTCGTGAAAACCCGTTACTTTGGGCGTCATATGACGTTCCTGCCCTGTGTCAGCTCAACTAACGATGTGGCCAGAGACCTGGCCCGGCAGGGCGCCGCAGAGGGGACAGTGGTGCTCGCCGATGAGCAAACTTCAGGGCGTGGCCGCATGGGTAGACGCTGGCTGGCTCCTCCCTCCTCTGCCATCCTCTGTTCTATCATTTTTCGTCCCCCATCCTCGCTTGGCCAGCTCAACTATCTGACCATGCTCTGCTCACTGGCCGCCGCTGATGCCATAGAGCAGGTGACCGGATTGCACGTTGGCCTCAAGTGGCCCAATGACCTGATCGTCCGCTCGTCTGGCGGATGGAGAAAACTGGCCGGCGTGCTCACCGAGGCGGACGTGATAGATGGACAACCGGCTTACGTCATCGTGGGCATCGGCATTAACGTGAACGTGTTCCCCGCAGACTTACCGAAGCTGGCCCCCAACGCTACGAGCATCTACGCGGAGACGAGCCGGTGGACGGACCGGACGCACCTGGCGGCAGCCTTTCTGACAGAGGTAGAGAGACGGTACGAGCTGCTAAAAGCAGGTCAGCCCCCTTTTGCGGACTGGCGGGCCAGGCTGGCAACGTTGGGGAGTCAGGTACAGGCATTCACTGCAGCCGGGGCCATTACGGGCCTCGCTGAAGGGGTAGAAGAAGACGGCGCCCTGCTCGTGCGCACCTCTGAGGGCGTGTTGCACAGGCTGCTGGCAGGAGATGTGACGCTTGCCGCACCTGAAGGGTAACAGTCCATGCGCAAAGCCAGCGTTCTGCTAGCGGACGATCACGCCGTGGTGCGGGCGGGGATCCGTAATGCACTTGAGGGCTGCGATGATATAGAGATCGCAGGGGAAGCAGGCGATGGTCCGGCGCTCTTTGCAGCCCTGGCCCGGGTACAACCGACCCTGTTGCTGATTGACGTGACCATGCCCGATTTCGAGCCGCTGGCAGCCATACGGCAGATTCGGGCGCTCTACCCGGAAATGAAAATATTGGTCGTCAGCGCTTACGATGATGATGTCTACGTCCAGGGCCTGCTGGCAGCCGGCGTGGACGGTTACCATCTCAAGGATCAGCCGCTCAGCGACCTGCGCCTGGCTGTGCACCGGGTACTCTCCGGCGAGAAGTGGATCTCCTCGCCCCTGATAAACAAACTGATCGGGTACGTGGATGGGGCACATGCGGTCCCATTGTTGACGGCACGTCAACTCGAGCTGCTGCGGCTATTGCAGTTGGGGTTGGACAACCAATCCATCGCCCAAAAACTGGGACTGAGCATCAAAACCGTGGAAAATCACCTCACGCGCCTCTATCGGCAGCTCAACGTACAGAGCCGTCTGGAGGCCGTAAACTACGTGCAACAGCACCCGGAGATTATGGCCCTCCCCGGGCAGGTAAGTGTGTCGAGTGCCACAGCGTCTGGTGAGGCGATCAAAGAGTCTGTGGTGATGTTGCTGGTGGACGACAATGCCCGCTATCGCCGCCAGTTAAGGCGCATGATCTGTCAGGTATGCCCTCGCGCCGTTATGTACGAGGCCGGAGATATTGCGGAGGCCACCTCTCTGGTCCGGCAGATCGTTCCCCGGCTGGTGCTTGTGGATGTTGTCCTGGGCGATGAAAGTGGCATCCACTGTGCACGGCGCATCAGAGCTCTCTCACCATCGTCTCGTGTTGTGCTCATCAGTGCCTACCCGGACCGCGAATTTCATCGCCTGGGTCTGGAAGCAGGAGCTGTGGCCTTTCTGGATAAGAAGGACCTGGATACTGAGACGCTGCGCCAGATTATCAATGACGTAATCATCTGATTAACAGGACTTACGCAATGGATGGCATTTTCACCACAAAGAGGCAAAGGCACGTAACTGCCTGCCCCTGCGACTGAAGTCGCCCACTTTGGGCCGCAGGCCTTCGGTCGGCCTGCGCCGACCGCTGTTTCCGCGTCGGCGCAGGCGCCAGTAAAGGTCGTTTTCCAATCGGCACACGGCGGCAGGCAGCCGGGCAGGTAATTACAAGGCACTAAGTGCCTATCCGAAAAACGTAACCGACGCATCCCTATGCGTCGGTATAAGCGGCATAGGGATGCCGCTTGTACGGTTTTTCGGATAGGCTCTAAGACACGAAAATTACCCGGGAAATCTTTGTGGTGAAAATGGGATGGTTCATCTTCACCCCAAAACTGGTTTACACTTCGAGCTGTCTTTAAAAATCGGCTGCCCACACGGGCGCCCACGACAGGCTTGTGGAAAGCCTTTCCAGGCTGTCGGCAGGCTGGAAAGCCTGCCCCACACGGGCGTGCCGACAAGGCAGAGTGTCAACCAATTATGAACCATCCCGTGAAAATGACATCCATTGCGTAAGTCCCGTTATTTGAAAGGTATCGGGATTTAACCGGGATACTCGTCGTTGACCGCAAGGCATAGAGCGATGCCGATAGACAAATACGAGGCCGATACAAGCAGCAGGCAAATCGCCAGGGCAGCAACGCTGGTCATGGCGCTATTCGTTGTGAGCCGCATGCTCGGATTATTGCGCCAGATGGCGATAGGCGCCATGTTCGGCACCGGCCGGGATCTGGACGCCTGCCTGAACGCTGCCCGCATACCGGAAATGATTTTCATGGTCATCACAGGTGGCGCCCTTGGTTCGGCCTTCATCCCTGCCTTCGCCGACTGCCTTGTAAGGGAGGATAGAGATGGGGCCTGGCGGCTGGCCTCAGCGGTGGTCAATCTGGCGCTGATCGTGTTGATTGTGGCCTCGGGCGTGACGGCCCTGTTTGCACCCATACTGGTGCGTAAGCTGTTGGCACCGGGCTTTGATGCCTCTCAACAGGCCCTTACCGTCGAACTGCTACGGCTTATGCTGGTCTCCCCTGTTGTTTTCGGAGTGAGCGGCATCGTAATGGGCATATTGAACGCCCATCAACACTTTCTCCTGCCGGCGCTGGCCCCCTCGCTCTACAATCTTGCGATCATCGGTGGTGTGCTGCTCCTGGGTCCCCTCACAGGTGTACGCGGAGTGGCGCTTGGCATGGTCGCAGGCTCCATATTTCACCTGCTGGTTCAGTTGCCCGGGCTGATACGCTATAGAGCGCGTTACATTCCCACACTTGGCCTCAATGACCCGGGCGTACGTGAGGTAGGCAGATTGATGCTGCCCCGTATGCTTGGCACGGCCATCACCCAACTGAACTTTGTCGTGAATAACAGCCTGGCGACAATGATGGGGGAGGGAGCGGTCTCAGCCATCAACTACGCCTTCCTGATCATGCTCCTGCCACAGGGAGTTTTCGCCCAGGCGGTGGGTACGGCTGCTTTTCCCACCTTCGCCGCACAGGCAGCGCGTGGCGAAAGGGACCACATGCGCGGCACGCTGGCGGCGATCCTGCGGGTGATCATCTTCCTCTGCCTGCCAGCCACCGTCGGGCTGATAACACTGGGGCGGCCACTCGTGGGATTGCTCTTTGAGCGAGGCGCATTCAAAGAGGCATCAAGCGAGGCGGTGACGTGGGCACTGGCCTTTTATGCCCTGGGACTGGTGGGACACGCCGGGCTTGAGATCGTCGCGCGAGCCTTCTACGCCCTGCATGACACGGCCACCCCGGTGCTGGTTGGCGGGCAGGCAATGGTACTGAACGTACTCCTCAGCCTGACCCTGCCGTCACTCTTCAGACGAGCGGGATGGCCGCCTCATGCGGGACTGGCGCTGGCGAACTCGGTAGCCACGCTACTCGAGCTGGCCATATTGCTGGTCCTGATACGCAAAAGAACAGGTGGAATAGAGGGACAGGACACTCTCCGTGCCGCAGGCAAAGCCCTTCTGGCCTCACTGGCAATGGGAGCGGTGCTGCGCGGGTGGGTCAATGCGTTACCCAATGCGCACACGCTGGTGGTCGGGGGAGGAGGAGTACTGGCAGGTACACTTTTCTACGGTATTGCGGCTTTGTTATTGCAGGCCGACGAACTTAAGCAGATCGCAGGCCTCCTGCGCATGTCCCAGGGGAGGTAACTACCTGCCCGCTACCCTCCCGCAGGTTGGTGTAAGCCCGCGGAGAAAGGCTTAGAGCCTATCCGAAAAACCGTACAAGCGGCATCCCTATGCCGCTTATACCGACGCATAGGGATGCGTCGGTTACGTTTTTCGGATAGGCACTTAATCAATGCAAAAGCGCCTGTAGCTCCCTCAGCACGTTATAGACACTCTCTCTGTTTGTCGCCACACATGGCACCACGCGGATCTTGCCATCCACTCCCAGACGCCGGCCGATCTCTTCCACTGAAAGCACGTTTTCCTTATCCTGCTTATTGGCCGCTATCAGATAAGGTACCCCACCCTTGTGACTGAAAATCCGGATTAACTGCCTGGCCTCAACCAGCCCGCAGACATCGGAGCTATCTACCAACAGAATGAATGCATGCATTTCCTTAGACAGGATTTCCCACATAAAATCGAAACGGGGCTGGCCGGGCGTGCCGTAAAGGTGGAACAGATCCTCTCCGACCCTGACATGACCGTAATCCATAGCCACAGTGGTCTCCTCTTTGGTGGCTGCCAGGTGATCTGTGATCCGCTTCTCGGTCGTCACAATGGGGATGTCGGAAATAGTGCGGATAAACTCCGTTTTTCCCACATTGAAAGGGCCGGTGACCACGACTTTAAATACCTCTCCCACGATCATTCCTCCTTACTCTGACTGTCACTATCTTGCCGCTTACGAAAATCCACGAACCGGTATCCCACCCCACGCTCGGTCAGGATGTAGATCGGATTGGAGGGATCGGGCTCGATCTTCTGGCGTAGATAGGTGATGTACAGGCGCAGATACTGAATTTCGCCACGGTACTCGTAGCCCCACACCTTGGCCAGCAGTGTTTCATACGGGACCACCCAACCGGCATTCTCAACCAGATGATAGAGGAGGCGGAACTCCGTCGGGCGCAGCTTGATATGCTCACCGTTTACGATGACTTCACGGTTATTAAAGTCTATAGAAAGGCGTTCATCTATTTTAAGGAGGGTTTCTCCCAAGGTCAGCGGGCTTTGAGTGCGGCGCAGCACCGCCTTCACGCGACTGACGAATTCGCGCGCTCCAAACGGTTTGGTGATGTAATCGTCAGCTCCGAGCTCCAGCCCCCGTACTTTGTCCTCCTCGTCAGCCCGCACGGTGAGCATAATCACCGGCACATTAGAGACCTCGCGCAACATCTCCAGCGTCTCAAAGCCATCCAGTTCCGGCATCATCACGTCGAGCACAACCAGGTCGGGCAGACTGGTACGCGCCTTTTCGAGCGCCTCAAGCCCGTTATGAGCCTCTATCACCTGATATCCCTCAAGTTCCAGGTTCATACGGATAAACCTGGTCATCCGTGGTTCGTCGTCTACGACCAGGATCAGTTCACGGCGATGGGACATGTCTGACCAGCCAGCACAATTGATAAACTACTCACGCACGAAGGTGATGACACGCTCCACCTCTTCTTCCCCTGGCATCACCTCCACGCAGTGGATACGCGTCCATGGATAGATCACCGTGGTGGTCTCGGGCAGGATGTAAGAAACCTCACGGCCATCCCGGTAGCGTAAATTTTTGACGATCAAAACCTGATCAACAGGATCGGGGAGTTTGTCAATTTCCCCAACCACCGATTCCTCGTTTAAAACATGTATCAGCACAGTGTAGGGCATAGTTTTTCCTCTTCCTCAAAAGCTGGACTTTCCGGCGCCGGGCTGAAACAGGCGGGGCACCGTCTACTCCTGAATGATTACCTCCAGCGCCAGCCGACCCAACTGCAGCCTATCTCCATTTTTGAGCACATGTGGAAGGTAAGGCGTCAGACGTTGTCCGTTCAAGAAGGTGCCGTTGGCACTGCCCACATCCTCGACAAGGTAAGAAGAGCCACGCTGATGAATTTTGCAGTGATGGCGCGAAACGCCCCCCTCCAATCCTCCATCGGCTGAGAGATCCAGGTCCGGGAAGATGCCATGAGCAGCATCGGTGCGACCGATATGGACCTCGGGTGTAGAGGGGAGTTGAATCTCACGCCCGGTGGAGAGCACGCGAATCACCAGGGGAACGGGGGGAGATTCGACGCTCACCTCGATCGGCTCGCTCAGCCACGGGTTCGCCCGCGAGATTGGCAATTCCTCCTCTGGGAGTGGTTCAGTCCGCAAAGGGCCGCCTGTGGGGAGGTAGACCCCGCACTCACTACAAAATAGTGTGCCAGGACGGTGTTTCCGGCCACAGGATGGACATTCAATCATCAGACTTCCTCCAAAGAGAGGTTATCAGGCCACGTGTACCGTATTTCAACTCTTTGCGCCCTTTTGGGGTAGGTGGTTCGCCCTGCACAATGCGTCCGGCCTCGAGCATCGCTGCCCGTGCCAGTCCTGTCTCCCCCATGTCTAACAGACGCGTAGCCAGCATCTCGAGCTTACTGGTCGCGTCTCTGACGTGTCCACGTTCCAATGCCTCCCACGCCTGCTCCTGCATACGATAGATGGTCACCTTGCTCAGCACTTGCAGCAACTCTCCCGGCGCATGTTCCTCAGGAGGATCAGGGAGAAAGATACATGACACCTCCCCACGCAGTCGTTCTCGCTGCCGCTCCTTACCTATACCTATTACATCCGCAGTCAGTTCAATGCGCATCAGCCTGTGGTCGCCGGGAGGCATGGCGCTGACACCTACCTCTGCCACAATTACAATCGGCTCATCTAAGTTGAGGAAACCGAGTTCAACCACATCAGAGGAGATGGAGAGGCGCTCCATAGAGGGCAGGGCCCGGTAAAGGCTCTCAATCAGCACTCCCTCGACACATTTGAATTCAAGCCTGACCCCCTGCGCGACCACCTTACCAAGCTCAAGCACCCTTTTGCGCAATAGGGATTGCACCTGCTCGGGCGACGAGATGTATGCAACAGTTCCTCCGCTCTGAGCAGCAACTCTGTCCAGCAAAACATCGTTCCAATCCTCACCTATGCCCAGAGAGGTGATCCCCACTTTACGCTCCCCGGCCATGCGAGCGAAGGCCACACATGCCTCATCGTCCCCATAAGTCTGTCCATCTGTGAGAAGGATCAGGTGGCTGACCATATTGCTCCCATGCCGCTTCTCGACTTCCGCAAGGCCGAGCTGAAGTCCCTGCAGTATCTCGGTGCCACCGGAGGGAAGGAGCGCGGTTATCTTCGCCCGAGCCTGCGCCAGGTTCGCCCCCTGAGTGCTGGGAAACACCACTTCGGCCCGATCACTGAACGCCACTATGGCCAGTGCGTCCTCCTGACCCAGCTCCTCTATGATCTGGCAGGCAGCCCTTTTGACATTCTCCAGCCGTGCCCCCTGCATAGAGGTACTGCGATCAATTACCAGGCACAGGTTCAGCGGCAAGCGTTTACCTGCCGCCACGGTCGGGCGTATCTCACACATCAGGTAAAGTAACTGCTCCGGGTGGAGGGAAGAGAGATGGGTACGGCTCTGGTAGAACTTCCATGAGAGTGCGGTAACATGACCCAGTCCCAGTTCAGCCCGCTGCAGATCGTATGCCCGCCGCAGCTCTTTATCGCCCAAAACGGCATAGGCAGCCTGGAGTTCATGGAACAACGTGGTGGGGACGCTCTCAGTGCGGCTATCAGGGTGATAGCGGCGAGCTAATGCCCGGTAGGCCTGCTTGATCTCCTCCTCCGTAGCATCAGGAGAGACCCCCAGCACGTTATAGTAATCCTTATGAACGTCTAAATTCATACGCCTGAACCTGAAGGCGGTTCCACTAAAATAACCGTAATGTTATCGAGGCCACCAGCCTGGTTAGCGGCCGCGACCAGGCTGTCGCATGCGGCCTGGGGCGACGAAGCCGAGAGCACGATCTCAGCTATTTCCCGATCGCTTACCATGCTCCACAATCCATCGCTGCACAAGAGCAGCCGCCCTTTGGGTGGAATGGTACGTATATATGTATCCACCTCTATGACGCCACCCTGGCCAATGGCCCGGTACAGGATGTTTTTCTGAGGATGTACGGCGGCCTCGTCGCGCGTAAGCTGCCCCATCTCCACCATCCGATCAACCAACGAGTGGTCATGTGTAATCTGCTCCAGCCCCTCTTCTGTAACCAGATAGGCACGGCTGTCTCCGACATGGGCCACGTAGGCCCGTGAGCCGAGCACCACAGCCCCCGTCAGCGTTGTCCCACCTCCGGGCACATGGCGCGACACCGCGACATTAGCTGCACGGGTGGCCTCAACCAGTGCCTCATTCAGCGCCAGTTGACCGGCATCATACTCATGGCTGGCCAAAGCCGGCAGGTAGAGGTAGCGCATGATATGATAAGCCATAGTACGCACAGCCAGCGAACTGGCGACCTCCCCGGCCTGGTGGCCTCCCATCCCATCGGCCAGGATGAACAGCCCAAAGGAGGGCAGAGCATCATCGCCTGCGTAGTCTGCAACGATCACCAGTGCTGTGTCCTCATTATGACGCCGTACACCCCCCACATCGCTCAACCACCCGACATTGAGCCTGGGACGTGCCAGGGGAGCACTCAACAGCGGAGCACTCTCCTGCTCAGCGTATTGCTCGGGCACCTCCAGCGGAACGGTCACGGCAGCCGTTTCCCTGCCGCGCTTAAACAAGTGATGCAAAAAGCGCATTACTCTATGTCTCCAAAACGGTGCCTTCAGGCTGGCAATGCATAAACGTAACGATCATCCGAACCGATATATACCACATCATTGACCACGCGCGGGGATGAAAGCACCGGGCCATCTGTACGGAAGCGCCAGCGTAGCATGCCCGTGCGGAGGTCAAGGCTGTAGACCATTCCGTCCACAGAACCGAAGTAAACCGCGTCTCCTGCGACGGCCGGGCTGGACGAGACCTGCCCTTCAGTAGTGAAGCGCCACACTACCCGGCCAGACTCAGCATCCAGTGCATACAAATCACCGTCAGCCGAGCCTATAAAGACCAGGTCTTCTCTGACAGCGGGAGAGGAGACGACCGGGCCACCGGTACGATAGCGCCAGGCCACCCAGCCGGAGCGCATATCCAGGGCGTAGACATAACCATCTTGCGATCCCACATAGACAAGTCCCTTACCCAACGCGGGCGATGAAGTTATCCCACGTCTGGCGCGGAAACGCCATTTTAACTGCCCACTGATGTCCACTGCGTGAAGTGTGCCCCCCTCGCAGCCAACGTAAATGGTATCGCTGCTTATGGCCGGGGAAGAGCGTACCTTCCCCTCCGCTGCAAACTTCCAGGCGACACGGCCGCTGTACATGTTAACAGCATATAAATGTTGATCGTCCGATCCGAAGAACACGTGATCGAACTCAACTCTGGGCGAGGACCATACACCCCCCTGCGTAGGGCAGGTCCAGACAAGGCGCCCCGTTTCCGCATTGAGAGTGTAGAGCAACCGATCTGCAGAACCGAAGAACACCCGCCCCTCATGCACACAGGGCGAGGAGGCGACACCTCCCTCAGTAGGATACTTCCACAGAAACTTGCCGCTCTCGGCATCGAGGGCGTAAAGATTATGATCGTAAGAGCCTATATAAACGACCCCACTATGCACCGCCGGCGAGGAGCGCACCTCATCCTCGCAGCGAAAACGCCACAGCGGCCTTATATCGCTGCTGAAAAAGGCCGCAGTGCCCAAAGCAGCGGTGCCGACCAGGCCACGCACTGAACTGAGGCTCATCAACGCGCGCTTCATTTCCTCTGCCGATCCGAAGCGCTTCTCAATATCGTATTCCAGAGCCCGGTTGATGATCTCCGCCAGCTCACGCGAGACCGTGGGGTTGGTCTTGTGGATTGGGCGATCCTGGAAGGAGAACGGCGTTTCCAAGCGGGGATCCTGTTTGCTGAGCAGGTGGTGCATTGTGGCACCCAAGGCGTAGATGTCCACCCGAGGCTCCGCGACACCCCGATATTGCTCAGGCGGCGTATACCCCTCGGTACCGATCATCGTGCCCCTCTGGCCACTATGGAAAATGCGTGCGATCCCAAAATCAACCAGCTTGACACGGCCCTGTTTATCAAGCATGATATTGGAAGGCTTAATATCCCTGAATACGATAGGATGAGGCTCGTGGCTGTGGAGATAACTCAAGACATCGCAGACCTGGATGGCCCAATGAACGACCAGAGCCTCCGGCAGAAATCCTTCCGTCTCAGCCAGGATCGTCTCCAGGTCCTTGCCATCCACGTACTCCAGGACCAGATAGCAACGTGGCCCTTCGCTGAAGAAGTCGTACACCTGAACAATGCCGGGATGGCTGAGCGCGGCCAGGATATTCGCTTCGCGCTCAAAGTTGTTCCTTATCATCGCCTGTACCTGGGGATCGGTCGCCACATTGAGCATTTCTTTGACAATGCACAATCGCACTACCCTGGTGAAGCGCATATCCTGCGCCTTGTACACGGTGCTCATACCGCCGACCGCATGTAAGTTAATTATGCGATAGCGGTCCTGAAGAATATATCCATCCGGCAGCCGCCCCTCGAACCCGCTGCTCTGCCCGGCTGCCGCCGGTGCAGCGACGTGGTGCGTTTTCAGCCGATCCTCCTCCACATCAGAAGAATGCGGCTCTACGGAGGGCATGCCTGGAGTGCGAATGCGGTAGGTTTCCAGCGATTTCATCTTAACCCATCCATATTATAGGCCAAACTGGCAAACATGCAATTCCAGGATGGTGCGGGTGTTCGAAGCAGAATAAAGCACTCATAACCAGGGATGGTTCATTTTCTCCGTGGAATCGGTTTACACCTTGGGCGGCCTCAAAAAATCGGCTGCCTGACGCAAAGTAGGGGCGCAGCGCGCTGCGCTCCTACCTGCGCCTCTACCTGCGCTCCTACGGCTGTTGCGCTGCGCCCCTACGGCGCCCCCACTATGGCCACTGGTCGGCTGCGCCAACCAGGCGTCGGCGCAGGCCGACGCCTGGCGCGAAGTGTCCGAACAGGCCGACTTAAATCGGGCGGCATCCGGTGCATAGTCAGAGTGTCAACCGATTATGAACCATCCCCATAACCACCAGATGTGAATGCCTACCCCTGCCGACTCAAGTCGCCCACTTTGAGCCTTCGGCCAGCGGTCGGCCTGCGCCGACCCCCTGTTTCCGCGTCGGCGCAGGCGCCCATAAAGGTCGCTTTCCAATCGGCACACGGTGGCAGGCAGCCGGGCAGGTAATTATCACCAGATATAGTGATCCCGTGCAGATATTTCCCTGCATATAGCGGGAGTTAGCATGGGGTTGATTTTGCGGTCCGACCATCAACCGCTGCACAGGGCTGCCTCAAAAAAATCGGCTGCCAGGCTGTGAATTCAGGGGCGCAGTAGCGGTGCAGCGCGCTGAGACACTACCAGCGTGACCGATTTTAATCGAGCAGCGTCCGACGCGTAACTCAAAGTGTCACCCAATGATGAACCATCCCTCCAGCTTTTCGTTTTGCTTCGAATACCCGGTGCTAACATCACCTTTTTCCAACCTGCGGGAGGGTACGCCAGTGGTCGGGCGCGCCGATGCCTGGCAGCAGAGTGTCTGAAGAGAGCGGTTTCAACCGGCCGGGACCTGACCGCAGGCCGGTTTTGACGGCGAGGCGTTCCTGCTACAGCGGCTCTTCGTCGCAGAAGAGATTGACATGCCGGACACCCGGCACCTGTCCTAAGGCACGGATGAACTCCTGGCTCCGATCCCTGTCCTTGAGGTCAATGTAGTAGGAGAGTTCCAGCGCCTCTCCGTCGCCGAAGGATTTCAAGTTGATGAGCATGTGTCTTTTGCAGTACTTCATCAGTATCGGGAGATACGCTGCCTCCTCCTCGGGCGATGAAAAGGCAAACTGCAAGACGAACTCGCGCCGCTGAAGGGCGTAGTTTGTTCGCGACAGGACAAAGATGACAGCACCTACGAGCACTGTGCCCATCATAGCGATCAGGTAAAGTCCCACACCTGCCGCCATTCCCACTGCCAGGGAGAAGAATATGAACACAATGTCCTGAACGTCCTTTACAGCGGTGCGAAAGCGGATAATGGAGAGTGCGCCGACGAGTCCGAAAGCACGGGCCAGGTTGTTCCCGATCACCATTATAACGATCGCGGTGATCATGGCCAGGGAAACCAGAGCGTTAACAAATGTGGCAGAGTACCCTGGTCCCCGATAAGTGTGGCGATACAATAACGAGATTAACAGGCCGCATATCGCGGCGATCCCTATGTTGACGAAGAGCTGACCTGCAGTGTGAATTAACATCTCCTGCGCACCGGCCATCACGAATCCTCTCCACCGCGTGCTATTCCCGTGGTGCCGGGCAAGTGTGGACGAACCATTTCCTCTGCCCCGGCAAGGGCCCCCCAGCCCGGCATCGCAGGTTGAAATATCGGATGAGTTGTCTGTACTGGCAACCACAACGTCCCGCCGATGCGCATCATGCCACCCGGCAGGCCCTGAGACAGCGCCAGCATTTTGTGCTTTGAAACCCTCTGGGGCAGGCCGTGCCTGTCCAGACAAATCACGTATTTAGAGATGGCTGCAGGTTTCAAATCGAATTTGCCGATAGCCGCGCGCAGCCATGCCGGCATTCCGCCACAAGTCTTGATCTCCAGGGTGAAGTAGCCGGCCATCGCGTGCGCAATCTGGCTCTCGAGAAACAGGCCATCCAGCGAGGGGAAGAGCGAGCTGCGCAGATTCTTGTCGAATGTAATACGCAGGGAGCTGTTGATTCTGCCATGATAGGCCTCCCGCTCATAAATTACCAGAATGGTTGGCACCAACGGCATGTTATAGAGGTGGAATAGGAAACGCCTGGCGTCTTCAATCGTGTCCGGGAACTCCTCGCTCGCCGGGGCATACTGCTCCACAGCGCCGGAGTGCAGCAGGTCGCACACGTGTGAGTATGGGACCGGTGCCCTGTGCTTGATTACAGTCGCTCCATGCTTCCGCTTGACCTCGAGGAAAACCGTGTCATCCCTACCGTAATCGTTGTATCCTCTGATACGGAGCTTCTTACGCACCTCCAGGCCATCCACTTTATCCTGGTAAAAGCTGAGGTCGAGGGTATCGAAGTAGATGCTACGCACGGTATATTCGCCCTCTCCTGTCTGGACAGCGTACCGGTCCATCTCGACAAACGGGGAGACCAGCGCACGGAGCCTGGGAAGGAATTCATCGGGCACAAGATATTTGTATTCCAGGCGCATGGCACATCATTAAAGGCACCGTTCGCAAGTGCAGATCAGGGCAGGCAATTACCCACAGACCTCAGAGGTAATTATACTGGGAACGGGTAAGAATTGGACATTTAACGTAACTTGTATACTGGACCTATTCAGCCTGCCCGTGCTGTGCCGGGCGGACCACAGTCCGCCCGGACCAGACTTTGCAGACACTGGCTACGCTGAGACGCCCTCAGGTGGCTCA
>DAOTYA010000006.1:0-12004 GCA_034435075.1 Anaerolineae bacterium
AATGGCCAAAGATGAGATTGTGGCCCGAGCGATAAGCGGGGATGAGGCAGCCCAACAGGCGCTCTACGAATTCTACTACGCGCGTGCTTTCCGCCTGGCATACCTCCTCCTCTCGAACGCCGATGACGCTGAGGAAGCAGTCCAGGACGCCTTTGTCTACTTTTTCCGCAACCTGCGTCATTACAGTCCGCAGCGGGGGCCGTTATGGGCCTGGCTGCGGGTGATCCTGGTGAGCCGTTGCCGGAACAAACGGCGTGCCAGGAAATGGCAATCGCTCGTGCCGCATGTGCTCGAGCACGCTGACGGCGGTGAGGAAACGGCTGACGACCCGGCGCACATAATGGAACAATTGGGGGCACGGCAGGCAGTGTGGGAGGCGTTACAGCGAGTCAGTCCTGCGGCCCGTGATGCGCTGATCCTGCGTTACTACGAGGGACTCTCCTACGCGGAAATAGCCGTGATTCTTGGCTGCCAGGAAGAAGCTGCCCGCGCCCGTGTCTACCACGGCAAGGTACAGCTACGCCGCCTGCTGGAAGAGCGTGGAGAGGCGACGGAGCGCGGAGTGCTTCCTGCAGTCGAGGTACGTGGCTGAGGAGGAACTAATGCAGCCGATTGAAATCACCCTCTTCAGGCGCTTAGTGCCTATCCGAAAAACGTAACCGACGCATCCCTATGCGTCGGTATAAGCGGCATAGGGATGCCGCCTGCACGGTTTTTCGGATAGGCTCTTAGTGCCAGGTATAGGCCTGCGCCGACGCTCCTGGTCGGCGAAGGCCGACCACCGGCCGCAGGCCCGGGAAGGGTGTACGGGCGAGGCATTCCTCGCCCCTCAGGTCAGTGCCTGAATGTTTACAGAGGAATTAGCGAAGAGGAATGCGTACCGTCAACTTTGGACATCCTGCCCAACATGAACTGGCGCAGCTCGGTGATGAAGAAGCCGTAAGCGAGCTACAGGAGCATCTGCGCCGCTGTGACCACTGCCGCACATTGGCTGCCGACTACGTCTGGCTGACCCGGGAACTGACGGCGGTGCTGAGGGTTGCCGCTGAGGTGGCCGGTGTGCCGTGCTCCGGCTGGCAAACCGTCCAGAAGCGTCTATCCGCCCACCGCCGCAGGCAGGCCATACTGGTGCGCCTCTCGCTCATCGCATGCACGTTTCTGGCGGTCGGCACTATGGTGTTCTCTTCCCGGCCCGGAGATGTTGCGGCACAGGGGGTGCCTATGCCCCCGCGAGCAATGGTTGCCACCAGGCCGGTGACGTCTGTCTCGGCGAGGATGAGCGTCGCTACGCCGACTCCTCCCCTGGGGCCGGTCCTGTTCTTGACTCCGGCCCCTCTGTTACCGCCCACGCCACCAGAGGTGGGGATTTAAGCCATGGTAGAGGTTCTCCTGGCACTGCGCTGGTATCTGGTCCTGCAGCTATTTGGGCTGGCAGCACTGCCGCTTTGCCTGCAACTGTTCCACCGCCTGCCTGATCGTGGTTACGGCTTTGCCCGGCCACTTGGCCTGCTGGTCGGTGGCTGGTTGTTCTGGCTGTTTACAACCCTGGGTTGGACGCACAACACGGCAGGAGGCGTTCTTACATCTCTGCTCCTGCTCTTTCTCGCCGGAATCCTGTTGCGTACTTTCGTGCCTATCCCGCCCGCTCCGGGTAAGCCCGGACGACAGGTCGTAGCAGCCCCCGAGCTTCTGTTCGCCCTCACATTTGCCCTGTGGTGCGTAGTACGTGCTTATATGCCGCGCATCGAGACCGGCGGCGGTGAAAAGTGGATGGAGATCGCATTTCTGCGTGCCGTACTGCGCTCCCAAACCTTTCCACCTTATGATCCCTGGCTGTCTGGATTTGCCATCTCCTACTACTATTTCGGCTATGTGATGATGGCGATGGTGACCAGGCTGGCGGCTGTACCTCCTTCTATCGCCTTCAATCTGGGCATCGCCACACTGTTCGCCCTCACCTGCAACGGGGCTTTCAGCCTGGTGTATAACCTGGTTGCCGCCCGCGCTTCTGACAGGCAAAAGGCGCGGGCTGCGCTGACCGGAGGGCTGTTGGGGGTATTGCTCGTGGCGCTGGTGGGCAATTTTGGGGGCCTGTTGGAAGTGTTGCACGCCCGGGGCATTGGCCCGGCAGCCTTCTGGAAATGGCTGGACATACGCGAGCTTAACACCGCGCCTGTCCCATTTTCCCAGGGGAGCTGGATCCCCTCCCGCTTCTTCTGGTGGTGGCGCGCTTCCAGAGTGGTGCAGGACTATACCCCCTGGGGAGATCATCAGGAAGTCATAGACGAGTTCCCGGCTTTCAGCTTCATCCTGGGGGATATGCATCCCCATCTCCTGGGACTGCCCTTCGCCATAATGGCCATGGCACTGGCGTTCAATTTATATCTACGACCGCATAAGCCGATGCCCGGCAGAGAGGATGCCCCTGCGCACCTAAGTTTCCCGCTGGCCTGGTGGGAGTTTGCGCTATATGCGGTCTGTCTGGGAGGGCTGGGTTTCCTGAATACCTGGGATTTCCCGATTTACCTGTTTATCGTGCTTATGGCCTTTGGGCTGGCCTCGTACAACGGAGCGCATGTTAAGAGCTGGCTGGTGAACCTGTTCACGCTCG
Source organism: Anaerolineae bacterium (assembly GCA_034435075.1). Lineage (GTDB taxonomy): Bacteria > Chloroflexota > Anaerolineae > B4-G1 > B4-G1 > JAOAAG01. The sequence goes on from DAOTYA010000006.1 coordinate 2,612, forward strand.
GCGGGGGTCTCCTCTTTTGCGGCATTCTGTTGTACCTGCCTTTCTGGATCGGCTTCCAATCGCAGGCGGGTGGAGTGCTGATCAACCTCTTCAATCCCACCCGCCTGCCGCAGTTTCTGGTGATGTTCGGGCCGGTGCTCTTTCCGGTTGTGGTCTTTGTCGCCGACCAGGCCCGCTATTCGAGGGTACATGCCCTGGGTGCGCTGCGCTGGACGGTAATCCTGATGGTTGCCATTCTGGTGACAGCCGGCACACTCCTGGGGATCGTTATGGCGCTGGAAGCGCTGGGCCTGTTGGCGCCACAAGGCGCGCTGGCCTATCTGTCGGCCTGGTTGCACAGGAAACCGATCCCGGGGCTTGAGGGGATGGCTAACGCCCACGAGATGATTACCGCCCGCCTGTTGATGCGCCTGTTCAATCCATGGACCGCTTTCGTTCTCACCTTACTGTTGGTCACGGCGGTGCTCACGCTGGCGACCACACGCCGTCGCAATGGCGATGACTTTGTTCTACTCCTCGCCGTCGTCGGCGCTTTGCTCACCTTCAGTGTGGAGTACGTTTATCTGCGCGATCACTTCGGTACCCGAATGAACACGGTATTCAAGTTCTATTTCCAGGCCTGGGTGATGTGGGGGATAGCCGGTGCTTACGCGTTGACAGGTGCCTTGCAACACAGGAGTGGTCTGGCAATGGTCGCGCTTGTGCTTATAGTGGCCGGGATGGTCTACCCGATGCTGGCGATCCCTGCCCGTGCCAGGGAGTACGGCTCTCCTCCCACGCTTGATGGGAGTGCTTATCTGGCACAGACCAATCCCGATGACTATGCTGCCATCCTCTGGTTAAATGAGCACGTTGAGGGTGCCCCGGTGATTCTGGAGGCTCCGGGCGATCACTACAAAGCGTATGTGTACGAGGGGCGGGTTTCGGCCCACACCGGTCTGCCAACGCTGCTCGGATGGGGCGGCCATGAGCACCAGTGGCGCGGAAATTACGATGAGCCAGCGCGCCGTGAGCCGGATATAGAGACGATCTACACCAGCCCGAACGTCAGAGAGGTGGCGGCGTTACTTGAGAGATACAACGTCAAATATGTCTATGTTGGTCCGGTGGAACGGGCCAGATACCAGGCGGCGGGGCTTGCCAAATTCGACAGGCTGCTGAAGCGAGTTTATGAGAACGCAGGTGTGGTTATATACCAGAGGTAGGACAACCACTGCCAGCGTCTGGCACACGACCTTGCACTGAAACCACCACATTTGAGGTGGCCGATGAGCCAACGCAAAGAAGGAAACCAACGTTTAACAGTCGAGACAGGACTTTGGGTACTGATAATAACGATAGCACTGACGCTGCGGCTGGCATCACTCGACGCCGCGCCGTTAGGGCTGTATGAGGCACGCGAAGCGATGCTGGCCTGGCGGGCGGTCAACGGGCAGGGCCCGCCGACGACCGGTTACAGCCCGTTGCTGTTCGCTGCCAACGGGTTTCTTTTCGCGTTGTGCGGAGCGAGCGACCGGCTGGCACGCTTCTGGCCGGCGCTGTGTGGTGCTGCGCTTGCGCTCACTCCGTACCTGTTGCGCAGACAGATAGGGCGGACAGGTGCCCTTGTAGCCGGGGCATATCTGGCTATCTCTCCTGTTGCATTGTATGCCTCGCGGCAGGTGGATGGCACGATTATGGCGGCTCTGGGGGTGATGGCCATGTTTGGTGGTTTCCTAAACTTCCTCGCCACCCCCGAGCGACGCTGGCTGATGCTGACGGTCGGTGGGCTGGCTGTGGCCGTCACAGCCAGCTCATCGGCATGGGGGCTGCTGATCTCGCTGGCGCTGGCCGGCGCAGGCCTTGCAATGGTTGAGAGGACCCAGGTAGCGGAGTTCCTGCGCGAGACGGTCCGCCCCCACCTGGCGTGGGCACTCCCTGCAGGCCTTTTAGCATTGCTGGCGTGCGCGACCGGGCTGTGGTGGAATCCAGCCGGTCTGGGAGCGACAGGCGATCTATTTGTGGAGTGGGTGGCCCGTTTCGGCCTGTCACAGCAACCCTGCCCATCACCAGTCCTCCTGCTGGCCGTCTACGAGCCTCTTGCGCTGTTATACGGCCTGGGCGGCGCGCTGTGGAGCTTCTGGTACGGCAGGCGTCTGGGCCAGCTCCTGGGATTGTGGGTATTGTTGGGCACCCTGCTTTTATCCATGATGCCGGCTCGCCTGCCGCTGGACGTGTTGTGGGTGGCTCTGCCACTCTCCATACTGCTGGGCGTCACAGTAGAGAGTCTGGTAGAAAGTCTGAAAAGGCGCAAAGAGTGGCATATCTTCCTGCTCTGCATCGTGGTAATGGTGATCCTGTGGGGACATATCTATCTGGTACTTGCCCGCTACGCACTCTGGGGACAGGTAACGGACCAGGTCCTGGTGGCGATGAGCCTGGCACTGTTCGGCCTGTTGATTATATTGTTCGTTGTAACCACCGATATCCAGACCACCCTGCATGCGGTTGCAGTGAGCATAATGCTGGCCCTTCTGATGTGCACCGTTTCGGCTGCCTGGGGAGTGGCTTACGTGCGTCCGTCCGACCCGGCTGAGCTTCTGACCCGGGAGCCTACAGCCCCCGAGATACGCGACCTGCTCGAGACGTTGCGGGAGCTTTCCTGGCGGGAGACGGGGATGCCGATGACCCTGCGCTTTACGTTCGAGGCCTCCTCAGACCCGGTGCTGGCCTGGTATCTGCGCGGTTTCAGTGCGGCCACCAGGATAGAACCTGGTGAGATGGCGGGGGAAATACCTGCCGTGCTGGTCACGGAGAGCATGACGGCGGGTGGCAGGGAGCAACCCGGGCTACCGCCAGGCGTGACCGGCGAGCATAAAATCATTGGGCAGGACTTTGTGATCCACCGGAGCTGGTCTCCGCTGGAAATCAAGTGTGTGGCCGGTACGCCCCCACAATGTCAGGCAGCGGTGAGATGGTGGCTCTTCAGAAAGGGCCTCACACAGCCTGCCGATGACCGCTGGGCAGTGTTGTGGCTGATCGAATAACATATTCGATTGACGGAGGAGACACGTGAAAGCCGTAGCTTCGTCTTGTGACACCTTCCTGGACAAACCATTGGGTGCCCTGATAAGGATTGATCGAGAAAAGGCGCTCTACCTGGTGCTCATTATCCTCGCCCTGGCCACAAGGCTGTGGCATTTGGGCGATCGGGTGCAGAGCCACGATGAGAGCATTCACACGCTCTATTCGTGGAACCTCTACACCGGCCGCGGGTTTGCCCATTCGCCGATGATGCACGGGCCATTCCTGTTCCACACCACAGCACTATCTTACTTCCTTTTCTCCGACAATGACTTCACGGCCCGCCTGCCGGTAGCGCTGATAGGCACAGTGATCGTCGCTTTCCCATATCTGCTGCGCCGCTGGCTCGGGCGCGCTGGTGCGCTTGCCACATCGTTCTTGTTTCTTATCTCCCCTTCCATTGCTTACTACTCCCGTTACATACGCCACGATGTCGAGTTGATCCTGTGGTGTCTGGTCGTTTTCTGGGCTATCTTCGCCTACCTGCATGATGGCCGTGCCCGCTGGCTTTACGTCATGTCCGCCGGGGTTTCCCTGGGCTTCGCCACAATGGAGGCCTCATATATCTACTTCGCCATATTCGGCTTCTTCCTGGTCGGGCTGCTCGCCTGGCAGTTATGGAGCGAAGGCAGGGTTTCCTCAGCTCGCGCGGGGTTCAGTTGGGATGCACTGCGCAAACTGCGCTCGTTTGACCTGGTCATCGTGCTGGGCACCCTGTGCCTGCCGATGCTTTCGGCAGGCCCGATCAAAGCCCTGGGACTGAACCCACTGGACTACTCCCCGCCGACGGTCTACTACTCAGCTTTCATCACTGTTTTGATGCTCGTGCTTTCCGCAGTGATCGGTCTGGCGTGGGACTGGAGAAGATGGTCTATCGCCGCGGCGATCTTCTACGCCATCTTCGTCGTGTTGTTCACCACCGTGTTCACCAACGGTACCGGCCTGGCTACCGGACTGGTTGGTGCGCTGGGATACTGGCTGGAACAACATGGCGTGGAGCGGGGAAGCCAGCCCAGATATTACTACTTTGTCATGGTCTTCTTCTACGAGTACCTCCCCTTCCTGTTGACCCTGTTGACGCCAGTTTACCTGGCACTGCGCTCATCTCTTTCCAGGGAGCGTGATAAAGGCCCTGCCGCACGCAGAGACCGGACTTTCTCATTAAACTCGTTATTTATCGCTTTCCTGCTATGGTGGAGCGCGCTGTCGTGGTTTGCCTACTCATATGCCGGGGAACGTATGCCCTGGCTGACCGTTCATATAGCCTTGCCGATGATACTCACTTCCGGCTGGCTTTTAGGGCAGCTCATCGAGAGCACCGACTGGCGGCAGGTAATCGAACGACGCGGATGGATGTTATCTATCTGTGCCGTCCCCTGGGCAGTAGCTGTAGTAATGTTCGTCAGCGCATTGCAGGCAGGTCCTTTTGGCGGTAACGATCTGACACATCTGAACATCACCGGCTGGTTTTTGAATGGACTGATCGGTGTGGTGGGGTTCGGCGCTGCGCTTCTCTACCTGGCATATCGCAGCGGTGTTCACGTAACCGCGCGCGTGCTGATGTTTACCGCGCTGCTCGTGCCGGTTTTCATCACTATACGCACCGCCTGGCGCTTCTGCTACGTCAACTACGACTACCCCATTGAGTTCCTGGTCTATGCCCATGGTGCCCCTGCCGTCAACGAGGTGATGCGCCAGATTGATGAGTTATCCCGTCGCGTGATGGGTGCTCCAAAACGCATCAGAGTTGCCTACGGCGCTGACGGTTCCACACTCTTTTACTGGCAGTTGCGCGACTACCCCAATGCCATCTATTATGGCGAACACCCTGCGCGAGACCAGATGGAATCAGACGTCATTATCGCCGGGCGCGAGCAATGGGATGACGTCTCCCCCTACCTGGAGAGAGACTATGTGTACAACACCTACACCTACTTATGGTGGCCCATGGAGGACTACCGCAACCTGACGTTTGAGCGCATCTGGCATGCCCTCACTGACGCCAGGACTCGCGCAGCGATCTGGGACATCTGGTACAATCGTGACTACCGGCGCTATGACGAGCTGACCGGCCAGTCGCACACGCTGGATAAATGGCCCCTCCGCAGTGATTTCAGAATTTACATCCGGCGGGACCTGTTGGCCAGGATGTGGGAACGGGGAACGGTGAAACCGGAGGAGATTTCCCTGCCCGTTGAACCCTACGCTGAAGGCTGGCGCGATCTGGCGGCGCGTTTCGTGTTCGGTGAGCCGGGAAGCGAGCCTGGTCAACTGATGCGGCCTACCGGCATCAAGGTGGGGCCGGATGGCTTCGTCTACATCGCCGACACAGGCAACCATCGCATTCAAAAGTTTACCCAGGCCGGCCAGTTCGTTGCCGTGATCGGTGGCTACTCGGCGGTTGAGGAGGAAACAGGCATCCCCGGCGGCTTCAGAGAGCCATGGGACGTCGCGGTCGCGCCTGATGGGACGATCTACGTCGCCGATACGTGGAATCATCGCATCCAGCAACTGGACGGTGAGGGCAACCTCATCGCTGCCTGGGGAGAATATGGTCCCCCCGAGGTATCTGGCATCGCGTTCTACGGTCCGCGCGGTCTGGCACTTGCTCCGAATGGCAGGCTTTACGTGACTGACACCGGCAACAAAAGGGTCATGGTTTTTGAGCCTGGCGGACGGCTTGCGTTCAAATGGGGAAAGGGGGGCGTGTTGCCCGGCTATCTGGATGAGCCGGTAGGCATCGCGATCGGGCCAGACGAGGCCGTCTATATCGCGGATACATGGAACCGGCGTGTTCAGGTCTTCGACCTGGACGGTAACCTGCTGCGCTACTGGCAAATCGAAGGATGGGACACCGGCATAGCTGATGAGAAACCCTTCCTGGCGGTGGACGGCAAGGGATATGTATACGTCACCGACCCCGGGCACTATCGGGTGCTGGTGTTCGACAGCACGGGTAAATATATCCTCTCGTTCGGACAGTACGGCTTTGATGAGCGCTCTTTCGGATTGCCCGTGGGGATTGCAGTGGCACAGGACGGCTCGCTCTATGTGACCGACAGCCAGGGGGGTCGGGTTTTGGTGTACGATCCCATTGAAAGGCCGTAGTTTCGATAGTTCTGTCGGGGATGGTTCATAATCGTTTGACACTCTGACTATGCACCGGATGCCGCCCGATTTAAGTCGGCCTGTTCAGACACTTCGCGCCAGGCATCGGCCTGCGCCGATGCCTGGTTGGCGCAGCCGACCAGTGGCCATAGTGGGGGCGCCGTAGGGGCGCAGGTATGGGCGCAGCGCGCTGCGCCCCTACTTTGCGTCAGGCAGCCGATTCTTTGAGGCCGCCCAAGGTGTAAACCGATTCCACGGAGAAAATGAACCATCCCCATATATCCCGACCACTTCCCCATCCCGCAACTCCACAATCCGCCCCGCAACCCCAGCCACACGCGGATTGCGCGTCGCCATCACCAGCGTGACCCCGCGCTCAACATTCAGCCTCTGCAGCCAGGCCACAATCTCCTCCGTCATCCGGCTATCCAGATTCCCCGTCGGCTCGTCGGCCAAGAATGATCACCGGCTCGTTCACCAAAGCCCGCGCGATCGCCACCCGCTGCTGCTCCCCGCCTGTTATATCATCTAAAATGTTACCGGAGCCGTGCGGTTCACTCAAATGATAATGTTACCGGAGCTCAAGACGAATCCAGAGGATAAGATGACCATGGCGATACCCAATATCTGCGTTGGATGAAGAAACGGTACCAGAAGGCTGACTGCAGGGAACGGGGTAGTTCCTGGAGGAGATGGGGGCTTACACCGGCCTGCACCGTAAAAGCCTCATCCGTCTTATAGGGACTGAGCTGCAGCGTCGTCCCCGCAGCAGGGAACGAGGCTACATTTATGGCTCTGATGTCCGGGCGATCGTCGCCGTGACTGCTCAGGCGCTGGATTATCCCTGCGCTGAGTGGCTTCAGCCAGTACTCCTCACCACGGCCCAACATCTGGCGCGCCGGGGAATGCTTTCGCTGAATTCTGCCCAGGAGGAGCAACTGGCACGCCTCAGCGTTGCCACGCTCCGACGCATTCTGGACGGCCTCCGGCGGGATAAACCGCGCCCCCTTCCGCGCTCCCCGCGAGACCACAACCCCTGGCGTCGGGACGTTCCTATGCTCCGACTGCCTTACCACCTCCAGGAGCCTGGCCACCTCGAGGTTGACCTGGTCCATCATTGCGGCCTCTCCGCCTCGGGCGAGTACGTCTACACCATCCGGATGGTGGACATCGCGACGGGCTGGGTGGAACTGGTCGCTGTCCTGGGCAGAAGCTACCTGGTGATGCAGGATGCCTTCCTGGTCGTTCTCCAACGCATCCCCTTTCCCATCCACGAACTCCATCCCGACAACGATACGGCCTTCTTCAATGCCCACCTCGGAACGGCTTTCTCGTCCGCAGCCTGGTGGGACATGACCGGCTCGATACAGTCGCCCAAACCCTCTTGTTGAACCAGATCTACCGCCGGGTCTGGGTCTACTTCAATTTCTTCCAGCCGGTGATGCGGCTGGTGGTCAAAGAGACACTCCCTGCCGAAAATGGACGCCCTGCCCGGGTCAGGCGGCGGTTCGACCGTGCCCGTCCTCCGCCGGACCGCCTCTGTGAAACAGGAGTGCTCCCCGAACAGAAACAGCAGGAACTGTGGCGCTACGGGAAAAGACCAACCCGTTTGAACTACGGGAAGAGATTTACCAGTTGGTAGAGGAACTCTTTTCCCTGCCCAATGCGGTGCCTGGGGTCACCGAAGACGTATTCCAAACCTTGCAGTGACTTCAAATCCGTCCTCCCCCTGGCACTGCCCGGTAACATTATCATTTGATAGAACAACTCCTCTTCGGTAACATTATCATTTGATTTGACGCGTCGGGTGTACGTCACTTTTTGCGGATTGATAGGACAACTGCGAGCAGTTGTCCTATACTGCGGCCGGTTGTGGCAGCGTCAGATGCGGTCTGGAGACCGGCCCGAGCCAGGTGGATGCAAAAGTATGACGAACACCCCTTGGGCCTGGGTATGTGGTCACAAATCCCCTGTCTTGACAATGAGGCACCGGGGATGTATAATTGCTATTGATAATTACTTGCAATAAAGCCACCCCCTGTGTTGAAGGAAGGCAATCTCAGACCGCTGATCAAAATATTGTTGATTCTGTCGAGCCTTATTGTCAGCCTGGTGCTCTTCTGGCTATTCCCGCTCAAGGTGTTGGCGCGGCTGGCACATCGCTACGGCCATTCGACGCCGTGTCCATCGTCGTTCGCCTGGCTGGTGAACAATCCGATCCGCCGCCGCTATATGCGCCCCCTGCTCGACCGGGTGGGCATCCGGCCCGGCGAGCACGTGCTGGAACTGGGGCCAGGGCCGGGCACCTTTACCGTAGACGCAGCGCGGCGCGTCGGGCCGGAAGGGCGGACCATCGCGGTGGACATTCAGCCGGAGATGATCGCCCAGGTGGACAGGCGCGTGCGGGAGGCGGGCCTCACGAACGTCGAGACGCACGTTGCCGGTGCCCACGCATTGCCGCTGGACGACGCGAGCGTGGATCGGGCGTTCCTGGTCACGGTGCTGCCCGAAATCCCCGACCAGGGGCGGGCGCTGGCCGAACTGTACCGGGTGTTGAAACCGGGCGGGGTGCTCTCCATCACTGAGGAGTTTATGGATCCCCACTATCCCTTTCTGTCCGAGACCGTCCGGCGTGTCGAGGCAGCGGGATTCCGGCTGGAACGGCGGATGGGCAACTGGTGGATTTATACGGTGAATTTTGTGAAACGCGAGGCGTGATGCGTGGTGCGTGATACGTGACTATGCCGTTCACGAAACACGCAACACGAAACACGCAACACGCAACACGAAAAATGGAGGCGACGCTGTGAAGAAGACAATATTTGCAGGATTGATCGTCTTGACCGTGCTGCTCTCCGGCTGTGGTGGGAGCACTCCGACGCCGACGCCGGAGGCGGTGGACATCACGCCCGTGATCTCGGTCACCGGCAGGGTCGTGCCGGAGACGTGGGCAAACGTCAGCGCACAGGCCGGGGGCCTGGTGGTCGAGGTATTGGTGCGTCCGGGCGATGCCGTAAAGGCGGGTGCTCCGCTCGTGCGGCTCGATTCCACCGACGCGCAACTGGCCGTGCAGCAGGCCGAAGCCGCGCTGGAGGCTGCGCAGGCGCAGTTGGCGCTCCTGCAGGCAGGGCCGCGTCCGGCCGAAATCGCCGCGGCGCAGGCGCAGGTGAAGGAAGCAGAGGCAGCGGTCGCGCAGGCTGTGGCGCAGCGCGATCAACTGGC
>DAOTYA010000007.1:0-19193 GCA_034435075.1 Anaerolineae bacterium
TATTCAGCCTGCGCCCGCCGGACCACAGTGCGGCGGAGCAGATGGCACCTGAGCCACCTGGGGGCGTCTCAGTGTAGCCAGTGTCTGCAAAGTCTGGTCCGGGCGGACTGTGGTCTGCCCGGCACAGCACGGGCAGGCTGAATAATTACGTTAAATGTCCAATTCTTACCCGTTCCCAGTATAGTTCCAAAGACAGGGTGGCGATTAGGGATTTCGAAGCAAATCCCAGTCTGGGGGTAATTACGTTTCGGATAACTTTTAAAGCCGGACAGAGGAGGGCTAATGTATAAAAGCTTATACCCACAACCGAGACATACAGGCACTGTACTGCTTGTTCTGGGATGGCTGGTGTTTGTTGTGGCAGGCCTGGCACTTGTCTGGTACGGTTTCTCACAGGGTGGAGGGGCCACGCGGCCGGAAGGTGCACCGGTTGCAGAGAGCACGGCTACTGAGACAGCCATTGTGCCCACTTTGCCTCCTCCACCTCCTACTCCTGTCCCCACGGCCACACCTCTACCCACGGCCACCCCACTGCCCACCGTGGAGCCGACCCCAATTCCGACGACACCGCCTGTTGTGCCCCAGATAGTCGCCGGCGCGGATGGCGTAAACGTGCGCACCGGACCGGGAACCAATTATACGCGCATCGGGTATATAGACCCCGGCGGGCAGGCGCAGGTGATCGGCCGTTATGGCAAGTGGTGGCAGATCAATTTCAACGGCACACCGGCGTGGGTATACGGCGAGTTGGTCACCCCCTCGAGTGTGGAGAACGTGCCGGAGGTACAGCCGCCGCCTTCCCCAACTGCTCCTCCAGCGGCACCGGCCCCGACCGCTACTGCCGCGCCACCCACAGCAACCCCACCTCCGGCGGCCAGCGGTGACTTTCGCGGACTGATACCGGAGGGATACCAGGTAGAAGGGGCGCCGGGACCGTATGCCGTCAATCAGAGTATCTGCTTTAATATGTGGATTACTAACGGTACCGGGGAAAAATTCGAGTATGACGCACTGGGCACCTGGGTCCAGGAGACCGGCCAGTTCCAGAAAAGCTATTTCTCCAACCCGCCTGCCTACCCCTACTTCACGCCCGGGCAGAAGTTCTATCACCGTGATTGCCTCAAAATTCCGGCGCCCGGCACCTATCACCTGTGGCTGGCCATCCATTTCAAGGATGGGACACCTGCGCTTCTGAAAGGACCCGTAGAGGTGATTGTCCAGTAAGGAAGGGGCATCCCTGGCCTTTGCATCTGCTGCTGCCGGGATCACCGCTCCCGCAGCACTACGGGTAGCCACATAAGGTGTGCCAGCCTGATTGCCATCCGCCGTATGATCGGGCTGCGCACACCGCCGTAAATCTCGGCCGTATTGGTCAGCAAAGCGCCGGGGGCCATTCCCGTAGCGGGAGAGAGGGTGTAGCTCACGCGCACTTCCTGCCCCGCGGCCACCGTGCCGTGCCAGCGAATAACCATGGAGTCAGAAGGCACCAGAGTATGACCGGGAGGCAGGCTCCCTGTTCCGTTGATGAGCACCATGCCGGGTGGACATGTATCCGTCATGGAAACGTCGGCCGTGATGTTTCCTGTGTTGCTTATCAGGACGGTATACACCACAGACCGGCCCGGGGGCAACAGGGAAGGGGAGGCGAGTTTGCGCGAGGTTTCCAGTACGGGTGCCGGTACAGTCAGCACGGTGGTGAAAGCCTGCCCCCATTCCCCACTGGTATAGGGTTCCTGGTTGCCAGAGCCATCACGGGCACGGATGCGGAAGAAGTAAGTATGCCCATGTACACCGACAAACGTGGCCGATGTGGCGACCGTGTTGGTCAACCAGTCGTTCCAATTCCCCTCGTAGCCGTCACGCACCTGCACGTCGTAAGCGGTGATGTGGCTCCACACGTCTTTGCCGCCCCAGGTGACGGTGAAGGCCTCCGTAGCCACCCACGACGGTAGTGGCATGACCGAGGAAACAGGGGGTATGCAGTCCCGAGGGTTGAGTGCGGCCAGCAGTTTCCACTCGTCGTCCAGATAGACGAAGGCGGTGTCGTCCATAGCATGCTCCCGAGCGGCCACTGTGGCAGTGAACGGCCGCCCCGGTTCAATAGCCGGCAGCTCAAGGTGAGCCAGTTCTGCGCAGGTGCTGCGGTTCCACACATACAGAGCGCTCTGGCCTGCAGCACGTGCTGTGGTGGAATGGACGCCGATGACGAAACGGGGCGTGCCATCCATCTTCTCTTGCACACTCAGCACGGCCTCTGACGTTGCCGCCTGAGGTTGGGCGATGCCGCTTACCGGGCACCAGCATTCAGTCCACTCCACCGCCTGCCCGGCGCCGAGGTATGCCTTCTCCCAAAAGGTCGGCGCAATTCCGCCATGTAGCTCGACGTATGCGGTGCCGTCGTCCGTCCAGTTGTGCCAGTCAATCGGATCCGCCCACCCGAAACCAAACCCCTTGCTACCCCGGGCTATATCACCGGGGAAGAGCCGCAGCACACCCTCCCTTGTGGCACTACCGTAGACCGCGTTGAAGTTACCAGTTGCCTGGGGATATTCGAAGAAGCCAAGCCACTGGCGCCAGTTGCCCAACCTTGAAAAGTCGGTGCCATTGTAAACCGGCCACGAGAAGCGATAATCAGGAGCGGTGGGCATGGTGGGAAAATGGCCCGGCAGGCGTGTGTCGCCGGTCGAGTGGACGGCCATCTCTTCAGCCTGGAAGATAAAGCGCAGTTCCGGCCCCACGGAATTGGACGGGCCGGGAGCGAGCATGGCGTTGCTCCAATATTTGTACTCCACGTCCCGGTCGGTGGGGTTCTCAATGCGCGGCGAAATCATCACACAGGCCCGATCGGCCGGCAGGAACACGGTGATAGCAGCGCGCAGGCGGTTATCTGCGGGGGAGTCACGCAGGGTGACGGTCACGCCGGCCGTTGAGGTGAGCACGTTCCACGACCATGGTTCTCCCCATTCATATCCATGTTCGTCAACCGGCAGGCACCATTCGATCCCACCGGCAGCCAGCCACCAGCCCTGCTCCGGAGGCCCCCATCTGGTGGGTTTGATGACCGTGTTCTGGTATAGCTCGTTATTGCCTGTCGGCTTGTAGAGCATCTGGTAAATGCGTCCGCCCAGCTCCGGCAGCAACGTAATCCTCAGGTAGGCGTTCTCCATCACCAGCAGCTCGTAAGTTCTGGCTGCCGGCCTGGGATTGGATCTCTCGTATGCGCCCCAGTCCAGACGCCGATAGGTGATGTTATACGTCGGGTTATAAGCGGGAGTGAGGTAGTTTGCGTAGGGGTAAGTGGGTATGGATATGGATGTCACATAGAACGATGCCGGCCCGGGAGGCAGGGCGTATGCCGGAGGTGACAGCCCGGCCAGGATGCCAACCAGTACCGCCAGTAGCAGGAGCAGACGTGCCGTGTGGCATTTCATAAACGGCTGAAGGTCAATATTACTATCAACGGCGTGATGTAGACCTCGATGACAGCAGCGAGTGCCAGCAGGGGTAATGTCAGAGCGAGAAATGCTTTGGTAAACTCAGCAAGTGCGCGCAGCCAGTTTTCGCCCACCGTCGTGCCGTGCGGAGGGGACATCAGGGCTGCACCCAGGCGCACGGATAGCGCAGTGGCAATGATGGCGGCCGGTAACTCAAACAGGCCATGAGGCAGCACGAAAGTGGCCAGGAACAGAAGAGGGTCATATCCCAGCCGTGCTGCCTGGGCCGCGAAGAAGAACACGATTGCCAGAGGGGCCATCAGAAGTGCTACGGCCAGCGTGCCAAACGAGAAGATCGCCAGGAGCCAGGCCAGCACCAGCGCGCGCACGTTGTTGATGAAGATTCCCAGAGGAGTGAAGTTGGGGAGCCAGCCCCAGTCAGGGAGCGCCGTAAACATCTCAGGTGTGAGCTTCTCCAGCCGCAGCGCTTCAGCCGGCAGGTTATAGCGGGATGCCAGGTCACAACCCACGAACACCGCGCCACATATCCCAATGCCCACCAGCACGAACGCCAGCCACGAGCGGCGCAGCAGCGCCGGCAATTCGCGCAGATAGAGGCCGCATATTGTTCCCAGCAGCTTCAGCCAGAACGGGCCTTTCTCTACGTCCCTCCCAAAGAACCACCGCTCCCACACAAAGTGGGCCTTGAAGGTGCGCCACACTGAGCCAAGGTTCAATTCGTCAATCTCGCGTCCAAGCAACTCCTCACGATTGAACAGATGCACGCCCATGCGCACCAGGATTACGTCAACCACGATCAGGAAAAGCAGGATCCACCACAGCACGCCGTAGTTAGCGTAGAACATTATTATGGCCTCTCCCTGGAGCAGGAGTGCCATAGGTACGATCACGAAGCTGGCCAGCAGATTGGCCGCCCGTACGCTTGTCGCCTGGCTGGAGAGCACCACTGCGGCGGATACCATCACCAGACCCTCCGCTGTAGTCAGCGCTATCATCAGTATCAGCAGCTCCGGCTCAGGGGTCCAGCCTTTAAAGAAGTATAGCCCGGCCAGGTAGACGGCAAAGCCAAGGTAAGCTGCCAGCAGAGGTGGGACCATAGCTGCCAGCATTTTACCCATATAGAGTTGAGCATCTGTCAGTGGCGTGGCCAGCAGCGGTTCCAGGCTGTTGCGTTCCTTCTCGCCCACAAACGTCTCGAGAGCGATCACCAGCGAGAAAGAGATGGGGAAAAAGCCGACCACCATCAGCAAGAATGGGATAATGCGTTCGCCTATGATGGGGGCGCCGTAGCGGGCGACCCAGTCCAGTGCCAGGTCGGCGACAAAGCTCATCAGCGCCGGGAAGAAGAGGGTCAGTATGACAATTGGGGTCACGATGCGCCAGTCACGGAGCGCGTCACGGATCTCGCGTCGGACAAGGATGCGCACTGTCTGTATGGATTCGCCTGCCCCGGCCCATTTTTTCCACGGGATTGCGGCCATCTACATCTCCTCGATCACGCGCAGGTAAACCTCCTCAAGGCTGCGCGGAAGCTCGCTCAGGGTCACCACCGGGGCCTGCTGCGAGGCGAGTAGCTGGAGCACCCGCGGGTTGGTGACCTGGGGATCGCTGGTGGTGTAGCGTAGCCATCTATCTCCGTACCCATCAATCTTGACCACGTTGGAGACGAGGTCGAGAACCCCGTCAACCGGGCAGGCCAGTTGCAGCTCCATTACGGGGGGACCCAGCAGGCGATGTTTCAGTTCGGCTATGGAGCCAAGCGCGACAATGCGCCCACGGCGGATGATGGCGATACGATCGGCCAGTGCCTCGGCCTCAGTCAGATTATGGGTGCACAGCACGATGGCGCGGCGATGATCGCGCAGCGTAAATATGGCGTCGCGTACCAGCCTGGCACTGTGAGGGTCCATTGCAGAGGTCGGCTCGTCCAGTAACAGGACCGGGGGGTCGTGTAGGAGGGCACGCACCAGCGCCATTTTCTGCCTCATACCTTTGGAGTAGGTGCCCATACGTCGCTCCCAGGCCTCGCGCATGTCCAGTTTATCGAGCAACTCTATGGCGCGTCTTTCTGTTTCCCGGGCCGTCAGCCCCATCAGGCCGCCGAAAAACTCCAGGTACTCCCGTCCCCGCATGCGCAGGTACAGGCCGGGATGCTCGGTCAGAAATCCGACCCGGCGGCGTACTTCACGTGGGTGTCCGGTGACGTCGTAGCCGGCTACGATGGCTCGCCCCTCTGTGGGGCGCAGGATGCCCCCGATCATACGCACCGTGGTGGTCTTGCCGGCTCCGTTGGGTCCCAGTAGCGCGACGATCTCACCGGCAGCCACGGAAAGTGTCACCTGGTCTACGGCGGTGAAATCGTCGAATTTCTTGGTCAGGTTGAGCAGCTCGATCATCGGTGTGTACATGATACCAGAGTCTGAGCTTTGTTGCAACAAGTCATCTGAAGGTGGGTGTCCGTCATGTTTTTGCATCCACCTGGCTCGGGCCGGTCTCTATCAGGGTCAAATGACTCCCAGCCTGCTCTCGCCCCCTTCTCGCGCAAAAAAGATGCACATCCGCAGGGCAACTGCGAGCAGTTGCCTTACGACTGGTTGCTGTCACAGGCTTCCCAATATCTGCCGGACCGCCTCCAGGTCTGGAGCGATGAGAGCGGGGGTGCCAGCCGCTTTAATCGCGCTGGTGATATCTTTGAGGCCGGAGCCGGTGACGAGGATAACTATCCGTTCTTCTGCTCCCACCAGCCCTTTTTCCACTGCCCGCACCAGCCCGGCGTAAGCCGCTGCAGCGGCGGGTTCGGCAAAGACCCCGCACCCTCTGGCCAGTGTGGGTATGGCAGCCAGAATCTCTTCATCGCTCACGCGGATGAAGGCGCCTCCCGTCTCCCGAACCGCCCGCAGGGCTTTGATCCGGTCGCGGGGCAGGCCGGCCACGATGCTATCCGCTACCGAGTGCACTGCGGCAGGTTTCATCTCCCAACCCTCCAGCCCCTGTTCCCAGGCCTCTACGAGCGGTGCTGCTCCCTCTGCCTGGACACCGATCAGACGCGGCATGCGGTCTATCCAGCCCAGTGCGGCCAGGTCACGAAGCCCCTTGTGGATACCGCCGATAATGCACCCATCTCCCACGGGGATCAAGATGACGTCCGGTGCCCGCAGCTCTCCATATCCCAGTTGTTCGCAGATTTCGTAGACGGCGGTCTTCTTGCCCTCGGACATGTAAGGATTGTAGGCGGTGTTACGGTTATACCAGCCGAAGGTCGCTGCCGCCTCCAGGCAGAGGTCAAAAGCCTGGTCGTAACTCCCGTCCACCAGGAGGACCTGTGCGCCATAGGCCAGGAGTTGGGCCACTTTGGCCTGCGGCGCGGTGCGTGGGACGAAGATGACACAACGTTGGTCCACGGCGGCACACAGGCCCGCCAGCGCCGCCGCGGCGCTGCCGGTGCTTGCAGTCGTGACCATCGCTGCGTTGCATTCCCTTGCTTTGATGACAGCGACTGCCGAGGCGCGATCTTTGAAAGATGCAGTGGGCTGGCGAGTGTCGTCTTTGACCCACAAGTGTTTCAAGCCCAGAGCTGCTGCCAGTCGGGAGGCCGGATACAGAGGTGTCCAGCCGACGTGGCCCAAAACCGTCCCCTTTGCCAGTGAACGGGCTACCTCCGGGCTTACTGGCAGCAAGGGAAAGTAGCGCCAGATAGACCTTTCAGTATTGGCAGCCAGTAACCTGGGTGACAGTGCCCGTTGCACGGCGCCATAGTCGTAGACAACGTCCAGGATGCCGTCGTTGCCGTGCCTTGGGCAGACGTACTCTATTTCGTGTGCAGCGTATTCGGCGCCGCATATCGTACAGCGCAGTCCCAAGATGTGTTGCATATCAACTCCGGATGAGCCACAGGCAGAGCGCCAGCTTTGTGAGCGGTAACTATTCAGCCCGATTGAAATCGGCCTCTTTGGGCGCTCTGCGCCGACGCACGCCGGTCGGCAAAGGCCGACCGCAGGCCTGCGGCCCAAAAGGGTGACTTTAGTCACTTTGAGCGTTACTTTGCCGCAACGCCGGCAACCGGCCTGCTGGCGTCAGAAAAGTAACTGTGAGAACGGCCGGTCTGGCTCGTGCAACCGCTTTTTCAGGATTGTGAGTGGACGCTCTGGCCGGGAGGAGGAAATCCCCTGGCCGCATCGTCCAGTACCAGCACCCAGTCCGGGCGATAGCCTGGCGGAGTGAAAGTGTACGTTCCACGGGCAGGGTACTGGCCAATATGTAATGATTCACCGCTGCATGGATCGTACCACCAGGCGTTTAGCGCTTCACCTGTGAGGCGGTCGAGGTGCACCGTCACCGGCAGAGGGAGTGGCAGGTAGACGAACGCATAGCTTCCCTCTTTATCCCGTGTAGCCCGCACGTGAGCACCGCCCTGGCCGGGATCGGAAGCAAGGATGGACTGATCCGGTATGCGGGTCAGGAAGGGCCGCGACTCCATCAGTGCCCGGAGGTAGCGCACCTGCTGAGCGCCGGGCCGGTCGAGGGCCTCATACCATGTATATTCCTGGTAGCCGGGTGGTTGATTATTCAGAACACGCCCGGGTGCGTACATTTGCCATATGGAGTGGTGGCCATAGGTCACGCCGCATCCGCCGGCGAAGACGGAGCGATACAATTGCTTGCGCACGTCATAATCGCGGAAAAAGCCGTTCGCCGGGTCCCACTGTGGCCAGGGATTTACCGGGTGGTCCTCATAATTCGGTTCGCTATCAAGGGTAGGTTTGACCGGATGGAGCGCGTAATCGCGGGAAATCCACTCCCAGACGGGCACGTCACGGCCACCACCGTGGCCGGATTGCATCGTGTTAAAGTCGAGCCACGGCTCTTCATGCAGGTACTCGGAGGTGGAATGGCCACCCCAGGTATGGTAGGTTTTCAGGACTTTACGCCCTGCCCCCTCATCCAGGCCTTCAGCCAGCGCCCGCCAGATGGGGCGATAATCGTTGCCCTCGTGCACCGGAGGACGATCACCGCCGAGAATCCAGATCACGTTGGTCTGCTCGCTGTATCTCTCCCCGAGGTAGCGTCCGTAAATTCGTGCGTTCTCCTCATTGAATATGGCCGGTCCCACACCCCAAAGCGTGGTGACCTTGTCACCCCAGGTAGGCAGCAGGCCCATGTACAGGCCGTGGCGGGCAGCCATCTGGACCAGCCTGTCCACATAAGCGAAGTAAGCCTCGTTGGGGCGGGTGGGATCGTTGTCCAGCAATGGCCGCTCACCGTACGCATTGGGCGTGTTAAGGCCGTCCAGCTCGGCCAGCAACACTGCCTGGATTAATGTGAAACGCTTTTTTTGCCGGTTAGCGAAGTAGTGGGCCGCTTCCTCTTCATTCAGCCGGTGGAAAAGCTCCCAGGCGGTATCGCCCAGCCAGAAAAAGGGTGCGCCCGTTTCTGTGACAAGGAAACGGCCGTCAGAGCTTACCTGAATCCTGGGTAGATGCGTGGTAGATGACATAATCACCTCCTCAAAGTGAAAGCACTGGGAATGGTTCATTTTCTGTCTGAAATTGGTTTACATTTTGGTCGCCGCAAAAAATTGGCTGCCCGACGCAAAGTAGGGGCGCAGCGCGCTGCGCCCCTACCTGCGCCCCTACGGCTGCTGCGCTGTGCCTACGGCGCCCCCACTATGGCCACTGGTCGGCTGTGCCAACCAGGCGTCGGCCTGCGCTGGCGCCTGGCGCGAGGTGTCTGAACAGGCCGACTTAAATCGGGCGGCATCCGGTGCATAGTCAGAGTGTCAACCCGGGCCGGGTGCTGACCACCGACCGGCGCCGCCGGATTGTGATCCGGCGGGCACATCGCAGGCACATCCGGCGGGCACATCGCAGGCACATCTGGCAGACACATCCGGCGGGCAGGGCCGGGTGCTGACCACCGACCGCCGCGCCAATTTCTTGGCTGTGCGCCGTGTGGATCACAATCCACGCGGGCCGGGTGCTGACCACCGACCGGCGCCGCCGGATTGTGATCCGCGGGCACATCGCAGGCACATCCGGCGGGCACATCCGGCAGACACATCCGGTGGGCACGGCCGGGTGCTGACCACCGACCGCCGCGCCAATTTCTTGGCTGTGCGCCGCGTGGATCACAATCCGCCGCGTGGATCACAATCCACGCGGGCCGGGTGCTGACCACCGACCGGCGCCGCCGGATTGGGCAACGGTGCTGCGCCCGTACCCGGGCAACGGTGCTGCGCCCGTACCCGGGCAACGGTGCTACGCCCGTACCCGGCGCAGGCCGACACCTGGCGCGAAGCGCCTGAAGATGGTGACTTCAATCGGCCCTGTACAATTGCGCGTGGCTGCTCACCTGGCCGGCCCATACCGGCGAGCACGGGCCTGGCGAACACAAGCTGAACAGGTCTGTTATGGCTCAGAAGTGCACTCGCTGTCCACACCTGGGGCAGAAGCGGGCACCCTTGCGCAGCTCAGTCCCGCAGTATGGGCACCGCTGTATAGAGACAGCAGGGCCGAACTGGTGTCCACAATTCTGGCAGAAACGTGACCCAGGACGGACTGCTGTGCCACAGTTCGGGCACTGGCCTGGCGGTGTGTAAGGAGTCGCAGGCGGTGGAGCGTACGGTGGCATTGGCGGCTGCCTCCGCGAGATGCTTTGTCTCGAGATGAGCAACCCCACTCCACCAATAAGCAGCAGGGAAGCGCCGAGACAGCACAACCCCGTCCCCAAGACCACCACGCCAGCAACGGAAAGCACTCCTCCTCTGACCCCCGCGCCCGGAGAAGGCGGAGGTTGCGGGGTCGAGTAAGCCACCGGTGTGGGTGTCAGGATAGGCGGGTAAGTAGGCGTCGGCCATTGCTCCGGCAGCGGTGTTGGCGTAGGCAGTGGCACAGGGGTGGCCTGAACAGGTTGTGGAAGGCGCAGGCGTCCATATCCGTAGCCGGTGTCCGGTCCTGTAATGCCCAGGTCGAGTGCGTTGTTCAGCAAAAAGTCCACCACCTCCTGGCGCGTGAATTCCGGGTGGGCCTGCCACACCAGAGCAGCCGCTCCAGCCACGTGTGGGCACGAGGCAGAGGTGCCATGGAACTCCCCCTTGCCATAGGTAACGCTGGATACGCCGGTAGGTGCGGATATTTCCGGCTTAAGCCGCCCGTCAACGGTCGGCCCCTGAGAGCTGTAAGGTGCCAGTGAGTCATCCTCCCATATGGCAGCGCCCACGGCAAGTGCGCCGATAGCGTCAGAGGGAGGCCCCAGGCTGTATGCCGGAAATGGATATTCCACTTCCGCTCCGTTCACAAAAATGTCCAGTATGACCGGATAGTCGAGTCTGTAGGCCTGGACAACGGCGTGGACCGTCCTCCCCAGTGTGCGGTAGTAACCGATCCCTTCCACCGGCTCCTGCCCTGGTCTGCCTGCCTGCTCATCCTCAGACGAGCCTAATTGATTACCATCGGCATCGAAAAGAAATAACTCCAGGTCCTGCGAAGCGCTTCCCCAATCGTCCTCCCAACTAAGCACAACTTCCACATAACCATCGTTGGGTAGAGCAAGTGCTTCATCGCCTGGCAAAAATTCGTGGAAGGAATCACCATCCTGGTCGGTGAAAAGGCCACGGTAATGGGAAAGAGCTGCGTTGCCGGTCGAGTTGACCCACAGAATACCGCGCGCTGCCACATCGTCAACCAAACGGGCATCCCACTCACTACCGTCGCGGGGACCGACCAGGCCGCTGGCCGAGTGGGAAATTATATGCACCCCCTTGCTGAGCAGCCAGTCCACCGCTTCCCCCAGGCCAGCATCGCTGCCATCGTACCAGGCAAAGAATAGCTGAGCATCTGGGGCGACATCGTGGATGATCTCGGCGCAGGCGACGCCATGTACCTCCTCCGGGTCGAAGAAGCCGAATGTGGCCACATCTACGTGATCTGGCAGCTCTGTGCCCAGAAGCTTTTCATACCCTCTGAAACCCAGATCGAGCACACCAATGCGTACTCCGGCCCCCGTGAATCCGGCCTCGTGCCAGCGCCCGGCTTCGATAACGGCCACCCCCTCGGTGGTGATGGCACCCCCATCCTGCACTATCTTGGGAGGCAGCCTGACAGCAATTACATGCTCCAATGCGGTGAGCTTGTTGAGTATTGCCCCCGGGTCATCTGACTCCAGGCTGGACTCAATAAGGGCTACAGGAATGGCCACATTGACCCGGTCACGGTAGGCGCTCACGACGGTAACGCCGATGCTCTCCAGTTGAGCAACCAGCGCACTGTGATCTTCGGTGTCGAGGATCAGAGTGACGGCCACATCCCCCTCAGGAGTGAGCAGGCCACGCTGACGGGCCATTTCCAGTGCGGCTTCCCTGCCCCCTTCTTCGTAAGCCAGGAGAAATTCTTTATAGATGGACCCCAGCTCCGGATTGCTGAGCAGTGTGGCAAAGCGAGGATATTGAGTGGCCAGTTCAGACAGGGAGGCAGGAGGGGTAAACTGGAACTGCGGGGAAGGCGTGACCGCAAAGAAGGGCAGCTCCTGCCAGTGAGGTATCAGCAAGGCTCCCCCTACGAGCAGCGTAGCGAACCCCAGGATAAGCAGAATAAACAAGATTTTGTGACCACGCGACATGGATTCCCTCCTCGAATCGAAAAGAGTTAAAGCTCCGGTGATTCGCTCGCGCAGGCAGCAGTGTCCATTGCATGATAGCATAGCCGGGCGTAAATTACCAGTGCAGACCTGGGAAAACCGGCATGTAATGGCATCCTCAGGCTGCGGCCTCGTTGGGCGTAATCTGGAGACTATCCCGGGCGGGAGGGGACACAAGTGCTGTAGGGCAACTGCTCGCAGTTGCCTTACACTGTGGCCGGTCGTGCGGCGTTGGACGTGGTCTGAAGACCGGCCCGAGCCAGAGGGAATACAATATGAGGGACACCCCCCCCGGCGGTCCGCCCTTGACAAAAATCGCAATTCAGGTTATATTATAACCAGCTTAAAAAGCAAACAGCTACGAACCGGAAGAGTAGCACCCGTACGCACGACAGAGAGGCAAGCCATAAGCGCTGAGAGCTTGCTCGTAAACGGCGGATGTGAATGGGCCGGGGAGCTGCCCGCCGAAACGAACGTACCCGTTCGGAGTAGTCCGGGCCGGAGACGCCACCGTTATCAGGGCTGAGGGTATCGTCTGCTGAAGACCGTACCCGCGAATGAGTGAGGCTGGCTCACAAAAAACGCGCTCACCGCGCGTTTTTTGTTATCTGACAGGTGTAGACAAATGGGCCAGTCTCAGTGGGGTGGCACCACGGGATCGGCTTGAGGCCTCTCGTCCCCAGGGACGAGAGGCCTTTTTGTTTTCGCTCCACTCGCAGCGTCGAAACAACCGGAGCATAGCCCTGAAATGCTACATACACATGAGGTTAGCTATGGACCTGCTTTCACGTGCACAGTTTATTGAACTGGCAGCACACGGGGCCTCAGTGCCCCTCTGCCGCGAACTGGCAGTAGACCTGGAGACTCCCGTTTCCGTATATCTGAAGCTGCGTGGCGACGCACCCGGCTTTCTGCTCGAAAGCGTCGAGAGGGCAGAGCAGATCGGCCGCTATTCGTTCCTTGGCTTCAATCCCCGCCGCCAGATCGTCGGATACGGGCGCCAGGTCAGGCTCCTGGACGGCGAGCGCCGCCAGACAGAGACCCGCCTGCTCGCGGATGGTGAGGACCCGCTCCACATCGTCGCCTCTGAACTGGCCCGCTATGCCCCTGTAGCTCCGGCGCATGAGTTAATACCGGATATGCCTTACTTCTTCGGGGGCCTGGTCGGGTACATGGGTTACGACCTGGTGCGCTTCTTTGAGCACCTCCCCAGTACCGCATACGATGCCCTCCACCTGCCCGACTTGCATCTCCTGTTGACCGATATGCTGATCGTATTCGATCATGTGCGCCATCGCCTGTTGACATTTGCCAACGTGCACGTCCCGCCAGGCAGCGACCCGCGCCAGCTCTATGACGAAGCCCAGGCACGGCTGGATGAGATTGAGGCGCGAGTACGCGCCCCATTACCTCCACTGCCCGCACCTCCAGGGGGATACGACGGAGAGCTGCGCTCGAACATGAGCCAGGAACAGTTCCAGGCAGCAGTAAGGCGGGCTAAGGAATACATCGCCGCAGGCGATATATTCCAGGTCGTTCTTTCTCAAAGGCTCTCCCGCCCAACACGCGCTGATCCGTTCAGCATCTACCGGGCGCTGCGCCGCATCAATCCCTCGCCCTACATGTTCTTCCTGGAACTGGGGGGTAAGCCGCCGGTTTATCTGATCGGCTCCTCGCCGGAAGTGCTGGTGCGCCTCCAAGGACGCCAGGCTGAGGTGCGCCCCATCGCCGGAACGCGCCCCCGCGGCAAAGATGATAAAGAGGATCGGCTGCTGGAATCAGAACTGCTGGCCGACCCTAAGGAACGGGCCGAGCATGTGATGTTGGTGGACCTGGGCCGCAATGACCTGGGCCGTGTGTGCGAGTTCGGCTCTGTCCACGTCCCAGACCTGTTTACGATCGAGCGCTACTCTCACGTCATCCATATCGTCAGCCGGGTCACGGGGCGACTGCGAGAAGGGCTGGATGCCTGTGCCCTGCTCAGAGCAACTTTTCCCGCGGGCACCGTCAGCGGCGCGCCTAAGGTGCGAGCCATGGAAATCATAGAGGAGCTGGAAGGGGTGCGACGAGGACCTTATGCTGGCGCTGTTGGTTACTTCGGCTTCAACGGGAATATGGACACCTGCATCACCATCCGTACCATCCTGATGCTGGGAAATACGGCATATCTGCAGGCCGGCGCAGGTATCGTTGCTGACAGCGATCCGACCCGCGAGTGGGAGGAGACACTTCATAAGGCACGTGCTTTAGGTGTGGCGATTGAGAGAGCAGAGCAGGGAATTTAAGCATTGTGGCAAAAGCTGCATGTGGAGCAGCCTTTCCAGGCTGCTGGCAGGCTAGAAAGCCTGCCCCACGTGTCACTTTTGCCGTCATGCGAATTTAATTTTGCTGGAGGTGAAGAGATGATCGTGGTGATAGATAATTATGATTCTTTCACCTACAACCTGGTGCAGTACCTTGGGGAGCTTGGTGCTGACGTATGCGTCTACCGCAACGACGCGATCACGGTCGAGGAGCTGGACGCGCTTGACCCCAGTCATATCGTCATCTCCCCAGGCCCCGGCACCCCCGCGGACGCGGGTATCTCAAGGGATGTGATCCGCAAGCTGGGGCCACGCCGGCCTATCCTGGGGGTCTGTCTGGGGCATCAATGTATCGGCGAGGTGTTCGGTGGGCGCGTGGTGCGCGCGCCGCGCCTGATGCATGGCAAGACTTCGCTGATCCATCACTATGGCGATGGGCTGTTTCGAGGCCTCCCCAGGCCATTTGAGGCCACGCGCTACCACTCGCTGATCGTGGACGAGCCACTGCCGCCACAACTCAGGGTCACCGCTTTCACCACCGAGGGCGAGCTGATGGGGTTGCAGCACCGCGAGTATCCCATCTTTGGCGTGCAGTTCCACCCCGAATCCATCCTTACCGGGCACGGCAAACAACTGCTGCAAAATTTCCTGACCGTGGGCAGATGTTAAGAGCCTGTACGGAAAACCGTACAGGCGGCATCCCTATGCCGCTTGCACGGTTTTTTGATAGGCTTTTGGTGCACAGGTTGCCGTACACCGGGCAAACCAGGAAGGGCGAGGTTAGTATGACACACTGGCAGGTAAACATCGCACCGGCAGGCCCTGAAGACCTGCCCGAAATCCTGGCGCTTCAGAAACTTGCCTTCCAAAGCGAGGCGGAGCGATACGACGACTATACCCTGCCGCCACTGACCCAGACGCTTGAAGAAATGCAGGCCGATTTTGAGAAGATGATCTTCCTCAAAGCATCGGTTGACGGCCGCATTGTCGGCTCGGTGAGAGCATACGCGAAAGAGGGAACTTGTTTCATCAGCCGACTTGTCGTGCACCCGGACTTTCAGCATCGTGGCATCGGCACGCAGTTGATGAAGGCCATCGAGGCCCATTTCCGCGGGATACGCCGTTTCGAGTTATTTACCGGCCATGCGAGCGTCCCCGCGCTCAACCTTTACCGCAAATTGGGCTACACTGAGTTCAGGAGAAAGGAGATGAGCACGCACATACTTGTTTTTCTGGGAAAGGATGTGTTATCTGACGCTGCATTGTGATGGAAGGTTGTGTCCGTCTGATCCGGATGCGATCAGACCATACTACAAGCACAAAAGGAAAGGAGATGTGACTATGTTAAACCAATACATTGCCAGACTTCTGGATCGTCAGGACCTGACCGCAGCAGAGGCCGAGCAGGCCATGGAGATCATTATGACCGGGCAGGCCACGCCCGCCCAGATCGGGGGCTACCTTGTCGCGTTGCGGATGAAGGGGGAGACGGTGGAGGAAATAACCGGCAGTGCCCAGGCGATGCGCCGTGCTGCGGTGCCGGTGCGCCCCACGCGCCGCGATGTTATTGACACCTGCGGCACAGGGGGCGACCGTGCCGGCACGTTCAACATCTCTACCACCACTGCGTTCGTCGTTGCGGGTGCCGGTCTTGGGGTGGCAAAACATGGGAACCGGAGCGTCAGCAGTTGCTCGGGCAGCGCGGACGTGCTGGAGGCACTCGGCCTGAACCTGAACCTTTCCCCGGAGCGGGTGGCCCAGGCCATTGACGAGATCGGTGTGGGTTTCATCTTCGCTCCCAATTTCCACCCCGCCATGCGGCACGCCATCGGGCCCCGCCGTGAACTGGGAGTCCGCACAATATTCAACATCCTCGGTCCCTTGACCAACCCGGCCGGCGCATCGGCGCAGTTGCTGGGTGTCTACGATCCCACGCTGACAGAGGTGCTGGCCAATGTGTTGCGGGAGCTGGGAAGCCGCGCTGCCTATGTTGTACACGGCTTCGGAGGGCTGGATGAGCTTACGACGGGCGGGCCTAACGTGGTCAGCTATTTCGGCGTCGCACCGGCAAATGGGCAGGTGATCACGGAGACGTTGGACCCGCGTGCGCTGGGCTTTGAGCCGGCGCCATCTGAGAGCCTGCGGGGCGGCAATCCACAGGAAAACGCACGCCTCACCCGCGCCGTGCTCGCGGGCGAAGAGCGTGGTCACCGCCGGGATGTGGTATTGCTCAACGCGGCTGCCGCCCTGGTCGCCGGAGGTGTCGCCGCGGACCTGACGGAGGGCATCGCACGTGCTGCCGAGAGTATTGACAGCGGGGCTGCCCTGCGCAAGCTCGATGCGCTGATTGCCTACAGCCAGAGCGTTGCCTGACAGTCAGGCTATGAGCCAGGATAACATCCTCGACCGGATTATCCGCTGGAAGTTTGAGGAGGTGGCGGACCGCAAATCGGCCTGCCCTCTGGAGACTGTGCAGGCCCGGGCAGCGCTGGCCCCACCGCCGCGCGACTTCGCTGCGGCTCTGCAGGCTCCAGGTGTATCCCTGATCGCCGAAATAAAGCGAGCCTCGCCCAGCAAAGGGCTGTTATGTCCCAACCTTGATGCTCCGGCTCTGGCACGTGCGTATGAGGCCAATGGCGCCGCGGCCATCAGCGTGCTCACCGATGAGCGTTTCTTTCGGGGCAGCCTGGAGGACTTGCGGGTTGTGCGACAAAGTGTTACCATTCCCGTGCTGCGTAAGGACTTTATCCTTGACCCTTACCAGGTCTACGAAGCCCGCGCTGCCGGCGCCGACGCCGTCCTGCTCATCGTCGCTGCTCTGGACGATGCTGCTCTGCTGGAACTCTACGAGCTGGCCTGCAAGCTGGGGATGGCAGCGCTTGTCGAGGTCCACAACGCATCCGAGCTGGAACGCGCGCTCCGCATCAGGCCACGCATCATCGGCGTGAACAACCGCGACCTGGGCACCTTCGAGGTTGACCTGGAGACAACGGTGCACCTGCGTCCCCTCATCCCGCCAGGTGTCCTGTTGGTCGCCGAGAGCGGGATACATCACCGCGCCGATGTGGCCCGTCTGAAGGCCGCGGGAGTTGACGGGATACTGGTAGGGGAGGCACTTGTGCGGGCAACCGACGTTGGAGCCAGGGTGAAGGAGCTGGTTTTATGAGGCAGGGGGCAGGAGGCAGGAGGCAGGATTATCAAAGGCCGGGTTGCGGCTGGAGGCTGTGCTATGACATACGTCAAAATCTGCGGGATCACTAACCTGGAAGATGCCCGCTGTGCCGCGGAAGCAGGTGCGGACTTCCTGGGGTTTGTCTTTTACCCTCAAAGTCCACGCTTTGTCACACTGGCACAGGCTGCTGCCATTACGCGCGCGGTACGCCGGGAGTTCGGCGCGTCTGCACCACGCTGCGTGGGTGTGTTTGTCAATGAGCCGGTCGAATGTGTCTGGGCCGCGCTGGACCATGCCGGCCTTGATCTGGCCCAGTTGCACGGCGATGAGTCACCAGAGGAGGTGTGGATGCTCTATCCTCGCGCCTTTAAGGCTGTGCGCCCGCGCACCCATGTGGAGACCAGAGAGGCCATCACTGCCTACGGTGACATCGCGCCGGATGCCCCCTGGTCACCGCAATTGCTCATAGATGCCTGGCATCCCCAGAAGTTCGGGGGGACTGGTCTCCCCGCCGACCTGAGCCTGGCCCGTTCATTGGCCGGTCATTTCCGCCTGCTTCTGGCGGGAGGGTTAACGCCAGAAACGGTCGGCGCGGCCATTTCGGCCGTGCGGCCGTGGGGCGTGGACGTCTCCAGCGGGGTTGAACTCAGCAAAGGGGTGAAAGACCATGCGCGAATACGGGCATTCATCCAGGCAGTACGCGAGGCCGATAATGGAAGAAAAAATACAGCTTTCTGACGGACCGCGTTATGGGCGTTATGGAGGAGCGTTTATCCCGGAGACGCTGGTACCGGCCGTGCGCGAGCTTGAGGCAGCCTACAGCGAGGCGATCAGCGACCCGGCCTTCTGTGCCGAGCTGAACAATCTACTTCACGAGTATGCAGGCCGTCCGACCCCGCTGACCCCGGCCCGACGGCTCACCCAGGCACTCGGGGGAGCACGTATCTATCTCAAGCGGGAGGACCTGGCCCACACGGGCGCACACAAGATTAATAACGCACTGGGGCAGGCCCTCCTTGCCAGGCGTATGGGCAAGCGCCGCATCGTCGCCGAGACCGGGGCGGGTCAGCACGGGGTGGCGACGGCAACTGCCTGTGCCCTCCTGGACCTGGAATGCGTTATCTACATGGGCACGACGGATGTGGCGCGTCAGAGGCTCAACGTCTTCCGTATGCAATTGCTGGGAGCTGAAGTGCGGCCGGTGGACGCGGGAAGTCGCACGCTCAAGGACGCCATTAACGAAGCGATCCGTGATTGGGTGACGAACGTACGCACCACCCATTATCTGCTCGGCTCAGCGCTTGGACCTCACCCCTACCCGCGCATCGTGCGCGACTTCCAGCGCGTCATCGGTGACGAGACCCGCGAGCAAATCCTGGCCGCCGAAGGCCGCCTGCCCGATATGCTGATCGCCTGCGTGGGGGGAGGGTCAAACGCAATAGGCTTCTTCTATCCCTTCATCGGGGATAGCAGCGTGGCTCTGGTCGGTGTCGAGGCCGGTGGCGAAGGGATCGCTACCGGCCGGCATGCCGCCCGCTTCGCCGACCCTGTGCGAGGACGCCTGGGGGTGCTCCACGGCACGCAGACTTACGTCTTGCAGGACATGGACGGCCAGATCGCGCTGACCCATTC
>DAOTYA010000008.1:0-15954 GCA_034435075.1 Anaerolineae bacterium
GGCTTTAGCCGGCACAAACGCGGCACAAACCGGCTAAAGTACCCTTACCTACCCGACTCCGGGCGGGAAAAGCGGCGTCGGCGTAGCCCAAATCGCTTCTGCTTCGAACACCCGCAGGACAACTGCGAGCAGTTGTCCTGCACATGGCGCAGCGCGCTGCACCCCTACATTCAGCGTCAGGCAGCCAATTTTCTGAGACACTCCCAGGTGTAAACCAATTTCACGGAGCAAATGAACCGTCCCATGTTCCCCACCTCTATTTTGCTCTCTCGAATGCGATGCCCGGCCGGGCCATTTGCAGGAAGCGTCCATCTCTGATACAATACTCGCTGCAGCCCGCCGTACAGGCTGGAACAGCCCCCCAAGTTGTGACGTTTGCTCCATTCCTTCAGCGGAGGGATAAGTATGCCTGTTTATGCCCTGGCTAACCAGAAGGGAGGCGTTGGAAAAACAACTACGGCCGTAAACCTGGGCGCATATCTGGCCCATTGGGGGCATCAGGTACTGATCGTAGATGTGGACCCCCAGGCCAATGCCACCTCCTCACTTGGCGTGGACAAAAACAGTGTGCCCCTCTCAACATATGATCTGCTCATCAATGACGTTCCCCTGTCCAGGGTTGTGCGTCCTACCGCCTGGGAACGGCTGGACCTCCTACCCTCCTCTCCCTCCCTGGCCGGTGCCTCGGTTGAACTGATCAGCTATCCGCGCCGGGAGTACAGGCTCCGGCAGGCATTGCAGGCCTTAAATGCGGTAGAGACTCAGGGCAGCGACCGTTCATACGACTATGTGCTGATAGACTGCCCGCCCAGCCTGGGTCTTCTGACCATCAACGCACTGGCGGCTACCGACGGGGTGCTTATCCCGGTGCAGTGTGAATATCTGGCCCTGGAGGGGTTGTCGCAACTGATGCGAACGATTGAGCTGGTGCGACGTGCCCTCAACCCGACCCTGCGGCTACGAGGAGTGGTTATGACTATGTATGACACCCGCACTGTACTTTCACGTCAGGTCGTCGAAGAGGTAAAGCGCCACTTCCCCGGCCAGGTCTTCCGTTCCATCATTCCGCGCAGTGTGCGCCTGAGCGAGGCCCCCAGCTATGGTGAGCCGATTCTCTCCTATGCCCCTCAATCACCCGGAGCGGTGGCTTACGCTGCCCTGACCCGGGAGTTGCTGGCAGGTGACGGCAAATCGTAATCGCGGAGGTGGGTGATGGCACCGCGTAGAAGTGGATTAGGAAAAGGTCTTCAGGCACTGATTTCCTCCGTTGAGGAGGAGGCGCTCACACCGGTACAGGGGGTCATCGAGGTGCCGCTGGCCTCCATCTCACCCAACCCACATCAGCCGCGCGCCCCGATCCGTGACCAGGACCTGGTTGAACTGGCTGCCTCGATCCAGGAACATGGCATAC
Source organism: Anaerolineae bacterium (assembly GCA_034435075.1). Taxonomy (GTDB): domain Bacteria; phylum Chloroflexota; class Anaerolineae; order B4-G1; family B4-G1; genus JAOAAG01. The sequence goes on from DAOTYA010000008.1 coordinate 1,412, forward strand.
TGCAGCCATTGCTTGTCACCAGAGCAGGTGAAGGTTATCAGCTCATCGCTGGCGAGCGACGCTGGCGCGCGGCGCGCCTGGCCGGGTTGCAGGAAGTGCCTGTATTGGTCAAAGATGTGGCACCCCGCGAGATGTTGGAACTGGCACTGGTGGAGAACCTGCAGCGGGCCGACCTGAATCCCCTGGAAGAAGCAGCCGCTTATTTTCAATTGCTCGAAGAATTTGGGCTGACGCAGGAGCAGATAGCGCGGCGGGTGGGGAAGAGCCGCGTTGCGGTCACCAACACCCTGAGATTGCTGAAATTAAGCACCCCTGTGCAGGAGGCACTGCTTGCGGGCAAGATCAGCGAAGGGCATGCCCGGGCATTGCTGGGGCTGGAGCAGGCCGAGGCTCAGGAAGCTGCGCTCAGGACGGTGCTGAGGAACGGGCTGAGCGTGCGCCAGACAGAGGAACTGGTGCGACAGATGTCCGCTGCCCGCGAGCACAAGACCGCACGGGAAAAGCCCCCCGAGACCAGGGCGCTGGAATCCCGTTTCCGCGAGGCGCTCGGCACCAAAGTCAACCTGACGCGCACCGAAAAAGGCGGACGCATCATAATTTATTTCTACTCAGACGAGGAGCTTGATGCTCTGTACGAGCGCATCGTCGGTACTAATTCCTCATAAAGTCCTTCAGCCTGCGTAAGCGGCTGAGGTGACGCAACCGGCTGAGAGCCTGAGCCTCGATCTGGCGCACCCGTTCGCGGGTTACCCCCAACTTCTTGCCGATCTCTTCGAGCGTATAGGTTTGCCCATCCAAAAGCCCATAACGCAGTTGGAGGATGCGCACAGCGCGCGGGGGAAGCTCCTGGAGCATCTCCTGAAGCAGGGCGCGTAACTCCGCGGTATTCACCTCTTCGTCCGGCATGACGACACGCCCATCTTCGATGAAATCCCCCAGCTCATTCTCGCCCTCATCATCAACAGGCATATCCAGGGACAGAGGATGATAGGAAGCTTTCAGCATCTCCTCTGCCTTCTGCCTGGGTATCTCCAGCTCATCCGCAAGCTCCTGCGAGGTTGGCTCACGCCCTAACTCCTGGGTCAGGCGATGCGCCGTGCGCAGCAGCCTGGTGATCTGATCGCCCATATGCACAGGCACCCTGATGGTACGGCTCTGATCGGCAATGGCACGCGTCACCGCCTGCCTGATCCACCACGTGGCATAGGTGGAGAACTTGTGCCCCAGCCGGTAGTTAAATTTGTCGGCAGTGCGCACAAGCCCGATATTCCCTTCCTGGATCAGATCAAGAAAGGGCATGCCCCGGCCAATATACTTTTTGGCAACGCTGACCACCAGACGCGAATTGGCACGGATGAGGTGCGCCCGGGCAGCCAGACCATCCTCAACGATCGCCTGGAGACGTTCCCTTTCCTCCGGCGTCAGATCATCGCGCTTCAGTTCCTTCTGCGCGGCCCGGCCTGCCTCCATCCTTTTGGCCAGCTCTACCTCTTCCTCAGCAGTAAGCAGGGGTACCTGGCTGATCTCCTTCAGGTATAGCCCCAGGGGATCGTCCATGCCGATGGCGTCCAGGTAATCCTCTTCTTCCTCATAAATCTGCTCGTACTCCGGGATTTCGCCTTCTTCCTCCTCTGCTTCTCCAGGCATCCCAACTTCGATACCGGCCTCGAACAGCATGGTGAGGATATTATCCAATTCTTCCAGGTTTTCCTCTACGTGAGGGAAGGCGTACAGGATGTCATCGTAAGTAACGTACCCCTGCTCAGCCGCTTTGCGCAGTAGATATTCCTCGCCGCCTGCTTCTGTGTTTTCCAGTAACTCGTTCTCCAGACAAAGTTCCATTTCCATCTCTTACTCTCTAGGACGGCAGCCAGAGTATCAGGGGTGCCCTTAGCAGGCGCGAACTGAAGCGCACACTGCGGGTGGGCAACTTAAGTCGGCGCCTCATGGAGTACCCCTGCCATGCCACCGCGCTAAAGCATATCACGCAATTGTTTGATTGACATTAGAATCCGCTATATTGTACAGCTCTCCGTATTTTTTACGCAAATAGCGGATGTACGGTTCGATCCTCAGCTCATCCCCGGTAACGCGCCTGACCAGCTCAAAGGTCGTGTACTTGCGCCCATGTCTGTGGATATTCTCCCGCAGCCATTCCAGCAATGTGGCAAAGTTACCGGCTTCCATCTCGCCGGTGATCTCCGGATGGGCACGGAGTGCAGCCTCGAAGAACTGGGCGCTCAGAATGTTGCCAAGCGTGTATCCATGGAACATACCGCCAATGACACCATTGTACCAGTGCACATCCTGGAGAACCCCTTCCCTGTCGCTCTCCGGCATGATGCCCAGGTCCTCCGCCATGCGTGTGTTCCAGGCCTCTGGTAGCTCACGCACGCTTAACTCCCCCTCAAGCAGGCGGAGTTCCAAGTCAAAACGCATGAGAACATGCAGGTTGTAGGTCACTTCGTCAGCTCCGACACGGATCGGCGAGCACTCGACTTTGTTGATCGCCTGGTAAAAGGCTTCCAGTGACACATTGCCCAACTGATCGGGAAACAGTGCCTGCAACCCGGGATAGAAGAAGCGCCAGAAGCTCAGACTGCGCCCCACAAGATTTTCCCACAGGCGCGATTGGCTCTCATGAACACTGAAAGACGCACCTGATGCCAGAGGAGTGCCCTCAAATTTTTCATCAATGCCCTGCTCGTAAATACCATGTCCGGCCTCATGGAGAGAGCCAAACAGCGCCTCATCCAATGCGTTTTCCGCAACGCGCGTGGTAATGCGCACGTCGCCGATCGAGAAACTGGTGGTGAATGGGTGCGGTGATTTATCCTGACGCCCACGTGTAAAGTCGTAGCCCAGGCGGCGGAGCACCTCGCTCCCAAAAGCCAGTTGTTGCTGCTCCGAGAAGAACTGATGCAGGCACGCATCGTCCAGAGGAGGCTGGCTGATGATCTCCCGCACCAGGGGCACCAGCTGTTCGCGCAGACCGGCAAAGACGGCACGCACGGTCTCGGCCCGCACACCGTAATCCTGCAGATCAATCAATGGATCGGCTATATGCTCGTAGCCTGGGAAGAATTCGGCCAGTTGACGGCTCAGATCAAGTGTTCTTTCCAGGTAAGGCCGGACACGGGCGAAATCACCCGCAGGATATGCTTCTCTCCAGAGCTGGAAGGTGGCGCTCGTGTGTTCAGAGAGCCGGGCTACAAAATCAGAGGGAATCCTCACCGCCTGCTCATAGTCACGCCGTGCCACCCTGATCAGGCTGGCTTCATCGGAGTCGTAAGACAGGCTTTCCTCGTAGGGCCGCAGTTCGTCTAACAACCTGCCCAGGCCGGGATCGGTGGCCCTTTCGTGCACCAGTCGCCTGAGGATGGCGATCTGTCGCATTCGTGCTGGTGCTCCCCCGGCCGGCATACAGGTATGCTGATCCCATGCGAGAAGCGCCGCAGCTCCTTCCAGATCGCGGATTTCTCTCAAGCGGGCTTTCAATTCCTCAATTTTGCTCTCCATGATGTGACCGTCCAGATCAGGCTGACCACCAAACTGCCTTTGATTATACTCATCATGCTTCTGGACACAAGTCACATATGAGCGTGCCGCTGTAGCCGGTCCCCTGACTGTGTAGCTTGACAGTCACCCTCTTTTCCCTATAATCAGTACGGCTACAGGGCCTCGTTTGGGAGGGTCCACGACAGGTTGATTCTTCGACTGTGGGGTTGAGCGCCTGGGAAAGTGTAAGGGGTCTGGCGGAATGAAGGTTTTGACCTATGGCTCGCGGAGTGCATGTTATACCTGGCTTGCTGCCTGTGCCTTGCTTTTGGTCCTCTCTTGCGGAACGGTTGCTCTTCAAGGCTGTGGTGCTGCGCTCACGCCCACTGCCACGCCACAACCGGTAGTCACCGCATTGGCCACATCAGGTGCCCATACCTCTGCGCGTGTGTGCTCTCCTGCCGTGGTTACGTCGTCGCCCACTGCTGTACCCACCGAAACTTTAGCACCCACCGCCACCCCTACCCCGCCCCCTACCAGCACGCCACAGCCCACTGCCACAAAGACTCCACCTCCTACCAGCACGCTACAACCCACCGCTCCCCCGACTGTGCTTACTCCAGAAGATACGCCGTCTGTGCCGACCCTGACCTCCGTGCCGCCCACCCCCACATCCTCCTTCTACCTTTTACCCCCATCTGGCCGGACATTCGCCACATTGGACGAGTTTTGGGATGGGACGGCATGGTGGGAGCTGGAGGCATTCGACGTAGGCCTGCCCGTGGGCGAGTCTGATACTGTCTACCGGGGTGGTGGTGAGTTCTGGTCTTACCTGCACGCCAGTTTCCAGTCAGCAGGCGTTGTTGATCAGTGCGGAGATCCCGTGCCTTTCCCCGGCTGTGTGACGCTCTGGAAAAGCTACGACGGTGGGCTGCACTTCACCCTTGAAAATCCTCGCTGCCTTTTTTCGTGCCTCTCGTGCCCCTGCCAGGCCAGAGATCATACCCACCAGCAGCAATATCCGCGCGTCTTCTTCGAACCCGGGCAGGCATACATCGTCTACGAGTGGGGTGCGGGCGTCTACATGCGTACTTCGCACAACGGCGTTGACTGGTCGGGTGAGGCATACGTGCCGGGTACCGGACAGTGGTATGCAGACCAGAACAGGCCATGCGCCGATGCAGAGTCCATAGGTCAGCATCCCAATATCTATAACGAAACGGAGTACGGCAACTGCCTGGTGGGCGCGCCGCCGGGGATTTACGTGGAGGGTGACCTGTTGTACGTTTTCGTTGGCCTGGGACGCGATCCCGGCCATATGGGTTGCTTTGTGGGGAACAGGCATGCCGGGGCCAGAGGGCTGCGCAAATGCGCCTCGAACCCTCTTTTCGGCGCCGAAAATGGTTACGGGCCATTGGATGCGTTCGGTGCGGACGCCAATCCCTACTTTGAGTTCCGTACCATCTCCTCGGCCGATGTCGTGCGCGTCGGAGACCGCTATTATATGGCTTATGAGGGTGTGCGCGGCCCGAGCAATCCCACCGTTGTTGATGACCAGTTCGGGCTGGGGTTCGCCCGCAGTGTGGGGCCGGCGATTGACGGCCCGTGGGAGAAATTCCCCGGCAATCCGGTGCTGATGGATGTGGCGAACAATTGGGGCATTGGCCACGCTGACCTTGTGATCGTGGGCCCCGCGACTTATATGTACACTGCTACCTCTCAGACAACGCGGGGCAGGTATGTTCTGGTAAAATAGGGAGACGAACTCAGATGAAACCATCCATTCACCACATTGCCATCGCCGTGCGCGATATGGACGCAGCGTTGACGCTCTACACCCAGGCATTGGGACTCGAGGTGAGTGCGCGCCGCCAGGTGCCGGAGGAGGGAGTGGAGATTGCGTTCCTGCCCGCCGGTGACGGCGAGATCGAGCTAATCCGCCCTCTGGACACGGAAAACAGTGTGGCGCGTTTTCTGGAGAAACGGGGGGAGGGATTGCATCATATCTGTCTCAGAGTGGCGTGTGTCGAGGAAGCGCTGGAACGTCTGCGTCAGGCCGGGGTGAAGACGATCGGCGAGGAGCCGCGCACCAATGTCGCAGGCCACCGCTACATTTTCCTCCATCCCCTCTCGACCCGGGGAGTGCTGATAGAGCTGTACGAAGAGAGCTGAAGTGCCCATCCGTGTACTGCCGGACGAGATAGTCTCCCAGATCGCTGCCGGTGAGGTCATCGAGCGCCCCTCGTCGGTGGTCAAGGAGCTTGTCGAGAACAGCATAGATGCCGGGGCGCGTGAGATACGCGTCGAGGCGCGTGCAGGCGGCAAGCGTTACATCCGCGTCAGCGACGATGGCTGTGGCATACCGGCCGCCGAGGTCGAGCTGGCCTTTCATCGCCACTCGACCAGTAAGCTGGCGACAGCCGAAGACCTGGCACGTATCACGACCCTGGGTTTCCGCGGCGAGGCATTGGCCTCCATCGCTGCGGTGAGCAGGGTGACCTGCGAGACACGGGCCAGAGGTGAGCCGACGGGCACGCTGATCCGTCTGGAAGGTGGGCGGGTGGTGACGCGCCGCGAGAGCGGCCGGCCACCGGGAACGAGCGTAACCGTGGAAGACCTTTTCTTCAACCTTCCGGCCCGGCGCAAATTCCTGCGTGCCGATCGAACCGAGCAGGGACATATTGACGCCTGGCTGACCAGATACGCGCTGGCATATCCAGCGCTGCGCTTCACGCTGGTGCAGGATGGCAAAGAGGTCTTCCGCTCGCCTGGAAACGGCCGCCTGCGCGACGTGCTGATCGCAGTTTACGGCCTGGAGGTGGGAGCGGCTGCACTTGAGATTACCCCTTCACCTGACGTCTCCGTAGAGACGGGGGAGGATGGCGTCCGGGTGTCCGGCTTTGTCAGTCCGCCATCTCTCCATCGGGCTAACCGTGGCTACATCACGATATTCGTCAACGGGCGCTGGGTGCAGGATGCCCTGCTCAGCTATGCCATTGTCCAGGCATATCACACCCTGCTCCCGGCCGGCCGTTACCCGCTGGCAGTGGTGATGGTGGCACTTCCCCCAGAAGAAGTGGATGTGAACGTCCACCCGGCTAAAGCGGAGGTACGCTTCCGTGACGGGGATATGGTCTTCCGCGCGGTGCAGAAGGCGGTGCGGCGCACGCTTATGGAACAGCCCGCGCCGCCGACTCCATCCGCTCACCTCGCCCGGCCGGTGTTCCCGGCCGGAGATGAGGAGGCGCGCGAGAGCAGGAGGGAGCGCCTGGCCGCTTTAAGCACCGGTCAGATGAACCTGGACATCCCCGTGCAGAGGCTGGAGGTCAGGAAACGTCTCTCCCCGCTGCGCGTGGTCGGGCAGATAAACGCGACTTACATTGTGGCCGAGGGGGAGGGCGGGATATACCTGATTGATCAGCATGCTGCTCACGAACGTATCCTGTTCGAGCAGTTATGGGCGGAGAAGGAACAGGCCGGTGTGGCCTCACAGGTGCTGCTGGAGCCGCGTCTGGTGCAACTGTCGCCGGAAGCGGCCACTCTGACAGGTAAACATGCGGAGATGCTGGAGAGACTCGGCTTCCTGGTCGAACCGTTCGGGGGAGCGACGGTGCTGGTCCGCGCGCTGCCGGCGGTTGTGGCGCAGGCGGACCCCCTCCAGGTGTTGGAGGATGTGGCAGCAGCACTGAGCACGGGCGGCGATCCGTTATCCGGTCCTGTTGAGGAGGCCGTAATACGCCATGTCTGCAAACGCGCCGCGATCAAGGCCGGGCAGGTGATGAGTCACATGGAGATGGAAAAGCTGGTGCGGGCGCTCGAACAATGCAACAATCCCCATACATGTCCCCACGGACGCCCCACGATGATTATGCTGAGCGTGGAGCAGCTTGCCCGCGAGTTTGGCCGGTAGTCAGGTTTTATCGGGTGCCGTTTGGGCTGCGCTCCCCCTCTTACACCTGGCGACATATTCGAGTATCTCCTCGGCGCTGCGATAGGCTGCCTCGCCGCTGGCACCGAGCATCGCGGCCAGTTCGGCGACCCTGTCCCTGCCTTCAAGGCGCCTGACCCGGGCGACGGTACGTTCACCTGAAGGGGTTTGCTCGATGTGTTTTTCGACATGGTAGTGTACATCCCCAAAGCCGGCCAGTTGCGGCAGGTGGGTTATGCAGAGGACCTGATGAGCAAACCCCTCCTCTCCCATCCCGACCGCCAGTCGCCACAGTTTCTCGCCGACCGTTGCGCCAACACGCCCGCCGATGCCCTGGTCTATCTCGTCGAAGATGAGGGTGGGCGTCTCGTCGGCGCGGGAGAGCACGGTTTTCAGCGCCAGCATCAGGCGTGAGGTCTCCCCACCTGAGGCGATCTTCGCCAGCGGCTTCAGCGGCTCGCCCGGGTTGGGGGAGATGAGGAACTCGACCTGGTCTATGCCGGTGGAGTCGAAGGCCACGCGCAGGGATTGGAGAGCGGAGGCCGCGGATTGTAACATACAATCTCTTAGCTGGGCTTCGTCAAGCGGCACACCATCGGGGTCTTCACGCCATTGAAAATCTACGCTGAACCTGGCACCCTCCATACGCAGGTCGCGTAATTCCCTTTCAAGCTCTGATGCCAGGCGCCGGGCAGCCTCTCGTCGCTTGAGGGAAAGCGTCACAGCCAGCCTGCCCAGCTCTGTCACCAGCCGCTCCTCCTCTTCTCGTAGCACGGCGATGCGCTCTTCGCTGTGGGTAATCGTTTCCAGCTCAAGGGCAGCCTTTCTGGCGTACTCGAGCACATCCGTTATGGTGGGCCCGTATTTGCGCTCCAGGCGCCGGATAACGGCCAGCCTGTCCTCGACCTCCTGAAGCCTCCGGGGATTGTACTCAAGCTGCTCCCGATAGTCACGCAGGGTTCTGGCCAGCTCTTCGAGCTGGTAGCCAGCGCTCTCAGCGAGCTGGAGTTGTGGCCTGAGCGCCGGGTCTATGCGCACCAACCCCTCTATGGCCTGAATGGCTACACCCAGCAGGTCAAGGGCCGCAGCGCCTCCCCTCTCGTCCCCCTCAAGCAGGTGGAGTGCCTCGCCGCTCAGCCCGGCCAGTTGCTCAACGTTGGCCAGTCTGAGCCGCTCTTCGAGCAGTTCCTCTTCTTCGCCTGGTCTGAGGGCAGCCGCTGCAATTTCGCCGATCTGGAAGTTTAGCAGATCGGCCCGGTGCGTCAGTTCCTGCTCGCTGCGCAAAAGGTTTTGCAGCTCCCGACGCACTGCGCGCACCCGTTCTGCCAGTTGCGCCACCTGCGCTCGTAACGGCAGCAACTCCGCATAGCGGTCCAGCAGGTTAATGTGCTCGCGCACGCGCAGCAGAGAAAGGTGCTCGCTTTGACCGTGGATGTCCACCAGTTTCGCGGCCACCTCGCGCAGCAGTGTCAGAGTGACGACACGGCCGTTAATGCGACAGATGGTGCGGCCGCCGCTGCGCACCTCGCGTCCCAGGCACAGAAACTCCGGCGCTTCCCCCTCCAACCCTTCCTGCGCGAGCAGGGGCGCAAGCTCTCGTTGCTGCGCGGGGTTAAGATAGAAGGTAGCCTCAACGATGGCACGCCCGGCTCCGGCACGGATAACGCCGCTGTCGGCCCGTCCGCCCAATACTACTTCTACTGCATCCACAATGATGGACTTGCCTGCCCCCGTCTCGCCGGTCAGCACAGAGAGGCCTGGCTCGAAGGTCAGTTGCAGCCGGTCAATGATGGCGAAGTCCTGGATGCATAACTCGGTCAACACAGAGTTCACTTCCTCCTTCTATACCCGGCGGCCAGGGCGCAGGCGGAAGCCCGCCGTGCTCACCGCCGTGATCACATAAACGGTATCCCACAACAGGCCAAATAACCTGCCAGAGCACAGTCCGCTGGTGAAATAATCGGCGATGCTGTCCGGTACGATGCCACCTCCCAGGAGAAGCAGTGAGGAGAAGGCCAGCTTGGGGAGTGCCGCAGCGACAATAATGACGCATACGATCATCCAGAGGTACGGCGAGCGACGTCTCCGCACGGCCATGTGGACAACCTCGGCTATCCCCGCACCCGCCAATGGTCCCAGCACGATGGTGTACCAGCCCAAGGTCGGGATCAGCAGGCTGGCTACAAATGCCAGTGGGAATGTGATGATACCGGCGATTAAATAATTGACAGGCCGGAAATCGGCATAGAAAGCTCGCTGTTGCCTGTTGACACATTGCCGGCAGCGGTATCCTACTGGTGTCTGCACTACGCATTTGACACAGATAGGCTGTCCGCAGCGGTTACAACGCAGATAGGTCTCGACGTCAGGATGGTTGACACAATGGAGAGGTTCGTTCATCGGTCATCACCTGTTGCTATTTGGGCATCAGACGCTTCGCTAATGTTTTGTAGAAGTAGTTGCGCTCCTGTACCCGTGCGAAACGGGCGACGTGTTGACTGGCTTCTATGATCACCTCATCCCCCTTCTTCAGCCGCTCCTGTACCTCGCCGTCCACGGTGAGCACTGCCGGTCGTCCCCCGGCGACGGTGAGCCGCACCGTCGCTCCCCCGCCCAGCACCAGGGAATGCGCCATGCTCAGGTGAGGTGCGATGGGCACCACAAGGATGTTGCGCGATTGCGGGGAGAGGACCGGGCCGCCGGCTGCGAGGGCGTAGGCGGTGCTGCCTGTCGGGGTGGCGATGACCAGCCCGTCGGCGACATAGGTGGTTAGATACTCCCCGTCAATTGAGACGGCCAGGTGCACGACCTTGGCCCGCGCTCCTCGCCCTACCACCACGTCGTTCAGAGCCTCAGCGTGTCGGGTGGGGGTTTCTCCGCGCAATACCGTTGTCCGCAGCATCATACGTTCCTCGATCCAGAACTCTCCATTGAATATTTGTGCGAGCACCTCCTGCCACCCGCCCGGGCCGATCTCGGTTAGAAAGCCCACTCTGCCCAGATTGATCCCCAGGATGGGAATGCCGAAGGTGGCTGCGGCACGTGCCACGCGCAGGATGGAGCCATCGCCGCCCAATGTCACTAAAAGCTCAGCCGGGGTCTGACACAGACGAGGGGAAAAGTCGGTTATAGGGCACACTTGTGCTCTTCCCCCACTTGATTCGATCCAGGCCGCAATCTCTCCAGCCAGAGGGAGGGCGCGAGCGATACGGGGGTTGTAGGTAACGATAACTTGCTTCACGTTTCCCCAAGGCCAAATTGTTAAGCCAGGTGCACCTGCTCTCTGACCCATGCCACCACGCCGGCTACCGGCACCTGCATTTGTTCTCCGCTTTCCATATCACGCACGATCACCATCCCGGAGGAGAGTTCCTGCTCGCCCAGGATAATCGTATAGCGCATTCCACGTTTGCTGGCCTCGCGGAGCTGGCTTTTCAACCCGCGCTGTCCGAAGGCAATCCATGTCCCGATACCAGCACTGCGCAGGGCGTACGCCAGGCGCACGGCCTCCTGGCCGGCCTGTGGCCCCAGGTGGGCTACAAAAACTGCCGGTGCAGGGAGAGGAGGCACCTGCACGCCGAAATGTTTCATCGCCATAACTATGCGCTCCAGTCCTGAGCCGAACCCCACTCCCGGCGTTGGAGGGCCGCCGAGCATCTCGGCCAGTCCATCATAACGGCCTCCCCCGCAGACGGCGCTCTGGGCACCTATCCCTGCGGCCCAGACCTCAAACACGGTCTTGGTATAGTAGTCCAGTCCGCGCACCAGGCGATGGTTGATCACATATTGCCGTCCCAACAGGCTGAGGTACTCTCGCAGCCTGGCGAAATGTTCCTCACACTCCACGCACAGGTAATCCATGATGTGGGGCGCCCCTTCGATGACGGGCTGACACACCTGGGCTTTGCAGTCCAGCACGCGCAGCGGGCTGCGTTCCAGCCGGCGGCGGCAGTCATCGCAGATATGGTCGGTATGTTCAGCGTAGTAACGCTTCAGTACCTCAATGTATCCCGGCTTACATTTGGGGCATCCGGTTGAGTTCAGTTGAAAGGCCAGTTCCTGAAAACCCAAACCCGCGTACAGGTCCCATGCCAGCAGCATGACTTCCAGGTCCGCGAGTGGATCCTGTTCTCCCAGGATTTCGACGTTAAATTGGGTGTGCTGACGGAAGCGCCCCGCCTGGGGGCGTTCGTAGCGGAATATCGGGCCGCAGGTGTAGAGTTTGACCGGCTGCGTACGCACCTGCAGGCCGTTCTCGATATAGGCGCGGATCACGCCGGCGGTGAACTCCGGGCGCAGAGTGATGCTGTGTCCGCCTTTATCCTCGAAGGAGTACATCTCCTTGTCCACGATATCGGTGCCCTCTCCAACGCCACGCGCGAACAGCTCGGTTACCTCGAAAACGGGTACATCAATGCGCTCGAAGCCGCACAGCTCTGCCAGGCGTCGCGCCCGGGTGAGCACATAATCCCAATAAGGCTGGTCCTCCGGCAAGATGTCGAGTGTGCCGGTCGGCCTCTGGTAACGGGGCATATGTTGCTTCCTCCTGAGCGAGTTTGGGATGATGGTATTATAGCCTAAGTTTGGGCAGTTGTCTAACTGTTTTGGCATTGAACACATCTTGGGGCTACGAGGGGATAACAAAAAGGGGCTGCCCCAACTTCATTTGTCGGGGCAGCCCGCCGCCTCCTTTTGGTGAGGTAACGAGAAATTATTACTCAGAGCGAGACTGAGGGAGGCATCCTGCGCTCACCCTAGTGGAACGACCTCAGGCGAATTATTCTGCAGCGTAATTACCTGCCCGGCTGCCTGCCGCCTTGTGCCGATTGGAAAGCGACCTTTACGGGCGCCTGCGCCGACGCGGAAACAGCAATCGGCGCAGGCCGACCGAAGGCCTGCGGCCCAAAGTGGGCGACTTCAGTCGCAGGGGTAGGCAGTTACCTGCAAACAGAGATAGGAAGGTGACTGAGGGAACATTATACTATAGCAGTAATCGCCGTTCAGGAAAAGTCCAGGGTATACTTTCCAGCGGGCGGGACCTGCTGGCCGCGTGGGGTTGGCAACTCCCCAACTGTGGGGTTGCTCTTACCTCCATGATTTGCTGCGCAAGCCGTTACAGGGTGTTTGAAGTAACTCCCATGCCAGGGCTGTCGCCCTGCACTCCGATGAATGAAAATCAATAGCGCCTCCTGTGAGGATATGCTATACTTGAATGCACGCCGGTCTCAGAGCGTTTTTTTCTTGGTGCTGCGAGCCTGTGAAGCAGCTTGTTCAGGGGTGCTATGAGGTATTCCCCTTTGTGCGCCCGAAGTGGGCAGCACGCAAAGCAGAATCTCTGTACTGCGGCACCCTGCCGGCGATGCTCGTTATCGGGAGGATTGCCATGTTGAGAGTCATCTACCCCAACTGTGCTGGACTGGATGTCCACAAGAAGTTCGTTGTTGCCTGTCGTGTAACGGGAGATGGGCAGGGCAACCTTCACCGGGAGTTGCGCACCTTCTCCACTATGACGGCCGATTTGGAGGCGCTGGCCGACTGGTTGACCCAGGGCGGCGTGACGCATGTAGCGATGGAGAGCACTGGCGTCTATTGGCAGCCCATCTATAACATCCTGGAAGGCCGGTTTGAGGTCTTTGTAGTCAATGCCCAATCCATCAAACGTATGCCGGGGCGCAAGACGGATATGAAAGATGCCGAGTGGATTGCCACGCTTATGCAGCACGGGTTGTTGCAACCCAGCTTCATCCCTCCGCGGGAGCAACGGGAACTCCGAGACCTGGCCCGCTATCGCCAGCACCTGGTAGAGGAGCGCAACCGCTTCTTCAATCGTCTGCAACGGGTGTTGGAAGACGCCAACATCAAATTGGCGTCGGTGGCTACCGACCTGCAAGGCGTTTCCGCTCAAGCTATCCTCCGCTCCCTACTGGAGGGTGAAACCGATCCTCAGGTGCTGGCCAATATGGCCCGAGGCCGCATGCGCCAGAAGCGGGGGGAACTGCAGCAGGCATTGATTGGCACGCTTACCCCTCATCATCGCTTCATGCTCCAGGAACTCCTGGAGGAGATAGACTTCCTGAACCGGCAGATTGCCAGGATAGAAGCCCGCATTGAGGAGCAATTAGCCCAGATGCCGGATTTCCAGAAAGCCGTGATGCTGCTGGATACCATTCCCGGTGTAGACCGTCAGTTGGCCATCTTAATCGTGGCGGAAATCGGTGTTGATATGAGCCGCTTCCCCTCAGACCGCCACATCACGGCCTGGGCAGGTGTGGCTCCCGGCAATAACGAGACGGGTGGCAAACAGCGTTCCGGGCGGGCGCGCAAAGGGAATCGCTACCTGAAGCGGGCGTTGGCGCTGGCCGCTCACGGTGCCGCCCGTAGTAAGAAAACCTACCTGCGTTCTTTGTATTATCGTCTTGCCGCCCGTCTTGGCAAGGCGCGGGCAACGGTAGCCGTTGGGCGAACCATTTTGCAGGCGGCCTATCATATGCTGGAACGGGGTGAGGAGTACCGTGAGTTGGGCGCGGATTATCTCGACCAACGGAATCGGGAATATACAGCCCGGCGTCTGGTCAAGCGGCTGCAAGCGCTGGGGTTTGAGGTGGATATTCGAGAGCGCATGGTAGAATCTGAACCGGCGAAAGACAACATCGCTTTCGCTCCACACTCGCCTATCACCACCCGAATAGCGGCCCGTTGATATCTATTTTCAAAGCAGAACGAAGCCACCTACAACTGCCAGATAAGGGAGGTCACCTGCTATGATCCGTGTACAATTGACCGACGAGCAACGGCAAGAACTTCGCCTCTTCGCCCGCCGTGAAGTGGGTCGGGTTTCGGAGCGAGCTCACTTCGTCTTGCTTTCCGACCAGGGCAAGAGCCCACCCGAGATTGCTGGCCTCTTTGGCTACAGCGCCGCCAGCGTACGCGAGTGGCTGAAGCGCTACCAGGATGAGGGAATCGCCGGACTCTATGACAGGCCACGGAGTGGCCGCCCCCGCAAGGTAGATCGGCAGGTTGAGGAGCAGATAGTCGAGTTGGTTCAAAACGATCCTCAGCAAGCAGGGTTTCTGGCCACTTTCTGGACCGTGGCGATGCTGGTTTTGGCGCTGGCGAA
>DAOTYA010000009.1:0-5914 GCA_034435075.1 Anaerolineae bacterium
GCTACGAGTATCTGCAGCGGACCGCCCGCCTGGCCGCTCAATTCCACGCCTGGCGCGCCTTCCCCACGCTCTACGTGAACCCGGCCCACTCCGGCCCGGCAGATGGCTCCTCCACACGGCCCTTCCGCACGCTGACAGAGGCGCTCATCGCTGCCGCTGACGGCGCCACGCTCCACTTAGCCGGCGGCGTCTACGCCGGCACCTTCACCCTGACGCGCAGTGTCACCCTGGTCGGCGGCTACGACCCGGCCACCTGGATGCGCGACGCGGACGCCCACCCCACCATCCTGCGCGGTAACGGCAGCGGCCCGGTCGTGCGCGTGCTGCCCAATCCCTGCTATCCCCCTCCGCGCGTTGTGCTGGACGGCATCATCGTTACCGGCGGCAACGCGGACGCCGCTTCCCCATCCGGCGGGGGTATTTATGTGCAGGGAGCCACCCTCGTTTTCTCCAATTCTGTGGCCTCTGACAATCACGCCAGGGACCACGGAGGCGGTATATTCGTCACCGATGGTGGACGGGCAATGCTCATCAACAGCCGGGTACTCAGCAACACTGCGGATGTGGGTGGGGGAATGTCCGTGGGTAACGGTGCGCAGGCGTGGCTCACCAACACACTGATCGCGCGCAATACGGCCAGAGTACTCGGCGGCGGGCTATATGCCCGGCCGGAGGCTGCGCTCTCCGTTATCAACAGCACGCTGGCCGATAACTATGCCCCCGGCAACGGAAACGGCCTGTATACCTGGCCTGCTCAGCCTCAAAGCTCTCTCATAGTCAACACCATCCTCTGGGGAAATGGTGATGATGACCTGCGGTGTCTGGGCGACTGCGTGGTGAGTTATTCAATCGCCAGGGGCAACCAGCCGGGTACAGGCAACATGAGCGTTGACCCCATGTTCACCGACCCATGGCAACTTGACTACCACCTCCGCCCCAGGTCGCCGGCTATTGACACTGCCCACCCCCGCGGCGTATGGCCGCTGGGACCTGCTCCTTCCACAGATATTGATGGTGATCCCAGACCCATGCGCTCACATGTGGACATCGGCATGGATGAAGCCTGGCCGATTGAGACAGCACTAAAAGCCGACAGGAACCTGGCACGCCCGGGTGATCTCATAAACTACACGGTGACATTGACCAATACCGGCTCCCAGAACCTCAGCTTCTGGGTCACTGACACCCTGCCCCTTTACGCTGCATACGTTCCCGGCTCGGCAAGAGCTTCTGTCGGCACAGTAACTCCCCCTGTCTCCGGCACACTGGTCCTGCCCTACCTTACCTGGAAAGGAACAGTGCCCGCACGCCAGACAGCGCGCCTCAGCTTCGCCGTCACCGTGCCACCACAGACCGTGCTCTACTGTGCCGAAATCGTGAACACCGCGCTGGTTCAGAGCGAACTCGCCCCGCGCGCCAAAATCGTCACATGGGAACACAGCCATGTCGCACATACCACCTCAGGCGAAATATCCTCAGTCGCTATCAGGGATGCAGCAGGCAGCGCGGTCACTGACCGTGTGCTGCTGGTGGGCGAATCCCTGACGCTGTACGCTCTCGCGTTTGACGATTGTCCCTCCCCCAACTATCTCGGTCCTGTATCGGTGAACTGGAGCACCTCCGGCACACTGGAACAGCGGTCAGGCACTGGTGAGCGTTTCGTTTTTGCCCCGACCATGGCAGGACAGGGACAGATCGTGGCCGATGATGGACAGGGGCACAGGACCATGACCGGCCTGATCACCGTTGTGGCTCAGCCTCCGCGTATTGCCGTCTCGCCCGCGTCCCTCTCCAGTGTCCAGGTGGCTGGTCACCGGGTTACCAGGATATTAACGGTGACCAACAGCGGTGGATTGACATTACAGTACACACTGGTGCCGACCTATGCTATCGAGTCGAACTACTTATGGAAAGACAGCTTCCTGATAGATGCAGAAACCCGCTCGGGCCAGACGCTCCTGGATTACTACTACGCTCCTGAGCAGCTCAAAACACTTCCTGCCGGGTGTACTGCACGAGTGGATGAGATTGAACTCCAGAGCAGCGGTGTGAACCTGGCAAACCGGGTCGCCTGGGACTGGGAGGCACACCTCAGTAACTCCGATATACCTCTGCCTGAAGGACAATTATGGGATTCTCAGAGGGATCCTTCAGCCGATTCTGGCGCGCCTGTACACTTAGCCCTGGTCGTAGGCAGTAGAGAGGACCCAAAGTCTTACGCATTTCGTGCCCAACGCAACTTCAGGACCGGTGCTCTCTCGGTGTATCCGTACTATTACATGGTTAAACGCAGCCGTTCATCGCCTGTGACCATTATAGACGGTCTGCACGCGCAGGTTGCTTTCTGGACAGGGGACCCGGCGGTGACCATCCATTTCGACACTGTGAGCATGACTGTGCGGGGCGAGGTCAATTGTGGTGTGGCTGGCTGGTTGAGTGCAGGCCCTGGGTACGGCGAGGTCGCACCCAATGGCACAGTGCAGGTTAGTGTGACATTTGACTCGCGCGGAGTGCCAGTCGGTTCACACAGGAGCGCTCTCATTATCCGAAGCAACGATCCCGACAATGCAGTGCTCGTGGTACCTGCAACACTTGTTGTCAATCTGGCTAAGATGTACCTGCCTCTTGTTATGCGCGACGTCATACAGCCAATGCGGTGATCTCTGGAGCAGGAGAGTGACTATGAAGATATTCATCACCGGCGGAGCGGGTTTCATCGGCTGCAATCTGGCCGACTATCACCTCAAGCGTGGGGATCGGGTCATCATTTTTGACAATCTGTCCCGCAAAGGTACTGAGATGAACCTGGCCTGGCTGCGCGAACGCCACGGCGATCTACTCACCTTCGTGCGCGGCGACATCCGTGATTTCGAAGCATTGCGCGCGGCCATTCCCCCCGACGCAGCCCGCGTCTATCACATGGCCGGCCAGGTGGCGGTCACCACCTCGGTCGCCAATCCCCGCGAGGATTTCGAGTGCAACGCGCTGGGCACATTCAATGTACTGGAGGCGGTGCGGGCCGTAGCGCCGCAGGCCATTCTCTTTTACGCTTCGACAAATAAGGTCTACGGTGGGATGGAGGAGATCGCCATCGTCGAGGAGGCGACGCGCTACCGCTATCGAGACTTCCCGCTGGGGATTCCGGAGAGCCAGCCACTGGATTTCCACTCGCCTTATGGGTGTTGTTATTCTGAAGATACGGACATTTTAACACGCGCCGGTTGGAAGAAATTCTATGAACTGACACCCGAGGATGAGGTTCTGACCTACAATCTGGAACGTAGAATAGCACAGTATCAAAAACCCACATCTTATTTTGCTTATCCGTATAAAGGCAAGATGTATGTGCAGACTAATCGTCGTCTGAGAACATGTGTTACGCCAAACCACAAAATGTTAGTAGCCTGGGATTGTGACCACAATGGGCTGAAGAACCCGCGTTTGTTGGAAGCGCAGTCCATTGAAGGCAAGCCGATGTCATACCTGCTTGCTGCCGATGTGGAAGAAGAAGATAACGCTCCAACGATGTTTGTTTTACCAGAGGTAAAACCAGATAAAAGGTATGGGCATTATTTCCCTGCACGCCCTATTCCTATGGAGGATTGGCTACGCTTTCTGGGATGGTATATTTCGGAGGGACATTGCCGCGAAGACCAGAGAACCGGAAATTGTACGGTGACGCTCACAACATACTATCGTGTGGATGAAGCACTGGCTGTTATGCGTGCTATTGGGCTTTCGCCGGTTGTGAATAAACATCACGTTACCGCTACCTCAAGACAATTGTATGAGTATGTGAAATCGCTTGGTAAAAGCCGAGATAGATATATCCCCGCGGATATTAAGAAATTGAATCGCGGGCATCTTCTAATTTTGTTAAAGTCTTTGCTGGATGGCGACGGTAATCAGCAGAACAAAAATAGTTGGCGGTATACCACGGTCTCTCGACAGTTGGCGGATGACATTCAAGAAATCGCGCTCAAGTGTGGGATGGCCTCATCGGTTACCCGGGATAAGTGGGGATTTTACCGTGTTTATATCAGTACAACCCGTACGGCCCGTTGCAACTTGGGGAAAAACAGGAGCACCTGGGTTGATTACGAGGGGCAGGTCTACTGCGTCGAGGTTCCCAATTCCATTGTAATGGTACGGCAGAACGGGCACGCTTATTTTTCGGGAAATTCTAAAGGTGCAGGCGACCAGTACGTGCGCGATTACGCGCGGATCTACGGGATGCGGACGGTGGTGTTCCGGCAGTCATGTCTGGCCGCTGACCAGCCGGTTCTGACCCCCTTTGGTTTGAAGCCCATTGCAGCGCTGCAACCCGGCGATATCGTCCACAACGGCGAAGGATGGACGCGGGTACGCCATGTAGAACAAACGGGGGTGAAACCGGTACGTCGGCTGGCAACCATGGGCGGCTTACAGGTCACACTCACTGCTGACCACCTTGTTTTTCGTCCGCATGGATTATTTTCGTGCCGTAATCTGGCCTACGGTGACTTCCTGGCCGTCCTGCCCGAGGCACGATATGCTCCTGTGTGGGAGGCTGTCCCCGACCAGGTGCTCACGCCCGAAGTTTACCTGGCTGCTGTACAGGAACGCACAAACGACCAGCGCTGTTTGAACGAGGCCAGACGAATCGCGGCGAGATTGTTACCTTTGCAGGGCGATCGCCTGCTGGCAATAGCAGAGGTTGTTGGGTGGCTGTTCGGTGATGGGCATCTGGGTATCCACAAGCGCCAGACGCGTGAATCTCCGTCCTACACCGTCCAGTACTTCGGTTCGGAATCGGAACTCAGTGAGCTAAGCCGCTGGCTGTACTGGCTCGGTTTGCCAACAGGCAGCGTAATCCGGTGGGATGCCACATCGAGGCTTCCCAGTGGTCATCTCATCGAAGGCCGCGCATGCCGTATCCAGCAACAGAGCATCCCGATATTCACACTTTTCGAGATGTTAGGGGTTCCGGTTGGGGACAAGGTGAGGGTGGACTACGGTTTGCCCGATTGGATCGCCAGAGGCCATAGACTGGTCAAACGTGCGTTCTTGCGCGGCTTTTTAGGCGCGGAACTGACCAGGGTTAACGCCAATTCTTCTCTTGCCCCTTCTTTCGCTCAGTCCAAAGATGTCAGCCATCTGGAGAGCGGAAGACGCTGGATCGAGCAATTACGTGCCCTGTTGGCCGAGTTCGGCATACAGACGTCCTGTTTTGAGGCTGAGCCGGTTGAGTACAAACGAGGCACAACAGTCCAGATCACCGTACGGCTGCTCGGAGGAAACGAGTTGTGGCCGAAGCTGGCTGCAATTGGTTATGCTTTCAGTAAAGAACGCTCGGAGAGACTCAACGGGCTTTTAAGGTGGCAGTGGACACATACGACAACTGATTGGTTTGAGCAGGCATATAAGCTGTATCGTGCCGATGGTATGCTCTTCTGGGACGGTATGATGCGCGCAGAGGAATTAGATGAGCAGCCGGTCTATGACCTTGAGGTAGAGGCGGACAATCACCTCTTTGTTGCGGGCGGCGTTCAGGTCTCAAACTGCATTTTCGGCACGCGCCAGTTCGGTGTAGAGGATCAGGGGTGGGTGGCGCATTTCTGTATCGCGGCGCGGCTGGGGCGGCCGATCATCATCTACGGCGATGGTAAGCAGGTACGCGATGTGCTGTGGATAGACGACCTGATCGCTGCGTATGAGGCGGCTGCTGCGCACATTGACGTCGCCGCAGGGCAGATTTATAATATCGGCGGCGGTCCGGAGAACACGATGTCCATCTGGGCCGAGTTCGGGCCGCTGCTGGAAACGCTGGCCGGACACCCGATCCCGGTGAGTTATGCCGGCTGGCGTCCCGGCGACCAGCTCGTGTACATCAGCGACATCCGCAAGGCGGAACGGGAGTTGGGCTGGCGGCCGC
>DAOTYA010000010.1:0-5664 GCA_034435075.1 Anaerolineae bacterium
TTCGTTGAAATTTCCCCTCCGCGACACCGGGTCCTGGGTGGGCATCTCTTGACGGGGGATCTTGAGCCGTTCTCTTTGTTTCACCTCAGCGTCTCCTCGGTCAGTAGTTTCTGCATGGCGGTGATCGAGCATGCCCGCGACGGAGCGATGGAACTCCTGTACGGCCATAATTATAAGCAATGGGGAAAAATGGGCAAATGATTCGGGGTGCAGCCTGCGTCAGGGGACGTCACTACTCTGCTACGAGCGCGGTTTACCGGTCCTGAAGCAATTCCTCCGCTGCCCACTGGATGATCTCGGGATAGGCCCTTCCCCATCCTCCAAGCTCATCCACTGTGAAGGGCTGCTTCACGATGGCGAATCCAGCAGTGGGATCGTTGAGGGTTTCGTCGGTGACGGATCGAAAGTAGTACTCAGTGAAGGCCCGCTGTGCCTGTGCACTCCACAGGAATTCCATAAAGGCACTCACTGCCTCCTGTTCCCAGGGCTTCACGTTGCGGTTCACGGCGACCGCCAGATGCTGGCTGATCACAGTACGAGAGGGAACGACGATCTCCAGCTCCGCACCTCGTGCTTTTGCCAGTAACGCGTCCTGCTCGTATGTGACCAGGGCATTGCCTGTGCCGAACAGGAATGCTCTCATTCCATCTCGTAAAGAGGGTGGGGTGGCGATTACATTGGCCCAGATGCTGCGTAACTGCTCTTGAGCTACCTGCGTAGTGCCCCCCTCAGCCAGCAGCGCCGCCCCGTATTCGGCCAGCAGTGCCCACTGCGCTCCGCCTGATGTACGTGGGTCGGGGTGGATCAGTTTGACGCCTGGCCGGGCCAGATCGTCCCACTCTTTGATGCCGAGGGGATTGCCCGGCCTGACCGCTATAACCACCGGGCTACAGGTTACAACGCCTTCATGTGGAAGGGCACGCCAGTTTTCATCTATCACGCCATTGACGGACAGCCAGACGGCATACCACGCGTTCGGGAGTATCACCACGTCTGCAGGTGCGCCGCCTGTGATCGCTTCGCTCAACCGCTCGGAGCTGGTGAATACACCCTGGAACGTCACTTCCTGGCCGCTTCTGGAAAGCCAGCTTGAGCGGAAGAGGGGGAATATCTTGTCGCCAAATACTTCCTCGACGGTGCTGAAGCCGTAGAGTGTGATCACCTGGCGCGTTCTGGTGTTCACTACTTCTGCCGGCCGGCAGCCCGTTGCGACAGAGATACTCCCCCAGACCAGGAAAAGTGCTACAATGACCGGCCATAGCCGCCTGTGTGCCGCCATACACCCGTCTTCTCGCCAGTGGATGGTTCGAGCCGGGGTTATCGCGGTGCCGGGGCGGTGAGCGGCGCTTCCTCACCGGCAGCGTGACGCCGGACCATAAGTTGATACAGAGCGGCAAGTCCCGTGCCGAGCGCCAGAGCGATAACGAGGACCTCAAGCCCGTACCAGGTAACGAATTTTATCGTTAACATTATGTTTTCCATCTCACACCTCCTGTGGTTTTTGTTTGCAACCATACTATACCACATCCCCCTGGTACGGTCATCGGTCAAATTGCCAGTTTTACGGCGTAGAAGAGGCTTAGTCTGCTCGTTAGCTGCAGACCTTATTCAAGTAGCGGTGCATAAGCATACTTGCTTACCAACAAACAAAAAGGTGACAGTCACCCGCAGGGTGACTGTCACCTGACCATCAGGCTCAATCCTGCCTTCTGGGCCGCTCGCCCAGGGTCACCCCGACGTGCCGCTCCTGTCCGTCACGCAGTATGGTGAGGGTTACCTTTTGACCAGGATGGGCCTTCTTCACCAGATACACGATCAGATCGTCCATCGAGCGTACCGGCTGATCATCAATCGCCACGATGACATCGCCCCCGATTTTCACCTCGGACCCATCCAGTTTGATCGTCTTGCTGGAACCGCGCAGGCCGGCTTGGGCAGCCGGGCTGCCGCTGGTGACTTCGATGACCAGCGCCCCGCGTTGCTCAGGTGGCAGGCCCATCGCCTCGGCCGTCTCGCGGTCCAGGTCGCGGCCCCGGATGCCCAGCCAGGCATAAGCATAGTGTCCTTTCTCGATGAGCACGGGCACCACCTGCCTGACAATGTTCACCGGGATGGCAAACCCTATCCCGGAGGAGACCTGGAAATTGGATATGATCATCGTGTTGACGCCGATGACCCGCCCTGCGCTGTCGAGAAGTGGGCCACCTGAGTTGCCAGGGTTGATGGCAGCGTCGGTCTGGATCATCTCCGGGATACTGAACTGGCTGGTACCAGAGGGAAGCGTGCGCCCCAGAGCACTGATCACACCCACGGTCAGAGTCCATTCCTGGCCGAATGGGTTGCCGATTGCAATGGCCCGCTGACCAATGAAGACTGTGTCCGAATCCCCTAATTCCACTGGCCGCAGGCTCTCGGCAGGACGGTCAACCCGCAGCACGGCCAGGTCCGAATCGGGATCGCTCCCGACTATCGTGGCTGGCACAGTGACTCCGTCAAAGAAGATCACTTCAACTTTTTCTGAGTTCTCGATGACATGATAGTTGGTCACGATATGTCCTCTGGTGTCCCACACAAAGCCCGATCCCTCTCCTCGCCTGTAAAATTCATCTGGAGGGAGCTGGAAGCCGGGTATTTGGAGTTCCGGCGGCACCAACCCGGAGACGTGTTGCACAACCCGGATGTGCACTACAGAGGGAGCTACCCGCTCGTAGATAGCAGCGATCAGTTTCTCCTCAGCGTCGGCGTTTTCCAGGATGGCCCGTGGTATGGGCGTGGGTGTGGGCATCGGCACTACGGGAGACTGGCCTGTCGGCAGGGCTGGAGGACGGTTCCCCATCGCCTTTGGGGCCAGGCCTGCCAGACGTGGCGCTATGAAGGCACCAACAATACAGCTTGCCAGCATCAGCACCATTATGATCAGCCCTATGACTATCACCAGCACCAGTTTGTCAATAGAGGATCGCGCTTCCATACCTCACCTCCCGATAGTCCTGTACTATATCGGCGAACCGTCCGCTCCCAGTTCAAAAAGCAGCGGAGAGAGCACGGGTTCGTGCCCGGCACGGTGACCGCCGAAGAGAGCAGCCACTTCTCGTACCAATCGCCTGTTAAGCAAGGTGAGCGGCAGTCCCATTGGGCAGACTCGCTCGCATTCGCCACATTCCACACACCTGCCTGCCAGGTGCAGCGCGCGCCCCAGGTGGAAGACGTATTTTTCGAGCCTCTCTATACCTGGACTTACCCATAATCCGTCATCTCGTTCGAACATGCATGTGGTACAGTAGCACCCCGGACAGACCTGACGACATGCGTAGCAGCGGATACAGCGGTCGAATTCCCGCAGCCAGAAGTTCAACCGCTCAGGTGGCGACAGGCTTTCCAGCTCGTTCAGGTCGGCAAAGTCATCGCTGAGTGTGGCGGGTGACGTTGCCTGGCCGAGGAGGACATCGTAGAGTACGGGGACACGTTCAGTGCAGCGGGCGCAGCGTGCCATAAGCTGGCCCGTCTCGTCTACCACTCCTTCGCAGGCGATGCCGATGATATAAAGACGCTCTCTATCAATCTGTTGCTCGGCGAGCAACAGATTGATAGTGCGGCTATCGCAGGGCTTGACCACTATACCCACGCGGGGAGGGGGCTCTCCTCTGCGGCGTGGCTTCTTTTTGTCGTGCAGGTAGGTGGTCAGGTTGTGCACGCAGCGGTTGTTCCAGACCAGCCTCTCAGCTTCTGCCGGTTCGTATAGAAATGCCGGACGGACATCGCCGCGTGTACCGGTCTCATAGCCGATGAGGCAATCAACCTGCCTGCTTTCCAGGAGCAGGCGGGCATGTTCCCGCAGTTGTTCTGTTACGGTCTCACTCATCTTGCCTCCCTGTGCAAGGTGCTTACCCGGTGGCCTGTTCACGGTAACGATCTCTGGTCACCACCTCACAAGCACTATCCCTGTGCCCATACGTTCCAGTGCCTCTTCCGCATAATAGGAGACGAAAGCGCTCTTATCATTGAGAGCTGTACACAGCGCCGGGATTGCCTGGTGTGCCTGGATGATGCTTAGAGCGCGTGCCGCCCCAATCCGTATCAGTGTCTCGCTGCTCTCCAGCGCGGCAATGAGAGCCGGCACGGCGGGCATACCGATACGGGCCAGGCTGTCCGCTGCAATGCGTGATACAAAGGCGCTTGGGTCAGCCAGGCGGTTCACCAGTTGGGGGATGGCTTCCACGGCTTTCGTTTCTCCCAATCCATATGCTGCGCAGGCACGTACATCTGAATCTGCGTCGGTCAGGGCGGTGATGAGACCCGCCCTTGCATCCGGTGTGGCTACAGCAGCCAGGGCACGGCCTGCCCACCACCGCCGGTCGGGATCGGGATCGCGCAGCAGCGCGCATAATGGCCCGGTGGCCTCGTCTCCCCGTTCTGCCAGCGCCAGTGCCGCTTTTTCTGCCCGTGCATCGTCACTATCTGCAATGCTCGCCAGCAGTTTATCAATTAACAGTCCGAGCGCTTCATCCATACGGCCTGACTTGAGATAGAAGTGCGTAGAATTTGGGCCAGGCGAGCCACGTCCGGCGGCTCTGTGCAGTGAAACAAATGGGCCTGGCAGTGGCAGTCCGAAGCGCCAAAGCCAGCCACGGGGATGGAAACGTTCGGAAGCGCCGTCATAGCTTCTGCCCAGATACACTCGTCCTCCCTGCTACCTCCCGGCCTGTACCATACCTCGACGGGATAGGCCCTGGTGCGCAGGTAGTCGAGATGCCAGTGGTAGCGAACTGGTGGGCGCAGATGGTGCATGATACGTGCCTGAAGCCCGCCTGTACCGTGGGCACTTCCCACATATGCATACCAGCCGGCCGGAAACTCGCAGTTTCCCAACCGCCCCACGCTGATTGATGCTGGCCGGCAGAGCCTCAGCACGAGGACATAGATGCCACCCTCTCGCTCAGCGACCATACATGCGACGTTGCCAGATGAGGCCGGCATCCCACGAGAGAAGTGACCCAATGGCCAGCAAGAACAGTCCTGCAGCGTCGAGGAGGCGGATGGCATGCAACTCATCTAAGCGATAAAGCTCCGGCCCTTCGTAGCGGTCAGGGAGTATGAGAGCGACCAGCCCCCCGACCGTGATCAGTACGGCCAGCGCTGCCAGTATGATTACCTGCCACTGAAGCATATCTTTTCTTCCCGCTGGTCAGGAGCCAAAGCTCAATTTTCTGGCGGCGGGACAGGCAGTTGCTCGACCGGCGTGTTGATCCATTTATTACCTTCGTCAATGAGCATTACCGGGATGTCATCGCGGATGGGGTATTTGCGACCGCAGTCCGGTTCCTGGCACACAAGCCAGCAGCCTTGGACCAGTTCCAACCGGCCGGGGTCAGCGCCTGGTTTGCGCGTCTCGCCGCTGACGCAATAGGGACAGCGTAGAATTTCTAAAAGGTCTGGACTGACCATTGATAGCTCCTCCTGGTGAGTTGATTTCAAGTATAACACGAATCCGGTTAACTTAGCAAGTCGCTTTCGGTAAGAGGGTGTCCGTCATATTTTTGCGTCCACCCGGCTCGGGCCGGTCTTCAGACCACGCCCGACGCCGCACGACCGGCCACAATGTAGGGCAACTGCTCGCAGTTGCCCTACAACTGACGTCGCCACGGCCAGCCATAGCCTGCTCTC
>DAOTYA010000011.1:0-7830 GCA_034435075.1 Anaerolineae bacterium
ACCGCCGTCGGCGGCTCCGACAAGCACCAGGGCCCCTTTACCGGCGAGTTGGGCTGGTACGAACTGGGCACCCCCACCACCTGGGTGTGGGCGGAGGAACTTTCTATTCCGGCCATCGTGGCGGGCCTGCGGGCCGGGCACGTTTTCATCTCCGAAGGGCCGACCGGTCCGCTGGTGGAGATGACCGCTGAGGCCGTGGGTTCCTTAGTCCCTGAAAACCATTCGTGTGGGCACCGGGCGATGATGGGCGACGAACTCCCCCTGCCGCCAGGCGCGACGGTCCGCCTGACCTGCCGGGTCCGGGGCGCGGCGGGTTGTCTCCTGCGGCTGGTCTCCGCCCGGCGGGTCCTGGCGACCGAAATCACCGCCGATGACTTCACCCACACCTGGGAGATTCTCCCCGAGGGCGACCGGTATTTCCGGCCCGAGGTGATAGACCCGCCCGAGGCGCCGCTGGACGAGGAGCCAGCCGCGCTGATGATGCGCGCCATGGGCAATCCGATCTACCTGAAATGACCAACCACCGCCGACTCCCAATCGTAACGACCTGCCCGGTTGGCCTGCCGCTATGCGCTGATTGGAAATCAGCCTTCCTGGGCACACTGTGCCGAGCGTCGGCCTGCGCCGACGCCCCCGGTCGGCGAAGGCCGACCGCAGGCCGAAGGCCTATGGCGGGCGACTTTAGTCGGCACGTAGGTAGTTACCCGGGCGGGTGACGATCCCTTCCTCCAACCATACCTCCAGCACCCGCCCTACCCGCTCCAGGCTGGCGGGACTGACTTTGTCCGGTGTATCCTGCGTCGTGTGCCAGTAGGGGTAGTCAAAGTCAATGATGTCCACAGCGGGTATACCTCGCACAGCGAAGGGAATGTGATCATCATAGACAGAAAAGCGGTACTCAAAGGTAAAGGTGTTGGTATAGCCGAGTGTCGCGGCCAGCTCCCACAACCTGGTCTGTAAGGTTGGGTCGGAGTTGTACTCCAGGTAAAGCTGCTGGTCAGCATCGCCAACCATATCCACGATAATGACCGCTTCCGGCTCAACCGTGAGATGAGCTGCCATATACGCGGAGCCGACGCACCATTCCCAGCCGTCGAGCTGACCGTTGTCCTCAGCGTCGAAAAAGGCGAGCCAGACCTGGCGCTTCAGTCTGTCCCGGTCGAGTGCACGGGCCAGTTCCAGTAGCACTGCGACGCCAGAGGCGCCATCGTTCGCCCCCAGCACGGGTTGGGAGGGGTCTTCCCGATCCGCCCTGCGGCGGGTGTCGTAGTGGGCACCGAGCAGTACCACCGGCCCCTCACCCATCCGACCGATGATATTGCGCACCAGGGTGTCGCGGTAGGTGAACTCCTGGGTCTCGACCGTCCATCCCTGTGCCTTTAGTTCGGCGGTGATATACTCGGCGGTAGCACGGTTGGCTTCTGAGCCAGTCGGGCGGGGGCCCAGCTCGCACTGCCTTACGACGTGGTCATAGGCTGCCTTACCATCGAAGGTACGGGGCGCAGCGCCCCCACAGGCCACACACACAAGCACAAGCAAAAGCGGTATGAGGCGCTTCATCGGTCTCCTCCGTTGCCGATTTCCAGGATGAACTGGGAGAGGTGCGTCAGCGCGCGGGCAGCGTAAGCCTGGTAGCGTTTGCGCTTGTTATGCACCGGGGGATCGAGTTCCGGCAGGAGACCGAAATTGGCCTTCATCGGTTGAAAGGTAGCCGGGTCGGCATGGCTGATGTAGTGGCACAGGGCCCCAAGCATCGTCGTGGGGGGCAGAGTGACCGGTGGGCGTCCCTGCGCGACCCGGGCAACGTTGACCCCTGCCACCCAGCCACTGCCTATGCTGCCCACGTACCCCTCTACCCCGGTGATCTGCCCGGCGAAGAAAAGGTCGGGACGTGTTCTGAGGGCCATAGTCGGCTCCAGGAGTAGAGGAGCATTGACAAAGGTGTTGCGGTGCATCTGTCCGTAGCGCACAAACTCGGCCCGCTCCAGCCCGGGGATCATGCGGAACACACGCTCCTGTTCGCCGTATCGTAAATTGGTCTGAAAGCCAACAATGTTGTAGAGCGTACCGGCCAGGTTATCCTGTCGTAACTGGACGACGGCGTAGGGGCGCTTTTGGGTGCGCGGGTCAATCAGGCCGACGGGACGGAGTGGTCCGAAGGCCAGAGCATCTCGCCCTCGTGCGGCCAGCACTTCTACCGGCAGGCAGCCCTCGAAGAAGCGCTGGTCTTCCCGCTCAAAGTCACGCAGAGGGATGCGCTCTGCCGTTACCAATGCCTCGACGAAGCGCTCATATTCCTCTTCGGTCATCGGGCAATTGATGTAATCGGCCTCGCCGGCACCGTAGCGCGAGGCACGAAAGGCCACCTCCATATTGATGGATTCGGCTGTAACGATCGGCGCCAGCGCGTCATAGAAATACAGACGCTCCTGACCGGTCAGTTCGGCTATCGAGGCAGCCAGAGCATCGGAGGTGAGAGGACCGGTAGCGATCACCGCTGGCCCGGGGGGGATAGTTGTCACCTCCTCACGCACCAGGTGGATACGCGGGTGAGAGGTGATCCGACGGGTGACCTCCGCAGCGAATCGCTGACGGTCCACCGCCAGGGCAGCGCCGGCAGGGACGCGCGTTTCGTCTGCGCATGCCAGTAAGAGAGAGCCGAGCTGGCGCAGCTCGGCCTTAAGCAGTCCTGCCGCGCGATCCAGGAGGTCGGAACCCAGGCTGTTCGAGCAAACCAGTTCGGCCAGCAGGTCGCTGACATGGGCAGGGGTCATCTTGAGCGGCCGCATCTCGTACAGGAGTACATCGGTCCCGTGTTCCGCGGCCTGCCAGGCGGCTTCGCTGCCGGCCAGTCCACCACCGACGATGACGATCGTAGCCAAAGCGCCCCCTTATCAACCCTCCTGCGTACTGCCCACAGGGACATACCACCCTACCGTGCGGTTGGAACGCCGCAGATATTTCCGGGCAACACGCTGGACATCCTCAGCGGTCACCGCGCTCAGGCTGGCGATGTAGTTTTCGAACCACGAATAGTCAGCGAAGATCTCGCTGAAGCCAAGCCACAATGCCTGAGCGGTGACCGATTCACTGGAGTAGGCGAACTGGGCTTTAGCCTGCTTTATCGCTTTAGCCAGCTCCTCAGGGGTTACGGGTTCGGCAGCAACACGTGCCAGCTCCGCGTCCAGCGCTTCTTCCACCTCTTCAGGCGTATGGCCGGTGCGCACCACCGCGGAGATGCTGTATACATACGGATCCACCGTGGGCACCAGAGAACCTGCCACACTGGTCGCCAGCTCCGTTTCCACAAGCGCCTTGTAGAGACGGCTGCTCTTATTGCTAAGACCGCCACCCAGGAAAGTCACCCCGCCGGCGCCGGCGAGGATGGCATCCAGAACAGTCAGGGCGAAGAAGTCCGGCTCCCGTGCTGCGGGGGCACGGAAAGCCACCTGGAGGTAGGCCACGTTCCCCTCGCCCTCTACCACAACCCGTCGCTCACCTTTTTGAGGTGGCTCTACAGCCCGCACAGGCTGTGGGGCGGAGTCGCTATTGGGGATGACGCCGAAGTGTTGTTCTATCAAACGCACCATCTCGCTGGCGTCGAAGTCACCTGCAGCCACTGCCAGT
Source organism: Anaerolineae bacterium (assembly GCA_034435075.1). Classification (GTDB taxonomy): domain Bacteria; phylum Chloroflexota; class Anaerolineae; order B4-G1; family B4-G1; genus JAOAAG01. Next base: position 3,628 of record DAOTYA010000011.1, read on the forward strand.
GCGTTAGAGGGCGTGTAATAGGTGCGATAGTGATGGTAGAGCTGGTCGCGGGTGATCGTCATAAGGTCACACATGTGGCCAATGGTGACATTCCCGTAGGGGTGCACACGAAAGGCAGCGGACATCACCTCCTCGTGCAGGAGGAACTCCGGGTCGTTTTCGTCGCCCTGGCGCTCGCTGATCACGACAGTGCGCTCGGCATCAACTTCATCCGGTTCGAAGAGAGCGTTGACCATCCTGTCGGCCTCGATACGCAGCGCAAGCTCGATCCGCTCAGCCGGCAGCGTGGCCAGATAGGTTGTGAAATCGTACCAGGTCATACCGTTGAAGGTGCCGCCCTCGCGGGCGATAAGCCTGTCCACCTCGCCTTTGGGGAACGCAGGTGTCCCCTTGAACAGCATGTGTTCGACCCAGTGGGAGATGCCGGTGATGCCCTGATGCTCATTTCTGCTTCCCACCCGGTACCAGACCCAGAAGCTGGTCACCGGTGCGGAGTGGGACTCCCTGACCAGTACAGTAAGTCCGTTATCAAGCGTTGTTTTGAGAAAGCCGTTTTGCTTCGTCATCACTCCACTCCAGAATCCCCATATCCCCGTCCCATACCACGGTAGTAGAACCCCAGCTCTTTCATCATGGCCGGGTCGTAGATGTTGCGCCCGTCTATCACTACCGGCCGGTTCATCAGATCGCGCACGCGCTCGAGATCGAGCTGTTTGAATTCATTCCACTCGGTCACGATGACGATGGCGTCACATCCAGCAGCCAGCGAGTAAGCATCGCTGGCCAGCTCTATCTCTGGGACCGCTCGCCTCACGTTTTTCATAGCCACCGGATCGTAGGCGCGCACTTTGGCGCCAGCGGCCAAAAGCATGCTGGCAATGTGAATTGAGGGCGCCTCACGTATATCATCGGTGTTTGGCTTGAAGGCCAGCCCCAGCAGGCCGATGGTCTTGCCACGCAGGGTACCCAGTGCCTCCTCGAGCTTACGCACCACAGCGCGGCGCTGATAGCTGTTGATCTCCATCACCGCCCGTAGCAACTGGGGATGTCGTCCCTTGATTTCCGCCATATAGGCCAGCGCTTTGACATCTTTGGGAAAGCAACTCCCCCCATACCCAACACCGGCATCGAGGAAAGCGTGGCCGATGCGTTTGTCATAGCCCATTCCCGTGGCAACTTCTTTGACATCGGCTCCCAGCGCCTCGCAGATATTGGCGATCTCATTGATGAAAGAGATACGCGTGGCCAGGAAGGCGTTCGAGGCGTACTTGATCATCTCGGCCGTGCGCAGATCGGTGATCATAATCGGGGCCCGCAGTGGCAGGTACAACTGGGCGACCTTCTCGGCTGCCTCACGGTTAAGCGATCCAAGCACCACCCGGTCTGGATACATGAAGTCGCTGATGGCGGAGCCTTCGCGCAGGAACTCAGGATTGGATACGACGGCAAACTCCACATCGTTGTTGCGGTACTCGCGCACGATGTCGGCCACCCAGTCGCCGGTGCCCACCGGGACAGTGGATTTGTTCACAATGATTAAGGGGTGGTCCATCACCTCGGCGATTGACCTGGCAGCCATGCGGACATACTGCAGGTCGGCTTCGCCATCCACTCCCTCAGGTGTGCCCACGGCAATGAACACAAACTCCGCCTCCTTCAGCCCCTCGGCATAAGAGGTGGTGAAGCTGAGCCGATGGGCGCGCACATTGCGTGCGATGAGTTCTTCCAGCCCTGGCTCGTAGATGGGAACGATGCCCTGCTTCAGCCCGGCGATCTTTTCTTCATTGATATCTACACAGACCACGCGGTTGCCCAGGTCAGCAAAACAAACACCCGTAACCAGGCCTACGTACCCCACGCCTATGACAGTAATGTTTTTCATCCCCCAGCAACTCCCCTTATTGTCGGTTTAATGATACCATACCCGGCGATTTATGCCAGGTATCTGAGGCCAGCAGGCACTTCGCCACTCTCTCCAGGCAATATGCCAGGTCTTATCACACGCTGAGCCTGGGGAAGATCACAGAAAAAGTGGAACCCTTCCCCACCGTACTCTCAACCGTAATGCGCCCTCCATAGCGATCCACCAGCTCCTTGACGATGACCAGTCCAAGGCCGGTGCCCACTTCGCTAAACGCTTTGGCATTGGGAGCACGGTAGAATTCCTTGAACAGATTGGGTAGCGCTTCTTCTGGAATGCCGATGCCCGTGTCGGAGACTATAACCATGACCTCGCTCTCGCCAATGGGTTCCAGATTCACGACGACGCGGCCTCCGGAGGGGGTGTACTTGATCGCGTTGCCGATCAGATTGACAAAGATACGGTCAAGCCCTTCCTCAGTGCCCCGCACGACCAGCTCTTCGCAGCAGGCGCGGTGGATCAGTTCCACGCCCTTCTCCTCGGCCCGGGGCTGTAACAGCAGCACGGCACGTCCCACCGACGCATTCAGTGCCACGGGGGTTTCCTCTTCCAGCAGGGCCGGCGCTTTGCTCGCTGCCAGGTCGAGCAGGTCGTTGACCAGATGCTCAAGGAAGTCCAGGCGGCGGCTGATGCGCTCGAATATTTCCGCCTGTCGCGCGGTCATCGGCCCGGCATACCCTTTAAGCACACCGCGTACCAACGACTGTGCCACAGCCACCGGTGAGCGCAGCTCATGGGTTGCCACACGGATGAAATGAGCCTTCTCGGCCTCTAACGCTTCCTTTTCAGCGAGCGAGCGGGCCATTACGATGCTCAAAGCTCCCAATCTGGCAAGCGGGTTCAGCAGGGCGATGGTCTGTTCATCAAAGCGGTCAGGAGGTACTGCATAGATGTGGATGATACCAATTGGTTTACCTGCGCACAGCAGCGGAAAACATAGAGCCGAGCGATACGCGCCGGGCAGGTCCTTGCCGCGCGTGTCAGCACAGGTATCGGTGAGAATGATCGGGCCTCTGGCCAACGCTTCTGCATCGAGTGGGCTGTGTGCCAGTACGAGCGGCGCTTTCTGCCCGGGAGCAGGCGGTAGCCCAGAGGTCGCCACGGTATTCAGCTGGCCCGTTTCAGGGTCAAGCAGGAGGATCGCTGCCGCGTCTGCCTGGGTCATCCGTCTGGTCTCCTCGGCCAGGGTTGTGAGTATCAATTCAAGTGATACCAATCTGTTTCCTTCTGAACTTCGTGGTGTCATCCCGGGTCAGTGGTGGTGAGCAGGCATCCTTTGTCTCTGAGCACCCGTTCTATCAATTGCTCTGCCTCGCCGAGCACTTCCTCAATACTCTTGCCGGTGGTGTCAAGTACAATGGCATCATGGGCGGCGCGCAGTGGCGATACTGCACGGTGACTGTCAATTTCGTCCCGCCGACGCATGGAGGCGAGCACAGGCCCGTATTCGGCATGCTCTCCCCTGGCCTGCATTTCCAGCCAGCGGCGGCGCGCCCGTTCCTCGACGGTCGCATCCAGGTAAAGCTTGACGTCGGCATCGGGGAGCACGACGGTGCCGATGTCACGCCCGACCATGATCACAGGTCCCTGGGCCGCGATCCGCCGTTGCTGTGGGACCATCGCGCTGCGCACTCCCGGGTAGGCTGAGACACGCGAGACATTGGCGTCCACCTCCGGTGAGCGAATGGCCCAGGTGATGTCTTCCCCATCCGCCAGGACAGTATAGCGGCGGCCATCCTCCGCCGTCGGGGGGAGAACTTCAATGTGGAGTTCTGTTGCCAGCCTGGTCACCGCCGCTTCGTCATCAAGGGGGATCTTCCTGGCCAGCGCAGCCCAGGTGACGGCGCGGTACATCACGCCGGTATCAAAATAAAGATAGCCCAGCCTGCGGGCGAGCAACTCAGCGATCGTGCTCTTGCCAGAAGCGGCCGGGCCGTCTATCGCGATAGTTGTCGGGGGCATGTCCAGTCCTCGCCCGAAGCTCTCTACTCCACGGGAGCATTCCGGTTTGTGAGGTGTGTAGCGTAGGAGGGGGCGAGTCCACGACTCGCCCCCCCTTCCACCGGATAATTATAGGACAAACTCAGAGGTGCGTCAAATGCAGTTTCGGCCCGGAGGGACCCACTGGCCCGGCTGTAGGGGTGTCCGTCATATTTTTGCATCCGCTGGCTCGGGCCGGTCTCCAGACCGCGCCCGACGCCGCACGACCGGCCACAATGTAGGGCAACTGCTCGCAGTTGCCCTACAACTGACGTCGCCACGGCCAGCCATAGCCTGCTCTC
>DAOTYA010000012.1:0-7298 GCA_034435075.1 Anaerolineae bacterium
GACGAGTTGTAGGGCAACTGCTCGCAGTTGCCCTACATTGTGGCCGGTCGTGCGGCGTCGGGCGTGGTCTGAAGACCGGCCCGAGCCAGCGGATGCAAAAATATGACGGGCACCCGCCTCGCCCGTCTGACTTGACAAAACGCGCACTTTGCGGCATAATCCCACCAGCCTGTAAAACCGCATAAGGCAAAGGCTGTGACGGAGAGGAGTAGGCGGCAGGAACCCGCCAGGGAGGCGGGGCCATAGACTGGAAGCCCTGCCCGGGGGAATCCGCACGAAGTTCGCTCCTGAGCCGACGGGTGAAACCGCAACTGCGGCAAGTAGCCCGCTCCGCGCTCCCGGCGTTAGAGGGGAAACCGATCGTGCCCGAGGGCACCGTCGGCCAGAGTGGGCTTCACAAGGAGCCAAGCGGGGTGGTACCGCGGGAGTCAGTACGCGCTCTCGTCCCCAGGGACGGGAGCGTTTCTTATTGAGGTGACCGGCACCTTAATCGAGGAGGGCAATTGATGAATACTCAGCACGGAGAGTTGGAAAAGCTGGAAAAAGAAGCTCTGACTGCTCTGGAATCAGCATCTGACAAAGAGGCACTGAGCGAGTGGTATAGACTCTACCTGGGCAGGAAGGGCGCGCTTACTTCGCTGCTGCACCTGGTGGGGGAGCTACCCGAAGAAGAGCGACCTGCGTTCGGACAGGCGGCCAATCAGCTTAAGGTAACCCTTGAGTCCGCCTATGAAAAACGTGCTGAGCTGATACGCCAGCAAGAGATCGAGCGAGAGTTAACCCGTGGCACATTGGATGTTACGCTACCGGGCCGCCCGGTCGGGCCGGGCCATCTCCACATCACCACCCAGACCCTGCGGCGCATCTATGCCATCTTTGCTGAGATGGGCTTTCAGGTCTACGAAGCACCTGATGTGGAAACCGATGAGCTTAACTTTGAATTGCTCAACATGCCTCCCCACCACCCGGCACGGGACATGTGGGATACCTTCTGGATCACCGACAAAGTGCTCCTGCGCACACATACTTCTCCCGGCCAGATCCGCGTGATGCGTGAACGCTATCCTGAACCTATACGCGTGATCCTGCCCGGAAAATGCTACCGCTACGAGCAGATTACTGCCCGTTCAGAACATCAGTTCTATCAGGTGGAAGGGCTGGCCGTGGGACATGGTATCCGCATGAGCGATCTGATCGGCACACTCACGGAATTCGCGCGCAGACTTTACGGCCCGGAGCGTCGTATAAGGATCCGTGGCTCATATTTCCCATTTACCGAACCATCCGTTGAAGCTGATATGGACTGCATTCTGTGCCAGGGAGCAGGCTGCCGCGTATGCAAATACAGCGGCTGGCTGGAGATCGCCGGGGCGGGGATGGTGCACCCTCAGGTGCTCCGAAACGGTGGCTATGATCCCGATGAATGGAGCGGTTTTGCCTTCGGCCTGGGTGTCGAGCGCCCGGCTATGCTCCAGTACAGCATAGACGATATACGCCTGTTCTACGGAAACGATCTGCGTTTCCTCAGGCAATTCTGATCCCGAGGTGGTGAGCAAATGAAAGTGCCCCTTTCCTGGTTGAAGGACTATGTAGACGTTACCGTTCCTCTTCCCGAACTGGCCCGTCGGCTTACACTGGCGGGCCTGGAAGTGGAGAACATCGAGTACATTGGCCTGCCCGGGGCAGCATTGCCCTGGGATCCGGAGAAGATCGTTGTCGGTGAAATTCGCGCTGTGCACTACCATCCCAACGCTGACCGCCTGGTCCTGGCGGAGGTGGAATACGGAGGCGCAACACGGGAGACGGTTGTGGCGGGACCTCCCAGCCTGCTGCCCCTGCGCGGCCGCGATGACCTCCATCTGAAAGTAGCGTTCGCGATGGAGGGGGTTCAACTCTATGATGGTCATGCCGATGGATGGGTGATCAAAAGGCTCAAAAAGAGCAATATCCGCGGCGTATCATCGCGCTGCATGGTCTGCTCTGAGAAGGAGCTGGGCCTCTCCGACAGCCATGTTGACATCATCTACCTGCCCGATGACGCACCGGTAGGCATGCCTCTGGTAGACTATCTGGGCGATGCCGTGCTCGAGTTCGACATTAAGGGCCCTTTCGGTCATCTGCAGTCCATTTTCGGGATCGCGCGCGAGGTATCCGCACTGTTTGATACACCGCTCAGACGGCAGGTGCTTGAGGTCCTGGAAAGCCATCCTGCGGAATTGACCGCCACACCGGCCTTCGTGGATTTGGAAATCGTCACTCCGGAACTGTGCCCGCGCTACACGGCCTTTATGATCACAGGGGTGCGGGTGGGCCCTGCTCCATTCTGGATGCAGATGCGGTTGCGTCGTGCCGGAATGCGTCCTATCAACAACATCGTTGACATCACCAACTACGTGATGCTGGAGCTGGGCCAGCCGCTGCATGCCTTTGATTATCATGCCCTGCGGCCCAGAGCGGGGAAGGAGCGACCGGCTATCATCGTCCGTTGTGCTTACCCCGGCGAGCAGATGAAGACCCTCGACGGCGTGCTTCGTACTTTCGATGAGGAGATGTTGCTCATCACCGATGGCGCAGGCCCGGTGGCCGTGGCCGGGGTGATGGGGGGGCTTGAGAGCGAGATCACCGATGCAACGACCGATATCCTCCTGGAATCGGCTAACTTCAATTTCCTTAACATCCGCCGTACCTCGCGTCTGCTGGGGCTGATGAGCGATGCCAGCCAGCGCTTCGGCAGGCGGGTAGACCCGGAGCTGACGGTTAAGGCGGCAGCGCGGGCGGCTTATCTGATGGCCGAACTGGGCGGTGGGCGTGTGGCATCTGTGGCAGGGGACCTCTACCCGGGCCGTCAGCCACAACGGACGATCACCCTATCTCCGGCCTATGTCACCCGCATCCTCGGCGTTGAGATACCCCAGGAAGAGATGGTTCGCATTCTCACCTCGCTGGAGTTTCAACTCTCCCCCCTCGGAGCTTCTTCAGATCACCCGGCCGCATACGAGGTGCTTGTCCCCTCCCATCGGCTCGACGTTACCGGACCTATGGACCTGGTGGAGGAAATAGGCCGTATCTGGGGATATGATCTTTTCCCATCCACATTGATGTGCGATGAGCTGCCGCCGCAACGGCCAAATTACCGCCTGGAGGGGGCCGAGCGCGTGCGTGACATCCTGGTTGGTTGCGGCCTTGATGAAGTCATCACCTACTCGCTGGTGAACATAGAGGACGAGGAAAAACTGCGTCCCTACGGACCGCCGCCCAATCCGGCCGACTATCTGCGCCTGTTGAATCCCCTCTCGGCTGACAGGGCTTATCTGCGTCGGACATTGCTGCCCTCGCTGCTGCGCACGGCGCGGGAGAATCTGCGCTTCGTGGAGCGGGTGGCGATTTTCGAGATCGGCGCTGTCTACGAGCCGGTGGAAGGAGAGATACTGCCACGGGAGCCGCGCCGTCTGGCCATCGTGATGACCGGGCCGCGTGAGCCTCGCTCCTGGTTGCAGGGGCAGGACCGCTCCCCTCTGGGCTTCTATGATCTCAAGGGAGTGGTGGAAGCGCTGCTGGAGGGGCTGGGCCTGGAGGGAAAATTTGAGCCGGGCGAGCACCCTGCGCTTCACCCGGGGCGGTGTGCCTGTGTGAGCGCCGGGGAACGTGTGTTCGGCACAATGGGTGAGTTACATCCTCTGGTACGCGAGGCGTTTGACCTGCCTCCCCAGCCTGTATGCGCACTGGAGTTCGATCTGGAAGCATTGCTGGAAGGGTGGGGGGGTCCCCGTAAAATGACGTCTCTCTCCATACACCCACCGGTCTACGAGGACCTGGCAGTGGTCGTGGACGAGTATGTACCGGCGGAGCAGGTCTACAACCTCATTGTTCAGACAGGGACGCCTCTGGTGCGCTCGGCAGTGCTGTTTGACGTTTACCGGGGCGAGCAAATAGGGGCAGGACGCAAGAGCCTGGCGTATCGCCTCACCTACCAGGCAGACGACCGCACGCTGACGGATCAGGAAGTCGCGCGGCTGCGGGCCAAAATAGTCCGCCGCCTGGAGCGGGAGCTTGGTGCAGCGCTGCGCGGCTAAAGCGCGGACAGGCTTTTTGGCGGGTCGCTCTCACCGGCGTGAAGTGCCATGATGGGCGATCCAATTACTTTTTACGCACTCCCAGCAGTCGGTTCCGCAGGCCGAGCAGGCTACGCAGTGCCTTCTGGCTGATGGTCGGCTTCTCAAGTGTCTGGAGGCCGGCCTCGAAGGTGGCCACCGCGTCGCTGCGTGCGCCGGATTTCCACATCTGTCTGCTCATTTCCAGCAGCACCTCTCCCCGACGCTGCTCGTCGCCGAGAGCCGCGAAAATATCAGCCGCCTTTTGCAGGCACGCGCGTGCCTTCTCCTGCTCTCCTTTGGCAGCATAGGGCCTGCTCATATTGGCCAGTACCTGGGCCTCCCGGCTGCGGTCGCCCAGGCGCACAAAAGTTGTCCTGGCCTCTTCCAGCGCGGCGAGCGCCTCGTCCCACCTGCCCTGGGTATGATGGATCAGCCCCAGGTTATTCACCATCTCGGCCGCGTCGCCCTCGTTCCCTGCGGCTGCGAAAAGCTCTCGCGCCCGCTCGAAAGCGGCCGCGGCCTCTTCGTACAATCCCTCGTAGAAAAGCCTCTGCCCTTCTGTCTTAAGCTCTTGCGCGGAGACTTCTTCCGGCATTACCACCTCCGATTCTGCGTTCAATAAGTGATGTCCAACAACCCCTCAGCGATCTCGCGCAGCTTGCCGGCCGGCATTTCGGCCAGGCGCATCGCCACCTCAATATATTTGACATTGAGTGGTTGGATGATGAACTCCTGTATCTCCCGTGGGAGCCGGGTAAAATAGTACCAGGCCTCTTGCTGCCGCTGCCACTCTCCCAGTGCCCCCTCCTGGGTGTCGAGGAAATGTTCAAGTGGGAGGTGCAGGTACTGTGCCAATATCTCCAGCTCTGCCAGAGGGATGGGTTGCTCGCCGTACTCATAGGCGGAGATGCGTTTCTCTGAGCAATTCAAAAGCTGTGCCAGTTCCCGCTGGGAAACACTTCTTTCCAGCCGTGCCTGACGCAGCAATGCCCCCACAATCCGGTGGCGCAGAGCCAATATCTCTTTTATGGGCAATGGCTCCTCTTCCTGTATCAGCGTCGGGGTGCCATCCCAGAAGTGGGAGACAGGCGTGCCGGTCAGGTAAGCAAGTACCTCGATTTCAGGCAACGATATGGGCTTTCGCCCTTCCTCGTAGGCGGTGATGGTATCAGTAGAGACGCCCAGAGCATCTGCGCATTCCTGCTTGCTTTTGCCGGCGTGTTCACGCGCGTTGCGCAGTAACAGGCCAATGATGCGGTTGCGCAAGGTCAGTCTCTCTCTCAGTTTGTCTTTTTCCTCAAGCATCTATTTGCTCCTCCCGTGCAGGCCCTCCCGCCCACCGGGCTGCTATGTATCCTGTACCTGAGCTTGTGCTCCTGCCGCCCTACCAATCCGCGCAGGATGTTTAGTGCCTGTCCGAAAAACGTAACCGACGCATCCCTATGCGTTGGTATAAGCGGCATAGGGATGCCGCTTGTACGGTTTTTCGGATAGGCTCTAAGTCCAATGCCTTTCCAATAACGCCTCGAAATTCGAGCCTTCAGGCTGAAAATCCAGCCGAAGCCTTTACTCCGGCGCATCATTCCAGGTAACTATTCGGGCGGTGACTTTGTGGGCCAGGTGCATCTGGCCCATATACCTTTTTGGGCATGATGGCAAAAGTGACACGTGGGGCAGGCTTTCTAGCCTGTCAGCAGCCTGGAAAGGCTGCTCCACGTGCGGCTTTTGCCACAATGCCTTTTTGGGCTGCAGGCCTTTGGTCGGCCTGCGCCGACCAGGCCTCTCATTGGTGTGCATTAGGGACGCAGTGGGCTTCGCCCGTACCCGGCGCTCGTCACCCCAGAATCTGGCGCGCGATCACCAGACGCTGGATCTCGTTGGTCCCCTCGCCAATGGCACATAGCCGCTGGTCACGGTACATCCGCTCCACAACGTACTCGCGGATGTAGCCGTAGCCACCGTGAATCTGGATGGCCTGCCGGCAAACCCGCTCCGATACCTCGGTGGCCAGGAGCTTGGCCATAGCCGCCTCTTTGGTGAAGCGCACTCCCCGGGTGCGCAGCCAGGCCGCTCGATGAACCATCAGACGGGCAGCCTCAATCCCCGTTGCCATCTCGGCAATCATCCACTGGATAGCCTGGAAGCTGGCGATGGGCTGACCGAATTGCACCCGCTGTCTGGCATACTCTACTGAGCGTTCAAAGGCGCCCTGGGCCAGTCCCACTGCCATCGCGGCAATCGCTACCCGGCCGGCATCCAGAGTGGTCAGGAATTGCCTGTACCCCTCGTTCTCCCGCCCCAGCAGGTTCTCCACCGGGATGCGGCAGTCCTCGAAGAACAACTCGGAGGTGACGGAGCCCTTCAGCCCCATCTTCTTCTCATCCCGCCCCGGACGGTACCCGGGCGTCCCTTTCTCTACGATGAAGGCGGAGATGCCCCGCGTGCCCGCCTCGGGGTCAGTCCTGGCGGTGATGATAACCACATCCGCAACAGAGCCATTGGTTATGAAGCACTTCTGTCCGTTGATGACCCACCAGTCGCCATCCCGGACAGCCCGGGTGCGGGTGGCGCCGGCATCGGAGCCGGCCTGTGGCTCGGTGAGGCCAAAGGCCCCGATCTTCTCCCCACGCGCCAGAGGCACCAGATACTTCTGCTTCTGCTCCTCGCTGCCGAACAGGTAGATCGGCTCGCAACAGAGGGAAGTGTGGGCATCCAGAATGATCGCCATGGCGCCAGAGACACGTGCAATCTCCTCCATCGCCAGAACCAGCGCGATGTAGTCACAGCCGGAGCCGCCACACTCCTCTGGAAACGGCAGCCCCAGGATACCCAGTGCGCCCATCCTGCGGAAGAGATCTTCAGGGAAGCGGTCAGTCTCGTCTATCTCCCCGGCACGCGGTGCGATCTCCTTTTCAGCGAACTCTCGCACCATGCGCTGGATCAGGCGATGTTCTTCTGTAAGCGAGAAGTCCATTGTAGACTCCTGAGTATGCTAGCATCAGGTTTGCACGCGAGTGTGAGATACGCTAACTGGATTCCGCGCGTCGTTCCTACTGGACGTGCCCGCCGGACATGCCCGCCGGATCACAATCCGGCGGCGGTGGCGGCCGGCACCTGGGTGCCCGCCGGATCACAATCCGGCGGCGGCGGTGGCGGCCAGTGCCCGACCCGCGTGGATTGTGATCCACGCGGCGCATAGTCCGG
>DAOTYA010000013.1:0-4791 GCA_034435075.1 Anaerolineae bacterium
GCGGTCATACTTGCCACCCCTAAGGCCGCCCCGGTGCGCCGATAGGTGCTGTAGCCCCACTCATACATCTGCACCGCCAGCAGGTGCACTTCCGTCCGATAGCGGGAGTAAGGCAGCAGCCCAGGGGGCAGGTTGGTAAAACTCCCCTTCTCGCACTGCGGATTGCGGCAGTAGTAGCGGTAGACTTCCACCGTCTGCAGATTCCCCTCCGCATCGTAGGGGCGCATTGGGAATGCGCCCCTACAGACGGGGTTGGCGACTTTTGCGCACCACATCGGTCGAGCCACAGTAGATGCAGCGTACCGTGGTAAATAAGGGCGATTACACCCATTTCAATCGAGCGGTGTCCGGCGCGTAACTCAAAGTGTCACCCAATTATGAACCAGCCCTCCAGCTTTTCGTTTTGCTTCGAATACCACACTCTAATTGTTGGTTTGCCCGCTGTGGAGATCGTGATATATTTACAGGCGTAGTAACTGCCTGCCCCTGCCAGCTGAAGTCGCCCACTTTGGGCCGCAGGCCTTCGGTCGGCCTGCGCCGACCGCTGTTTCCGCGTCGGCGCAGGCGCCCGTAAAGGGCGATTTCCAACCTGCACACGGCGGCAGACAGCCGGGCAGGTAATTACCAGGTGTAACTTTCTCATCTCACGGTACATAAGGGAGCAGCCATGACTGTTAGAACAAAAGTGATATGGATTGGGCCTGGGCTACGCCTGCTTGGCGAGACCAAGGGGGGACACACTGTAATCATAGATCACGTGCTCCCGGATGAAGAGCGAGAAGAAGGCGGGCCCAGACCGCTGGAGCTGCTGTTGCTCGGCCTGGCAGGCTGCACGGCTATGGACGTGGTTTCAATTTTGCAGAAGAAACGTCAGCCGCTGCGGTGTGTGGAAGTAGTCGCCACCGGCGAGCGGGCCGATGAACACCCCAGGGTATATACTCATATTCACCTGGAATTCGTCGTCTACGGCACGGGGGTTCAGGCAGAGGCAGTAGAGCGGGCGATTGAGCTTTCTCAGACGAAGTATTGTCCGGCTTCGGCCATGCTGAGCAAGGCAGTTAACATCACCACCTCTTACCGCATTGTGGAGGAGACGGCCTGACCGATGGTCAGGGGAGTTCGTCACGTCTGAGGGTGAGGCCTCATTGTACTTTCCACAGAATCAGGCGGGTACTTTGTGATACGTGGTGTTGGTCTCGCCGATGCCGCATCACCCCAGCAACAGGGCGATGCTTCTCAGGATGAGGAAATGCTGGCGCGGATCGTGTTGGCGAATGCCCGTGCCCGTGCGCTCGCGTCGCCGAGGTGACCGGAGGCGTCCAGCAGCTCGCGCACGCGATCTGCCGGTATATAGCGCAGTATACGGGGGTCGGCCGCCAACATTTCGGCCAGGGGATTGGGGGCGCCACTCTCAACCGTTCGCCAGGCAGCCATAGCATGCTCGCGGATCACCTCGTGCATGGCCTGGCGATCGGCTCCGGCACGGACGGTCTCCATCAACAGGCGCTCGGTGGCGGCGAACGCTCCGTACACAGCCAGGTTACGCGCAATAGCCAGGTCATTAAAGTTCATACCACGCAATATCCGGTGGGTCACGATCAGCAGTTCATCCGTAGCCAGAAATGCTTCCGGCAGGATGACCCGTCGGTTACCGGAGTCGTCCAGTGTACGCTCAAGCAGGCTGTGGGCTGCATTGTCCCAGGCCACACGGGGCAGGGCTGCCACAAGCCGTGCCAGGCTGTCTATGTTCTCTGCCCGCACCGGGTTGCGCTTAAAGGGCATTGCTGAGGAGCCGACCTGCTTTGCGCCGAATGGCTCGCTCCACTCACCGAAAGGTGGCGCCTGCAGCAGCCGCAGGTCGAAAGCGAAGCGGTAGAGCGAGGCTGCCAGCCCGGCCAGTGCATTCAATACAGCCAGGTCCTGCTTACGCGGGTACACCTGCGTGGCAATAGGGAAGGCTTCCAACCCCAGTTCCTCCATCACAAGTGACTCAAGCGTAGCAGGTGTGAAGCCGCTGCCCTCGAGAAGCTGAGCATAAGAGGCAGCAGTACCCACCGCTCCCTTGAATCCCTTACCTCGTAGATGAAGGCGCAAACGGCGCAACTCCTGGTAATCCTCCAGCAGGTCCTGCCCGTAGACGGCCAGCCGGTAACCGACGGTTGTCGGCTCGGCGGGCTGGAGATGGGTGAAACCCATACATGTCTGATCCGCACGGGCTTCAATCAGCTCCGCCAGATCAGAGAGGAGGGAGGCCAGCCGTTCCAGCACAAGGTCAAGCGCGGCACGGATGCGCAGCACGTCAGCGTTGTCGAGCACGTCAGCACTTGTGGCACCCAGATGTATAACTGGCCCTCCAACCGGGCATTGTTCGGCAAAGGTGCGCACTTCGGCCATCAGATCATGGCCGATCTCGGCCTCGATCTCGGCAGCGCGTGCGATGTCTATGTCATCCTGATGTGCCCGCAGGTCGGCAAGTTGCCCGGCCGTGACCAGGCCGACACGATGCTGAGCGCTGGCCAGTGCCACCCAGATGCGGCGGAAGAGCCGTCGCCTGTACACCTCGCTCCAGATAGAGCGCATCTCGACGGAACCGTAGCGCCACGTGAAAGGGGAAATGTAATTCTGGTGGGTAAAGACCTCGCCCTGTTCAGACATGCTTCTGGCCTCCCTGCTGACAGCGCTGTGGCGGGCTGCTATTTGACTATGCGGATGTGCAGCTCCTCCAACTGCCGTGGATCGGCCTCGGAGGGGGCGCCGGCCATCAAGTCAGCAGCCTGTTGAGTCTTGGGGAACGCAATCACCTCACGGATGTTAGGCTCGCCCGCCAGGAGCATCACCAGGCGATCAATCCCCGGCGCGATCCCGCCGTGAGGCGGGGTGCCGTACTCGAATGCCTCAAGCATATGGCCGAAACGCTCCCGCGCGACCTCCATGTCCAGCCCAATCAGTTTAAACACCTTTTCCTGAACCTCGCGGTTATGGATACGGATACTCCCCCCGCCTGTCTCCTCACCATTGATGATCAGGTCGTACTGTTGACCACGCGCCGCGCCGGGGTCGGTGTCCAAAAGCGGCAGGTCCTCCTCCATGGGCGCGGTGAAGAGGTGATGGCTCGGGTCCCAACGCTGTTCACCCTCGTTCCACTCAAAGAGGGGAAAATCCACCACCCAACAACATGCCAGCACCTTTCGGTCGCGCAGCCCCAGCCTCTCCCCTAACTCCAGCCGCAGCTCGCTCAAAGCCCTGTTCACGACTTTGGGCTGGTCGGCGACGAACAGGAGCAGGTCGCCGGGGCGCGCCTGCATCCGCTCGATCACTGCGGCGACCTGCCCGTCGGTGAGGAACCTGGCGAAGGAGGAGCGCGTTTCCTCCGCCTCTCCCCCGACCGCCAGCCATGCCACACCTTTGGCGCCCTCCCTCTGAGCGAGTACGTTCAATTCATCTATCTGCCGGCGGCTGTAGTTGGCGCATCCAGGCACACAAATGCCTCGCACCTGGCCTGATAGACGGACGGCTTCGCTGAAAACTTTGTAGCCGCAATCGGCCACCAGGTCGGAGATATCCACCAGCTCCATCCCGAAACGTATATCCGGTTTATCGGTGCCAAAGCGGCGCAGTGCTTCAGCATAGCTCAGGCGTGGGAAGGGCTTGAAGAGCAACTGACAGTCGGAGCACTCCTCGACAATGCCGATAACCAGCTCCTCGATCAGGGCCATAATATCCTCCCGCTCGACGAAACTCATTTCCAGGTCGAGCTGGGTGAACTCCGGCTGACGGTCGCCGCGCTGGTCCTCATCCCTGAAGCAACGGGCGATTTGAAAGTAGCGCTCGAATCCGGCAACCATGAGGAGCTGTTTAAGTTGCTGAGGTGATTGAGGGAGGGCATAGAATTTACCGGGATGTAGTCTGCTCGGGACCAGATAGTCCCGTGCGCCTTCGGGCGTTGTCTTGAACAGGATGGGGGTTTCGATCTCAACGAACCCGCGAGCACAGAGGAAATCGCGGATGTACTTGACTACCCGGTGGCGCAGAATTATGTTGCGCTGCATACGGGGTCGCCGCAGGTCCAGGTAGCGGTACTTGAGGCGCAAAGCCTCATCCACAGGGGCATCTTCGTGGATGTAGAAGGGCGGCGTTTTGGCAGGATTGAGTACCTTGACCTGACAGGCAACCACTTCGATCTCACCTGTGGGAAGGTCAGGGTTTTCCAGCCCCTTGGGCCGGGCCTGCACGACGCCCTGCACCTGCAGGACGTACTCGTTGCGTACCTGTCGCAGCGTCCGGTGTGCCTCAGCCGCCCCGACCGGGTCGGAGATGAGCTGGACGATGCCCGAACGGTCGCGCAGGTCAACGAAGGCCACCCCCCCATGGTCACGCCAGCGGTTCACCCAGCCAGCGAGCACAACTTCCTGGCCGATGTGGGCAACGCGCAGTTCGCCACAGTTGTGTGTTTTCAACATGCTCTCCGCTCCTTGAAAGAATCTGGCATTAAAAAAGCCGCCTCAATGGGCGGCTGGTTCTGTGTCGCACTTGTGAGACAGGTACCTATCTCACCGACCGCCCTGCCAGGGCTGTCGGAGCGTTATTATTATACTTAAGTTGACGCAGGGACGGGGATTTCATCATAGTAAAAGTATAGCATGCTCTGTGAGAGCGTCAAGTCTCGAATGGGAGCGGGGTGCCCGTCATATTTTTGCATCCGCTGGCTCGGGCCGGTCTTCAGACCACGCCCGACGCCGCACGACCGGCCACAATGTAGGGCAACTGCGAGCAGTTGCCCTACAACTCGTC
>DAOTYA010000014.1:0-13522 GCA_034435075.1 Anaerolineae bacterium
GTCAGTTGTAGGGCAACTGCGAGCAGTTGCCCTACATTGTGGCCGGTCGTGCGGCGTCGGGCGTGGTCTGAAGACCGGCCCGAGCCAGCGGATGCAAAAATATGACGGGCACCCGGAAAACGCATTGGCATTTGACATGGATTCGGCTATAATTAGCACGCCCGGCATATCGCCGGCCAGTGCATCCCGTATAAGCTGTACAGCCGGGCTGTCAGGGCGCTGCGGGCATGGCTGGTATATCTTCACTGACAGCAACACGCCAATGAGAGACTATCTTCTTGCTATCCTGGCCGAAGTTAACAGCGGCGTTATTACTGCTGACAGCCTCGATAATATAACTTACCTCAACCAGGCAGCCGAAAGAATACTTGCGGTAAGCGCGGAGAATGTGCGAGGGCAACCTTACATCAATGCATTGCCCGTTTTGGGGCCGGTGATTGCCCCGCTTATCGAGGCTGTCAGGCGGGGCGAACAGCCGGCCATAGAGCACACGTCAGAACTGGAGCTGCCCGGCAGGGGCTATGTGGTGGTGCGCCTGCGCATCAAACCTCTCCTGGCAGAGGGCAGAGAGCCGTTCCCCGTCGTGATCATCCTGGACGATCTGACGGATTATCACCAATTGCAACGGCAGGCGCGGCAGCTCAGGGAAACGTTAGAGCGGTATGTCCCTCCCCGGGTAGTGAGTCAACTGCTCTCGAACCCTGAGAGCATACGACTTGGTGGTGTTCGCCGGGAGATAACCGTTCTTTTCGCCGATATCCGTAAATTCGTCTCATTTGGGGAAAGGGTGGAGCCGGAGTTCCAGATCGAGGTGCTCAACCGCCACCTTACCGTGGCAGCCGAGGCGGTGCTGGCCGAGGATGGGACGATAGACAAGTTTATGGGCGACTGCATGATGGCTATCTTCAACGCACCGCAGCCCCAGCCGGACCATCCGCTGCGGGCTGTACGTGCAGCGCTGAGGATACAGCAGGCTACGGCTGAGATGCACGCCCGCACTCCTCCGGATGAGCAGCTAAAATTCGGTGTAGGTATCACCACAGGCTACGCGGTGGTGGGTAACATCGGTTCGACGACTCAGCATACCTACACAGCGATCGGTGACATCGTCAACCTGGCCTATGTGCTCCAGTCGCACGCGAAGCCTGGTCAGATCCTCATCGGGGTGACCACGTACGAACGGGTCAGAGACCACGTGGTCGCGCAAGAGCTTGGTCCTGTACAGCTCAAGGGGCATAGCCAGCCCGATCTGGTTTTCGAGGTGTTGGGGTTGCGCAGCAGCCTCGTGCTCCAGCACAGTTGACCTTGGGCAGGCCTGTAACCATTGCCGCTGACGATCCGTGCGTTGATCCTGGCGTAGCCTGACCGCCTGCCCTCCCGCCCGACTGCTGGCCGCAGGCCCCAAGACGGGCGAGGCAGGCCTTGCCTCTACAGTCACCGCCTCCCCCCGGCTCGGGCCGTTCTCCATATGGCACCCGACATCGGACCGGCCACAGTGGTGACTCAGAACCATGTCCCAAACTCGTGGCGCCCGCCGGTCGTTGACTCCGGACTGCGGACTCCGGACTTCGTACTACGTTCATCTTTCCCAAACTCGTGACGCTCATCCGGTCGGTTGGCTCGCCTGGTCCCTGCAATGTGATATAATTTTCGTATGCACGTTCCCTTGGTCGCTATTAACGCGCATCTGATCTCGGGCCAGCGTGGGTACAGGAGTGCTGGAGTACATCAATATATCTGCGCGCTTCTCCGCCATCTCGGTCAAAACGCTACGGGGCTGCGCCTGGCGGTCCTGTTGGGCGAAGGGGAAGCATCTTTTGACCCGTCATTTACCGTGGTTCGCTCTCGCTGGCCCACGGGAAGGGCGCCGGTACGCGTGGCATGGGAGCAACTGGCTCAGCCTGTCTTACTGCGCGCTATCGGCGCAGAACTGGTGCATGGCCCGGTCTTTGTTGGCCCGCTGCTCTCTCCCTGTCCGACGGTGATCACCATTCACGATCTTAGCTTTGTGCGCTTTCCGGAGCTGTTCCGCCCCACCAACCGACTTTACCTCAAGGTGATGACACGCCTTTCGGCCAGGCGGGCGCGCAGACTGATCGCTGTCTCAGCCTGGACGGCTGCCGAGACAACACGACTTTTGGGTATTCCCCCTGAGCGTATCAGCGTGATCTACCATGGAGTGGACCCGGCTTTCCGCCCGCTACCTCCGGACGAGGTGGCGGAATTCCGGCATCGTATGGGGCTGCCCCCCCGATTCGTCCTGTTCGTTGGGACCCTGGAACCGCGCAAAAATCTGGTGCGCCTGGTTGAGGCATTCGCCCGCATCCGCGACGGGCGGGTCGGGCTGATACTGGTGGGCGGCAAGGGGTGGTTTTACGAGGAACTGTTCGCCAGAATCGAAGCGTTGAACCTGCAGGAACGTGTCGTATGTGCCGGTTATGTGGACAATGAGGCGCTGCCACTATGGTACAATGCCGCGACCCTGCTTGCCTACCCCTCACTGTACGAAGGATTCGGGTTGCCCGTACTGGAGGCACAGGCTTGTGGTACACCGGTGCTCACTTCGAACGTCTCCTCATTGCCAGAGGCAGCCGGGGATGCGGCAGTGATGGTCTCCCCGGACGATGTGGAAGCGTTGACGGCAGCGCTGGACAGGCTGTTATCAGATGAGGCATTGCGAGAAGAACTCCGGGAGCGTGGCCTGCGTCATGCAGCGCAGTTCTCCTGGCAGCGCACCGCCCTTGAGACGGCCCGGGTCTACCACCTGGCTATTAGCGAAGGGAGGTGAACGTGAAGGCGAGCTACCGTGCCCCCTGGTGGGTTATCCTCTCCGATATTGTGCTGATCAACGCAGGTATGACCCTGGCTTACCTGATACGTTATAGACTGCAATGGTTTCGTGATGTCAGTTACCATCATCCGCTGTCCAACTACATACCTTTCTACATCCTGCTCACGTTGCTGATGGTGCTGACCTTACATGTGGAACAGGTATATCGCCGCTGGCGTGGGAGGTCCTGGCTCGACCATGTTTACCATATTGTCAACGCCGCGGCTCGTGCGACCGTCGTGCTCTTCGCTGTCACCTTTTTCCTTGACATCTTTCGGCCTTTTCAGTACTCGCGTGCGTTGTTCCTTGAGGCAGGTATCATCACCGCCGTGCTGCTGAGCCTGGGGCGTATAGTCCAGAGCTATGTCCAGAGCTGTCTGTTTGCGCGCGGGATCGGGGTCTCCCGTGTCATTATCGTGGGCGCCGGCGAGGCCGGACGCACCGTTATGCGCACCATCGTGGCCCGCCCGGAGCTGGGCTACCAGATAGTCGGGTTTGTGGACGACAACCCCGACAAGGGCAGCACTGACCTGGGCCGTCTCAGAGCACTGGGGCCTCTGGAGAACCTGCCCCGGTTGATTGAGGAGGAAGCGGTTGACGAGGTGATCATCACGCTCCCCTGGATGTACCATCGCAAAATCGTCTCGATCATGCGCGAATGCGAGAGGCGAAACGTCGGCGCCCGCATTGTACCTGACTTTTTTCAGATGAGCCTGAGCCAGGTGGATGTGGACGATCTGGGGGGCATCCCCCTGGTCGGCGTGCGCGAGATAGGCTTCGGGAGGACGGCGCGATTGATCAAGCGTGGTATGGACATCGCAGGCGCAGTGCTCGGGCTGGTTTTGTGCGCACCTTTGATGGCACTGATCGCACTGGCCATCAAACTGGATTCGCCCGGACCGGTCATCTTTTCGCAGACCAGGGTGGGGATCGGGGGCAGGCCATTTCTGATCCACAAGTTCCGCTCCATGCGTGAAGGTGCCGAAAACGAGCTTGAGCAGCTACGGGAGCTGAATGAAGCGGACGGCCCGCTCTTCAAAATCCGTGATGATCCACGCATGACACGGGTGGGCCGCTTCCTGCGACGCTTCAGCCTGGACGAATTGCCACAACTGTGGAACGTATTACGCGGCGAGATGAGCCTGGTAGGCCCGCGCCCGGCCCTCCCGACCGAGGTCAGCCAGTATATGGAATGGCACAAGAAACGGCTGGAGGTACGGCCGGGCATGACCGGCTTATGGCAGATACGTGGCCGCTGTCTGCTCAGCTTCGATGAGGGGGTACTGCTCGATATTTACTACATCGAGAACTGGTCACTATGGCTCGATTGTAAAATACTTCTGGATACTATTCCCCGTGTACTGTTCGGGGAGGGGGCGTACTGAATCCTATGACTTCGCGTATGCGCTATCTCTATTTGACCGCCTTCGTCGGCGGGCTGGCCTCACTGGCTGTGGAAATGGCCGCTTCACGCCTGCTATATCCCCATTTCGGCACCGCCAACCTGGTATGGGCGACTGTCATCGGGTTGGTTCTCCTCTATCTCTCGGCCGGTTACATGCTAGGTGGGTACTGGGCCGACCGTTCCCCTTATCCTGCCACACTTTATCGGCTCATCGCGTGGGCTGCCCTCTTCATTGGTGTCATCCCCTTTGTTGCCCACCCTGTGCTGCGCATGGCCGCGCTCGGCTTTGCCGGCTTCAATGCCGGTGTGTTAGGGGGGGCATTCGCTGCGGTACTGATGCTGTTCAGCGTGCCTGTCACCATTTTGGGCTGTATCTCACCCTTCATCATCCGGTTGACGATGGAGAACGTAGCCCATGCCGGCAAGAGCGCCGGACGTATCTACGCCATCTCGACCCTCGGCAGCCTGGTGGGTGCCTTTCTCCCCGACCTGGTGTTGGTCCCTACGATCGGCACCCGCCTGACCTTCGTGTTGCTTTCGCTGTTGCTTTTCGCCACCGCTTTCATCGGCCTGGCCTGTGCCCGTGCGCGTCATCTGCCCGTCTACCTGTGGATACCGACGCTCGTGCTGCTGCTGACCTTCCTTCTGCGCGGGCAGCCGGTTAAGGCGGTAGCGGGCGCCATCTACGAAACGGAATCGGCTTACAATTACATTCAGGTCGTGGAAAACGAGGCGGGCTGCCGCCTGCTGCTCTTAAACGAGGGACAGGGTATCCATTCCGTCTACTGCCCGGACGAGCTGCGCACTCCCGGGCCATGGGACTATTTCCTCATCGCGCCCTATTTCAACCCTCCCCCCTATACCCCGGAGCGGGTTGAACGGGTGGCGCTGATCGGCCTGGCAGCCGGCACGATGGCCCGTCAATACACCGCCGTCTACGGACCGCTTCCCATTGACGGAATCGAAATAGATGGCAAAATCGTGGAGGCAGGATACGAGTATTTTGCCATGGACCTGCCCAACCTCAACGTCATCGTCGCCGATGGGCGCTACGGTCTGGCCCATTTGGAGTATGAGTATAGCGTGATCGGTGTGGATGCCTACCGCCTGCCCTACATTCCACCACACCTGACGACGGTTGAATTTTTCCGCCTGGTCCGCGAGCATCTGACCCCTGATGGCGTTGTCGCGATCAATGTTGGCCGCGCCGGAGATGATTACCGCCTGGTTCAGGCAATGCTGGCGACGCTGCTACGAGTCTTTCCATCGGCTTACGTGATCGAGGTGCCCAACAGCTTTAACACCGTTGTCGTCGCAACGCTGCAACCAGGGCGGGCTGAAAACCTGTCCCTTAACCTGCCCTCTCTGGAGAAAAACGCTTTTCTGTACCAGACGGCACAGGCCGCTGTACACAACCTGCGTCAGATCGAGCCTGGCAAAACGGTCTTCACCGATGACCGGACGACCATAGAGTGGATGACCAATGCACTGGTTCTGCAATACGTCATTAAAACGGCTATGGAAGGAGGATGATTGATGAAAGGCAACCGTTGGCTGCACCTGCTTCAGTTGCTGATGATACTGAGCCTTCCCGTGACCCTGGTCATGGGCAACATACGTATGGTGACAGCCCATTGGTTCACCCGCCTGGAGTACAGCAAAGCAAATTTCCCGCCTGACCCATACGGCATGTCCGCATCCGAGCGGATACGCCTGGCCGGGGTGTGCGTGGATTACCTGGCGACAGGCGCGCCGCTCTCGCTCCTGGCCGGGCTGCGCCTGGAGGATGGTTCGCCTGCTTTCAACGCCCGTGAGCTGCGTCATATGGCTGACGTCCAGTTCGTCTATCAACGTCTGATGGCGCTTGGCATCGTTGCTGGTGCGATCCTGGTGTGTGGCGCGGCGGTGCTTGGGGTCAAAGAACGCTCTCTCAAGGGTATTGCCTCTGCCGTGTTGGGCGGCTGTCTGCTCACCGTTGGCCTGCTGGTAGCGCTTGGTGCATACATGCTGCTGGCATGGGACAGCTTCTTCACCGCGTTTCACCGCCTCTTCTTTGAAGGTGATAGCTGGCTCTTCCTTCATTCGGATACGCTGATCCGCCTCTTTCCCATGCCCTTCTGGGTGGATGTGGCTGTGACCATCGTGGCTTTGTTGATCGGCGAGCTTCTTATCCTGGGTGCTTTATACCTGGTCTGGAAGCGACGCCTGGGCAGGTACAGCGTTCTGATATTGCTGCTCTTGCTGGCGAGTGGATGCACTGCTCGCAGGCCAATCCTTGTTGGCTTTGTCGGCGAGATTACCGGCCACAGCGCTGATCTTGGTGTGCAGGGACGCAACGGTGTGCTGCTGGCCGTGGAGCAGATCAACGCTCGCGGCGGCATCGCCGGACATCCCATCGAGCTGCTGATACGTGATAACATGGGCACGGCAGAAGGGACAAAAGCTGCTCTCAGGGAACTGATAGATGCTGGTGTGGTCGCCATCATCGGCCCTATGACGAGCACGCAGAGCGAGGTGGCTATCCCGCTGGCCGAAGAAGCGGGCGTGGTGCTTATCAGCCCCACCGCTGCGTCTCCTGACTTGAGCGGCCGGGATGACTGCTTTCTGCGTCTCAACCAGCCCAGCTCTGCGGAGGCGCGCCTGCTTGCCGGGCGTATTTATCAGCAGCTCGGTCTGGTCAGCATGGCCATCATCTACGATGTTGACAACCTCGCTTACACCCATACATTCTGGACTGTTTTCTCCGATGCTTACCGCAGCCTTGGTGGCCGGATCACTGATGTGGTCGGCTTCTCCTCTACGGCGAGTCCGGATTTTGTTCCACTCCTGGCCGGGTTGCGTGCCCAAAACCCGGAGGGGCTGTTGATTGTCGCTTCGGCGCTGGACACTGCGCTGATCGCCCAACGGGCGCGCATAATTCGATGGACATTACCTGTTTTCGGCTCGTACTGGGCTTATACCGAGACCCTGTTACAGAACGGTGGCCGGGCGGTGGAGGGGATTGAGATAGTAGTCAGCTTTGATATGGACAGCCGGTTGCCGGCCTATCTGGACTTTCGTGCACGCTACCAGGAACGCTTTGGCACAACACCCACATTTGCATCCGTCCACTCCTACGAAACGATGTCAGTCCTGGCAGCAGCTCTGGAGAAAGTAGGTGACGAAGGGATCTGGTCCGGAGCCAGGCGCGAGAAGTTGCGCCAGGTGCTCCTGGAGACCCGTAATTTTCCTGGGCTGACCGGCCTGGTCTCGTTGGATGAGTATGGTGATACAACGCGCACGCAGTTCCTGGTGACCGTCCGTGACGGGCAATTTGTGACGCTGGCGACCTTTGAGCCGGAGGAGAAACAATGACGCGCCACAATCCGCAACCTCTGCGAAAGGTGCTCCCTCGTCTGCTGTTCCTGCGCCTTTTCCTGCCTGCCCTGGTCGTTACTTTGCTGTCTGTGGTGCTGGCAGCGCGCATAGCGAGCAGCAACCTGACAACCCGTCAGTTGTTGGTAGCCCGTTCTGTGGGGCGGACGGTGGATATGTACCTGGATCACGCCACACGTGTGTTGAGCGGCCTGGCACGAATGGCGGATACGAGCAGCCGCCAGGCAGTGGGGATTTATATGGACGCCATCCGGCGAACATATGGCTACTTTGACACTCTCTACCTTCTGGATGAGGAGGCCATTGTAGTTCTGATGACACCGCCGGATCCCCGTTATCTGCGCCTGGATATGTCTGGGCAGCCGTACCTGCGCCGGCCTGTCACACAGACCGTTATCTCTTCCCCCTTTATCTCCTTTCGTACCGGCCAGCCGACAGTGCATCTGGTTATACCTCTCTCCGACGGTGGAACACTGGTTGGTGAGTTAAGCCTGTCAGAGCTGCAAAAAACCGTCGAGGCGGAAGGTAGCACTCAATACTTCATCGCCGATCGCTACGGTACCCTGTTGGCCCATCCTCGACAGGAGTTGGTGGCGCAGCAGGTCAATATCAGCGATATGGAAATTTTCCGGCATGGGTTACAGGGGGAGACAACATCACTCTACACTGTGGACAAGACACTTTTCCTGGGAAGTGTCACCCGCGTGGAGCGTACCGGCTGGTTTGTCATCGCTCAGACACCTCTTATGGCTGTCTATGGTCCCTATCTGGAGGCCGTGGGACTGGCCGCTGCCAGTGCCGTAGTTATCTGGTTGACCATCCTTCATTTTCAGAAGCAGCTTGGTCGCCAGATCATCGCCCCTCTGATGCGCCTGAGCAAGAGCACTGGAGCCATAGCTGCCGGCGACTATGCCCTGGGTAACGCATTGAGCACGGAAATACCGGCTCCCTTTTCGGAGATCAGCGCATTGACTGCCGATTTCGGCCATATGGTAGAGGCCGTCCAGGCCCGCCAGGCAGCGCTCCAGGCGAGCGAGGCCCGTTTCCGGGAGATGGCCGAGTTGCTGCCGGATATGGTTTTTGAGATGGATGACGAACTCAGATTGACTTATGCCAATCGGGTTGCCTTTGAGACCTTCGGCTACACACAGGAGGACCTGGATGCAGGGCTTTATGCCGGGCAGTTGCTGGCAGAGGGGGAGGCGAGTTACCTGGCCGACCTGGAAGCCATACGTGCGGGCCGTTTGCCCTCCTCTGAACCCCGCGTTTACCTGGCCAGGCGCAGGGATGGCACCACGTTCCACTGCGAGGTCAAGGCAGCTCCCATCCTCGATGCGGACGGCAATTTTATCGGCCTGCGGGGCGTGGCACGTGACATCAGCGAGCGCATCAGGGTCTACGAAGAAACCTGCCGCCGGGCTGCTCATCTGGCAGCGCTTAATGCCATCATCACCGCTGCCAATGTGGCTGTCGAGCTTCCTGCTCTGCTGGAGATCGCATTGTATCGTACACTGGAGTCGCTGGGGTTGGAGCATGGAGTGCTCTGGGTTGTGGAACAAAGAGTTTCCCGCAACCTGCCGTTGGAGTTTGGGGAGAGCATGGTCCAGGCCATCCGGGCAATTTATGGGCATATTGACTCGCCATTGATCATAGAGGACTGGCAGACCTCTCACCCGGAGCTGAGGTCATATCTGGAGCCTTATGGCGTGCGGTCTATACTCTGTGCGCCTGTCGCATCTGTTGAGTGTGGTCCCAGTGGTCTCCTCCTGACCTGCCCGGCACCCCGCCGCTGGCTGGATGAGGAGGTGGCGCTGGTTGAGGCGGTGGGACGGCAGGTAGGGATCGTTGCGGAACGGCTGCGACTGTTCCAGGCCGAGCGCGAGCAGCGGGAGCTGGCCGAGGCATTGGCAGAGGTGGTAGCTTCTGTAAACCGCACCCTGGAGCTTGATCAGGTGCTTGACCAGATACTGGAACAGGTGGAGCGGGTTGTGCCTGGCGATTCGTTCAATATCATGCTTGTGGAAGATTCCATCGCGCGTATTGTACGCTGGCGAGGGTATGAGTCCACAGGTGAGGAGCTTTTATCGTTTGTCATCCACCTGGACGAATTCCCTGGGTTAAAGTATATGGCGGAGCGTGGGGAACCGGTGGTGATCCCGGACACGGCGAAGTCATCACTCTGGAGTCCTCGGAAAGGATCGGAGTGGGTCCGCTCCTACGTCGGTGCGCCGATCATAGTGGACCATGTGACAGTCGGTTTTTTGAACGTGGACGGCACCCGGCCGGGACAGTTCGGCCCTGTGGATGCGCAGCGCCTCCAGGCCTTTGCCGACAGCGTGGCCACAGCGATCAGGAACGCTCAGCTCTACCAGCGGGTGCTTGCCCATACCGACGAACTCGAGAGACGCGTCCAGGAGCGGACGGCTCAGCTACGCAGCCAGCTTGACCGCCTGGACGCGATCCTGCGCAGCACCGCCGACGGTATCATCGTCACCGATGTCCAGGGGGAGATCCTCACCACCAATACGGTGGCTCATCGCTGGCTGACCACAGCCCTTTCCCCGGAGGACGCCCGGCGGTTGCGAGAAGAAATAAAACGTCTGGCACTTCAGGCGTGGACACAGGGCGAGTCCGTGCTTGAGCTGAGCGGTCTTGATCTCCAGCTTAAGGTGGCGCCTGTGGCAGAGCCAGGCCTGGAGGGGGTCAGTGCTGTCGTTGCCGCCCATGACGTGACCCATTTGCGGGCACTGGACAGGATGAAATCCCGCTTTGTGAGCAACGTTTCCCACGAGTTGCGCACTCCTATCACCACTATTAAGTTGTACGCCATGTTGCTGCAACAGGTCACTCCACAGAGCGAGCGCTGGAAGGAGTTTGTGGATGCCCTGGTGAAGGAAGCGGACCACCAGGCCAGGCTGATAGAAGATATTCTTGAGATTTCGCGCATTGACGCAGGACGGCTGGAAATGCATCCACGCCCTGCCTTGCTCAACGAAGTGGCCGAGAGGGTGGTCACCGACCGGCTGGTACTGGCTGCCCAGCGCCGCCAGAGTCTGGAGTACCGCCCCTGCTCTCGGTCGCCTGTCGTGCTGGTGGACCAGGAACGGATGGCACAGGTCCTTAGCAACCTGGTGGATAATGCGCTTCGCTATACGCCTGAGGGCGGAATCATCACGGTGACTACCAACGTAACAGTGGCAGAAGAGCGTACCTGGGGGACGGTTACGGTCGCGGACACTGGCATCGGCATTCCTGAGGATGAGCTTCCTTACATCTTCGATCGGTTCTTCCGTGGGATGGAGGTGCGTGCCATGCAGCTCCCTGGCACGGGGCTGGGGTTATCTATAGTCAGGGAGATCGTGGAGTTCCACGGTGGAAAGGTTACCGTCGAGAGCCGGGTTGGGGAGGGAAGCACCTTCACCGTCTGGTTGCCACTTTTGGTGCCTGAACCGGAGTGAGCCGCCTGTGGAGGGCGGGAGTTCGTCCGGTCTCGATGGTCACCCTGCCAGAGTCAGTGCTGTGCTGATGACAGTGTCCAGCATCCCGGCAGTGAGCAGGCCGGTCTGAGTGTTCCGCCGGCTGGGGTGATAGGAGGCGACCAGCGTCGGGAGCGCTGGCCCGAGATCGTATATGCTTCCGTGGCGGAAGGTAAGGGGGGGAACCTTATGGCCCTGCCGGCGCAATAGCTCCTGATACCCGCCAAAAGCGACGCGGCCCAGCGTGAGAACCACGCGCACCGAGGACAGGAGGGCCAGTTCGCAGCCCAGAAAGGCCAGACACCGTGTCAGTTCATCCCGTGTCGGCCGGTTGTCGGGAGGAGCGCAGCGTACCACGGCCGTCAGGTAGACGTGTTTGAGAACCAGGCCGTCGTCGCGGTGGTGACTGGTGGGCTGGCTGGCCAGCCCGGCCCGATATAACGCACGGATCAGCCAGTCACCTGAGCTATCACCGGTGAAAATGCGCCCGGTGCGGTTGGCACCGTGAGCAGCGGGGGCCAGCCCGATGACGAGTAACTTAGCCCGGGAATCTCCAAAGCCCGGCACCGGCCTTCCCCAGTAGTTCCACTCGTGAAACTCGCGCTTCTTTCTGCGTGCCACTTCCTGGCGGTACTCTACCAGGCGCGGACAGGCGACGCAGGAAATGACCTGAGTGTGCAACTCCTCAAATGTGAGAGAGTTCTGCATTACTTCCGGCTCCGGAAACCAGGAACAGGCCTGCCGATCAGGTCATATTCCAGCGCGCCGGTGATGCGCACCGGGATGATTTCCCCAATTGGCAACTTCGCCTCTACCAAAACCAGGCCGTCAATCTCGGGTGCATCACGATAAGAGCGGCCCACGCTCAAGCCGTCGCCATAGCCCTCGATCAGCACATCCAGCGTCTTCCCGACCAGTCGCCGATTATGGGCCAGGGAAATTGATTGTTGTATTTCCATGATTTTCTCGCGTCGTTCCTCTTTCACTGCTGCCGGGATGTCGTCGGCCAGTTGTGCCGCTGGCGTACATTCTTCATGCGAGTAGGTAAATATTCCCACTCGATCGAATTCCATCTCCCTGACAAAGTCCAGCAGAAACTGAAATTCTGCTTCGCTTTCGCCAGGGTAACCTGTCAGGAAAGTAGTGCGGAGAGCCAGGTCCGGCAAAGTCTCGCGCAACCGCGCGACGGTGCGTCGTACCTCGTCAACATCGGCGGGGCGGCGCATGCGGCGCAATACATCGGGATGGGCGTGTTGCAAGGGCAGGTCCAGGTAATGGAGAACCTGGGGATGGCGAGCCATCGTCTCGATAAGACGCTCTGTGATACGGCCCGGGTAGGCGTACATCAGGCGTATCCAGGGTACCTCCGGCACTGCCGCGACAAGCTGTTCCAGCAACTCTGCCAGTCCCTCTTTCATCCCCAGGTCGTATCCGTAGTCGGTGGTATCCTGCGCGATCAGGACGATCTCCCGGACGCCCCGTTCGGCCAGCCAGCGGGCATCAGAGATGACGGCATCGAGGGGACGGCTGACAGCCGTACCTTTGATAAGCGGGATGGCGCAGAAAGCGCAGGAACGCCGGCAGCCGTCGGCAATTCTGAGATATGCGCTCCTGCCCTGGATGGCCACGTGCGGGACGTCAGACGCCTGTGCCATAGCGGCTGGAAACTCAGGCAGGTAATGAACAGGCCTCTCGCGTTTCACCGCGGCACGAGGGTCGAGCAATCTGTGTACCAGTGTCACTATATCCGCCCAGTAGCGTGTGCCGATCAGCGCGTCTATGCCGGGCACAGCGCGGGTCAGCTCGTCGGGAGAGCGCTGGGGGTAGCAACCCGCAGCGATGAGGTATTGGCCCGGCCTTTTGTTCCGCGCCAGCTCCTGGAGGACGGAGCGGGATTCCTCCCGTGCCGGGGCGATGAAGGCACAGGTGTTGACGATCAGCAAACTGGCTTCTTCCGGCGAGTCTACGGAGACGTAGCCTGCGCGCTCCAGGAGTGTCGCCATACCCGTGCTCTCCACCAGGTTCTTGGGGCAGCCGAGGGAAATGAGATGAAAGCGTTGAGATTTGCTCATCGCGGCAAGAACAGATGGTTCAGTGAGGGGGGAGCTCCACCGACAGCGCTAGCATCACCTTTTTTACATACACGCTTTCTTATTCGCATAACTGATTCCGAGGCGCAAGGCTCTGGCCAATCTCTTGACTATGCGCCGCGTGGACTAAAATCCACGCGGGCCGGGTGCTGACCGCCTCCGCTGCCGCCGGATTGTGATCCGGCGGGCACGTCCGGCGGCACGTCCGGCGGCATGTCCGGGCGGGCACGTCGGGCCGGGTGCTGACCGCCTCCGCTGCGCCAATCTCTTGACTATGCGCCGCGTGGATTTACAATCCACGCGGGCCGGGTGCTGACCGCCTCCGCTGCCGCCGGATTGTGATCCG
>DAOTYA010000015.1:0-7946 GCA_034435075.1 Anaerolineae bacterium
CGCGCCCGACGCCGCACGACCGGCCACAATGTAGGGCAACTGCTCGCAGTTGCCCTACAACTGACGTCGCCACGGCCAGCCATAGCCTGCTCTCGCTCTCTTCTCGCGCAAAAAAGTGACGTACACCCCCGGGACTGAAATTGGGTGCCCGTTTTCTGTGGCCGGTCGTGACGACATCAGAAGCGGTTTAGGACAACTGCGAGCAGTTGTCCTACACCGGGGAGTCGCAGTTGACATAGCACCACTTCCTGGTAAGATTACAACTGCGTTTCCCGACATATATCTCTGTGCGGAGGACCAGTTTGTCCATCGAAATCCGCCCTGTCCAGTCTATACCGGAATATCGGGCCATCGAGCAACTCCAGCGCGAAATATGGGGGCTGGACGACGTGGAAGTCGTGCCCGATCATGTGCTGCTCACCGCGCACAAGAACGGAGGGTTGGTACTGGGGGCATTTGATGTGCAGCCAGCAACAGGAGAGGAACGGCTCATCGGATTCGTCTTCGGGTTCCTGGGACTGACTTCCGAAGGCCGGCTCAAACATTGTTCCCACATCGCTGGCGTGGCCCCTGCCTATCAGAACCAGAATGTGGGTTACCGCCTCAAGCTGGCCCAGCGGGAGTTCGTGCTCGGGCAGGGGATAGAGCTTATCACCTGGACCTTCGACCCGCTGGAAAGTCGCAATGCCCGCCTTAATTTCCACAAACTTGGTGTCACCTGTAACACTTACCTGCGTGACCTCTATGGCGGCATGCGCGATACGCTCAATGTGGGATTGCCCAGTGACCGCTTCCAGGTTGACTGGTATATCAAAAGCTCCCATGTCGTCAACCGACTGCGTGGGGGATCTCCCGCGCCCGGGCTGCAAGCCCTGCTTGCCGGGAGGGCAGTCATTGTCAATCGTGCTCTCCCGGGCGACCTGCCCCGCCCACCGGAGACCATCCTTCCGCTTGAGGGTGAGCAGTTACTCATCCAGATACCCGCCAATTTCCAGGCCATCAAATCGGCCGATATGGGCCTGGCGTATGCCTGGCGGGAACACTCGCGTGCGCTTTTCGAGGCCGCCTTTGCCAGGGGATATGTGGCCGTTGACCTGCTCTTCGAGACAGGAGAAAGTTTTTACCTGCTGACACATGAAGATCGAACGCGTCGAACTACATCTGATTGAACTGCCACTGGTACATCCTTTTGAAACAAGCTTTGGGCGACAGGTGACCCGTGCCTGCATCCTGGTGAGCGTCTGCGCCGACGGCCTTACCGGCTGGGGCGAGTGTACCGCTGAATCCGGGCCATGGTACTCCTGCGAGACGGTCGAGACCGCCTGGCACATCCTGCGCGATTTTCTCATCCCTCCGCTCCTGGGCAAAGCGATTTCCTCGCCGGCCGATGTGGTGGCGAGCGCGCGCAGAATACGGGGGCATCCTATGGCCCGTGCTGCGCTTGAGAACGCGGTCTGGGACCTGCTGGCCCAGGCCGATAATCTCCCGCTGGCTGCCCTGCTGAACCAGGCCGGCCCTTATAGGGAGCGGGTCAAGGTGGGGGTAAGCGTGGGCATCGAGCCGACCCTCGACGATTTGCTTGAACGTGTGGCATACTATGTGGACGAGGGCTATGCCCGGGTAAAGCTCAAGATCAGGCCGGGATGGGATGTAGAGGTGGTGCGGGCTGTGCGTGAACGCTGGCCTGACCTGATGCTCCAGGTGGATGCAAACTCCGCCTATACCCCTGCCGACACCCCGATCTTCGAGGAGCTGGACCACATGGACCTGCTGCTCATCGAGCAGCCTTTCCACTACGATGACATCGTAGACCACGCCAGGCTACAATCCAGGCTCCGCACGCCCATCTGCCTGGACGAGAGCATCCACGGGCCAGAACACGCCCGCTGGGCGCTTGAGCTGGGAGCCTGCCGGGTTATCAACATTAAGGTGGGACGGGTAGGCGGGCTGACTGCGGCCTGTCAGATTCACGACATGTGCGCTGCCAGAGGCGTGCCGGTCTGGTGTGGAGGGATGCTCGAGACCAACATCGGCCGCGCGCTCAACGTGGCGGTGGCCACGCTGCCCGGCTTCACCCTGCCCGGTGACATCTCCGCCTCGGCCCGTTATTATCGCCAGGACATCGCCGGGCCAGATTTTGCGCTCAACGAAGACTCCACTCTGACAGTACCCCATGGTGCAGGCCTGGGTGTGCACATCATCCCAGAACATCTGGCCACAGCGCGCGTGCGCCATCTGGTTTGCGAGTGCGGCTGAGCTGCCCTGTGTATCCACCCGGGCCGACTCCCTGATTTAACAGAGGCTGCCATATGGACAATTACGCACGACTCCTGTACATTGATCTCTTCTCCGGAGCCAGCGGAGACATGCTGCTGGGGGCGTTGCTTGACCTGGGCCTCTCTCTGAGCGACCTGCAGGCCGAACTGGCAAAAGTCAATTTCTCCGGTTACGAACTTGAGGTAGAGCACCAGGTATGTTGCGGCATCCGTGGCACGCGGCTGCGCGTGCACGATGTAGCTCAGCATTACCCCGCACGCCACCTGTATGATGTGCTTCATCTGATAGGAGAGAGCGCTCTGTCCGAACGGGTCAAGAAAGCCAGTTCGGCGGTGTTCGAGAGACTGGCACGGGTTGAGGCCCGCATACACGGTATGCCCGTGGAGCAGGTTCATTTTCACGAAATCGGTGCCGTGGATAGCCTGGTGGACATT
Organism: Anaerolineae bacterium; assembly: GCA_034435075.1. Classification (GTDB taxonomy): domain Bacteria; phylum Chloroflexota; class Anaerolineae; order B4-G1; family B4-G1; genus JAOAAG01. The sequence continues at coordinate 2,712 of DAOTYA010000015.1, forward strand.
GTTGGCTTCATCGCCGGGCTGGAACGGTTGAGGGTCGAGCAGGTTTTTTCCTCGGCGGCGCCGCTGGGGAGCGGGATGATCGAGACAGAGCATGGGCTGCTGCCGGTACCTGCCCCGGCCACGCTGGCACTGCTGGCCGAGGCAGGAGCACCCACCCGTCCGCATCCCGCGCAGACGGAGATCCTCACCCCCACCGCCGCCGCGTTACTGGCAGAGCTGGCCACCTTCGAGTACCCGCCGATGTATGTGCGGTCCGTAGGCTACGGCTTCGGCCACAGGAAACTCCCCTGGCCGAACATGGTACGGCTGTGGCTGGGCGAGGCTGTCGAGCCATTCCCCATGCGTGAGCAGGTCGTGCTGCTGCAATGCAACCTCGACGATGTCACCGGTGAGATACTGGGTTATACGATGGAGCAGCTATTTGCAAGCGGGGCACTTGATGTGTGGTTTACTCCGGTGCAGATGAAGAAAAACCGGCCCGCGATCGTTCTGTCGGCCCTGACCACTCCTGAGCAGGTCAGCACGTTGATGCAGGTGATCCTGCGCGAAACACCCACCCTTGGGCTGCGTATCCTGCCGATGGAGCGGGTGGTAGCCGACCGACGTGTGCTGGAGCTGGAAACCCCGTGGGGGCCGGTGCGGGTTAAGGAGAAATGGCTGAACGGTGAAAGCGTGGCTGCCGCACCCGAGTATGAGGATTGTGCCCGCATCGCCCGTGAACATGGTGTGCCCTTGCAGCAGGTGTTGGAGACGGCAGAGCTTATAGCCCGGCAGCTCGTCTCCACACCTGAGCCGCCAGTTCCCGCGAACGGGCAGTAATGGCTTCCTCATCCAGCGTGAGCAGGCGGCGGTCGCGCATCAATACCCGCCCCGCACACACTGTAGCGGTCACCGCAGAAGCCTCTACGCCAAAGATCACATGGCCTGCCAGATTCTCTGCCGTCAGCGGAGTGATGGGACGGTAGTCCAGGAAGACCAGGTCGGCGCCTGCCCCCGGGCTTAACTCACCAAGTTTCAGCTCTGGCCAGAATACCTGCACCAGGCGGGCGTTTTCAGCGTAGGCGAGGTGCATCACAAGATCGGGCGGCATGGCCCGGGGATCACGTTGTGCAAGCTTATGGACCAGGCAGGCGGCTTTCATCTCCGCAAACATTTGATTGGAGAAACCATCGTTGCCCAGACCCACGTTGACACCGGCCCGCACCATCCGCTCCACCGGTGCCACCCCAACACCGTTGTTCATGTTCGAGCGTGGCTGATGCGTGACCCGGGTGCCCGTCTCGGCCAGTAACTCGATCTCACTTTCATCCACGTGCACACAGTGGACGGCGATGGTTGCAGGGCCGAGCACTCCTGCCCGGTTCAGCCTGTGCACGACACGCTGACCGTATCTGCGCAGTGCATCCTCCTGGTCTGACAAGTCCTCCGCCACATGTATGTGGAAGCCGCTGCCTGACTGTCGCGCGGCAGCGACGCACTCGGCCAGTGTCTCGTCGGATAGTGTGAACGAAGCGTGCAGCCCAAACGATGCCGCCAGCCGGCTCCGCTGCGCTCTCTTCTGTGCTTCTATGAAGCGGACGTTTTCGGATATGCCGGCCTGTGCACACGCGGGGCCATCCCGATCGCTGACCTCATAGCACAGACAGGCCCGTACTCCTGCCTCTTGTACTGCTTCGGCAATGACATCAAGCACGCCCTCAATCGCCCCGGGGCTGGCATGATGGTCAATCAGCGTGGTCGTACCGTGGCGTATGGCGTCGCTCAGGCACACCAGCACCGAATAACGCACGTCCTCGGGTGTCAATGCCTTATCCAGTCGCCACCACAGTTGCTTCAGGAGCTGAGGGAAATTGGCCGCCGGATCGCCAGGGGCATTCATTCCACGGGCAAAAGCTCCATAGAAATGGGTATGGGCACAGATCGAGGCAGGGAGCACCATCTGACCATCTGCGTCCCAGCGCTCGACGGCCGGGTAGCGCGTCGTCAATTCGGCGGTCGTGCCCAGCGCTGCGATGTGGTCATCTTCGAGCAACAGGGCACCGTCCTCGATGATTTGGGGCTGCTGTCCCAATGTGGCAAGCCTGGCATGTGTGATCAACAGAGCCATAAAACTGCGCTCCCGGGCCTGTGCCCTCTGATAGAAGTAAAAAGGCAGACAGGTATACCCTGTCTGCCTTTCCCGTCGGGGTAACTACTGCTTCTTGCGGTTACGGATGGTGGCCTGAGCCGCGGCGAGCCTGGCGACCGGGACCCGGTAGGGGGAACAGCTCACATAGTCGAGGCCAACCCGATAGCAGAAGTCAATCGAATCAGGGTCACCGCCATGCTCTCCGCAGATGCCCATCTCGATCTTGGGGTTGGCAGCCCGTCCTTCCTCGACGCATATCTTCATCAGCCTCCCCACCCCCACCTGGTCCAGGGTCTGGAAGGGGTTATTCGGCAGGATTTTGAAAAGCACAGGTTTGCCTTCCGCATCCACACGGCCGGTGTCAATGCCGTCCACGTAATCTTTGAGGAATTTCCCCTCCGCATCGTCGCGACTGTAGCCAAAGGTCATCTGAGTCAGGTCATTGGTCCCGAAGGAGAAGAAATCGGCATAGGTAGCGATTTCACCTGCGGTGAGGGCGGCGCGCGGGACTTCGATCATCGTCCCAAACATGTATTCGACTTCAATGCCCTCCTCCTGCATAACCTGCTTTGCCACAGCCTCCAGTTTTTCCCGTTCGAGCTTCAGCTCGTTGACGTGACCGACCAGGGGGATCATCACCTCAGGCTTCACTTTGATGCCCCGCTTTGCGCAGCGACATGCAGCCTGGAAGTAGGCACGGGTCTGCATTTCGGTCAGGCCTTTGTACATAATGCCGGCGCGGCAGCCACGCAGTCCCATCATCGGGTTGACTTCCCACAACGAATTAACCACGCGGAGCATTCTTTCCTTCTCGGCCAGCTCAGGCGAATCAGGGTCAGTGCAGCGCAGCCGCGTTACCTCTTCAATAAGGGCTTCCCGCGGGGGAAGGAATTCGTGCATGGGCGGGTCTATCAGCCGCATAATGACCGGCAGCCCATCCATGGCCTCAAAGACTTCCTCGAAGTCCTTTTCCTGGAACGGGAGCATCTCGTCCAGCGCTGCCTGTCGTTCCTCGTCGGTCTCGGCCATGATCATGCGCACTACGGCGTCACGGGCACGTGGGTCGAAGAACATATGCTCGGTACGGCACAGGCCGATCCCCTCAGCGCCGAAGATGCGTGCCTGGCGCGCATCCTCACCGACGTCGGCATTGGCGCGCACGCCAATAGCGCGGATCTCATCAGCCCAGCCGAGCAACTCCACCAGATAGGGCTGGTCCTCATATTTGACTTTGAGGGTAGGCAGCGTGCCCCAGAAGACCTCACCGGTGCCGCCGTCAATGGATATGATATCCCCCTCTTTTACGACACGGCCGTTGCTTTTGACCACGAATTGAGCCCGCTCCAGGTCTACGTGGATGTCCTCGCATCCTACAACGCCAGGGAGGTTCTTGCCCCGTGCCACGACCGCCGCGTGCGATGTCATGCCGCCATGCTGGGTCAGGACGCCCTGTGAGGCCATCATTCCAGGCACGTCATCGGGGGAGGTTTCCGGGCGTACAAGTATCACCGCTTCGCCCTGGCTTCCCAGTTTTTTGGCCAGGCTGGCATCGAACACCACTTTGCCAGTGGCAGCACCTGGTGAAGCGTTAAGCCCCTGGGCGAGCAGATCGCCTGTTTCCTCAGCTCTCTTTTTGGCCTGAGGGTCAAAGAAGGGATGCAACAACAAGTCCACCTCTGCGGGCTTGACGCGCATCACGGCCTCTTCCTTAGTGATCAGCCCCTCGTGAACCATGTCCACGGCGATCTTGACCGAGGCGGAGGCCGTCCGCTGCCCCCGGCGCGTCTGGAGCATCCACAGCTTACCACGCTCCACGGTGAACTCCAGGTCCTGCATATCGCGGTAGTAGGTTTCCAGCTGGCGTGCCACGTCCGCGAACTGGTAATATATGTCAGGCATCACTTCCCGTAGCCGCTCGATCTTGAGCGGTGTACGTATACCGGCGACCACGTCCTCACCCTGCGCGTTTTCCAGGAAGTCGCCATAGAGCACCTTCTCGCCGGTGGCGGGGTCGCGGGTGAAAGCGACACCGGTACCGCTTCGCTCACCCAGGTTGCCGAACACCATTGTGCAGACGTTAACGGCGGTGCCCCAGTCGTGTGGAAGGCCTTCCGACTCACGATATGCCACAGCGCGCTCACCATTCCATGAGTCAAACACGGCTCTGATGGCTAGTTCGAGCTGCCTGTACGGTTCGGATGGGAAGTCCTCGCCGAAGCGCTCCCGGTACATGGCCTTGTACTCTCCGACCAGCCACTTGAGGCCTTCCAGGCTCACCTCCGGGTCGGTCTTTACGCCCTCCTTCTCTTTGAGTACAGCAAGTTTCTTCTCAAAGTGCTCGCGATCAAATTTCATCACAATGTCTGAGAACATTGTGATGAAGCGGCGATAGGCGTCGTAGGAGAACCATTCGTTGCCGGTCAGCGCTGCCAGCCCGGCCCTGGTCTCGTCGTTGAGACCCAGGTTTAGCACGGTGTCCATCATCCCCGGCATAGAAACGCGTGCGCCGGAGCGCACGGAGACCAGGAGAGGATTGGTGGGGTCACCGAAACGCTTGTCCGTCTCTCGCTCCAGTTCTTTGAGCGCCTCAAGTGTTTGTTCCCACATCCCGGGGGGGAACTGGCCGGTTCTCATATACTCTACGCAAGCCTCTGTCGTGATAGTAAAGCTGGGGGGTACGGGCAATCCTGCCCCGGTCATATCAGCCAGGCCGGCCCCCTTGCCGCCCAGGATGATCTTCATCTCGTCAAGAGTGGGGTCATGGCCCAACTCCCTGGCGAGTTCTTCTCTGGCGGAACGAGAAAGATATACCCATTTCTTAGTCATAATCTGTATTCCTCCTGCCTTATGTGCTTAAATCGAGAATATCCGGGTGGCACTTATGGCCCACCAAACGCGGCACTATATTATACATTCCTTGCGGGGTAAGTCAACCCGCCGTGTTATATCATCTAAAATGTTACCGGAGCCATGCGGTTCACTCAAATGATAATGTTACCGGGGGTGAAGATGAATCCAGAGGATAAGATGACCATAGAAGAACGATACCAATATCTGCGTCGAATGAAGAAGCGCTACCAGAAGGCTGACCGGAGGGAACGGAGTCA
>DAOTYA010000016.1:0-13272 GCA_034435075.1 Anaerolineae bacterium
GACAGCGTACTGACCTATCTGGCTTTTCGCAACGAACCTGATCTGAGCCTCTTGTTCGATCTCCTGCCGGGCGTCAGGTGGTACCTTCCCCGCGTCGCAGGCGACAACCTGGTCATCCATCCGTATGATCCGCTCCGGTTGAGACGTCATCGTTTCGGGATGTTGGAGCCGGAGCCCGACCTGCCGGTGGTTGATCCCCAAACGCTCAGTGTGGTGCTGACGCCCGGCATCTCATTCGATCGCTCCGGGGGGAGATTGGGGTTTGGTGGAGGATACTACGACCGGTTTCTGAGCACCACACCAGCGCTGCGTGTGGGCATCACCTACGACGAATGCCTGACCGAGAGGCTGCCACGCACCGAACGGGACCAGCTCATGGACTGGATCGCGACGCCCTCGCAGATAATACCCTGTCGGGCAGCGGCTGCAATACCCCGACTATGGGAGACCGGCGCCTAATCCTCCTCCAGCCTTAGCACTGCCAGAAAGGCATCCTGGGGGATCACCACCCGGCCAAACTGCTTGAGCCGCTTTTTGCCCGCCTTTTGCTTCTCCAGCAACTTGCGTTTGCGTGTCACGTCGCCACCGTAGCACTTCGCCAGCACATCTTTGCGCAGTGCGCTTACTGTTTCCCGGGCGATGATCCTCCCCCCGATCGCGGCCTGGATCGGAACTTTGAACAACTGGCGCGGGATCACCTCTTTCATCTTGCGCACGAGCGCTGCCCCTTTCTCGTAGGCCTGCTCACGGTGCACAATCAGGGCCAGCGCGTCCACAGGCTCCTGGTTGACCAGAATGTCCATACGCACCAGGTCACCTGGCCGGTAGCCATCGAAAGTGTAGTCCAGCGAGGCATAACCGCGCGTGACCGACTTGAGGCGGTCGTGCAGGTCCACGATCACTTCCGCCAGGGGGATCTCATAATTCAGCACGACACGCTGATTGTCCAGGTATTCTGTGGACTTGTAAATGCCGCGTCTGCGCTTGACCAGTTCCATCACCTGGCCGATGTAATCCGCCGGAGTGAAGACCTGCACACGCATCCATGGCTCGCGAATCTCCTTAATCGCGCTCGCATCTGGGAGGTCAGCCGGCGAGGAGATGGTGATCGTCTCGCCGTTTTGGAGCACGACCTGATAAGCCACGCTCGGCGCCGTGGCGATCAGGTCCAGGCCGTATTCCCTCTCCAATCGCTCCTGGACAATTTCCATGTGGAACAGGCCGAGGAAGCCGCACCGGAATCCAAACTGGAGTGCCTGTGAGGATTCCGGCTCGAAGACCAGCGCTGCGTCGTTGAGTTGGAGCTTTTCCAGTGCATCGCGCAGTGCGTTGTAGTCCTCGCCCTCGACCGGATACAGGCCGGCAAAGACCATCGGCTTCACCGGCCGGTAGCCGGGCAGCGGCTCCGTGGCCGGAGTGGCGGAGGTGGTGAGCGTGTCGCCGACCTGGCATTCCCGCACTGTCTTTAACCCTGTGGCGACATAACCCACCGCGCCCGTCTCCAGTCTCTCGGTAGGGGTCATTCCCGGGGTAAAGACGCCCACCTCAAGTGGCTCGATCACGGTGCCGCTGGCCAGCAAAAGCAGGGGTGTTCCCGGCGTCAATACTCCGTCCACGACGCGCACATAAGCCACCACGCCCTTGTAGGGATTGTAGTGGGAATCGAACACGAGCGCCCGCAGCGGGGCCTCCGGCCTGCCACGTGGTGGAGGAAGGCGCTTCACCACCGCATCCAGCACGCGCTCAACTCCCCACCCTTCCTTGGCCGAGACACGCAACACCTCGTCCGGGTCCACGCCCAGCAGCTCGGCGAGTTCCAGTGCCACTTCGTCGGTCCTGGCCGCAGCCAGGTCTATTTTGTTGATCACCGGCACGATCTCCAGGTCCGCCTCCAGGGCCAGGTAGAGATTGGCAAGCGTTTGAGCTTCGATGCCCTGCGCAGCGTCCACTACCAGAAGCGCACCCTCGCAGGCGGCCAGTGCCCGGCTGACCTCGTAGGAAAAGTCCACGTGACCGGGGGTATCAATGAGGTTAAGCTCGTATCTTTCGCCGTCAGGGGCGGTATATTCCATCCGCACAGCCGAGGCTTTGATGGTGACCCCCTTTTCCCGCTCCAGGTCCATCGCATCGAGCACCTGCTCGACCATCTGGTGCGGCGGAATTGTCCCGGTCAGCTCCAGCAGCCGGTCGGCCAGTGTGGATTTGCCATGGTCAACGTGGGCGATGATGCAGAAGTCTCGAATATGGCTTGGATGCACCTGAATCAGCTTCTCGAAAAAGTTACGCGCCGCCCGGACAGACCAGAAGGGCTGTCCCGCGGGCCTGTCACTCAAGCGTCGTTAAAGGGACGGTGCCCGGCATCACGCTGTCGTGAGTTTTTGGTTGAGGGGGCAGAACGACGGTGAAACGACTGCCCCGCCCCTCCTTACTTTCAGCCCACACGCGGCCACCGTGCATTTCTACCAGTCCTTTAACTATGGAGAGACCCAATCCCATACCACCCTGCCGGCGGGTCATATGGTCTTCTACCTGATAGAAGCGATCGAAGATGCGTTCCAACGCCTGCGCTGGTATGCCGACGCCGGTATCGGCTACCGAGATTTCTAAATCCCTGCCTCGCCAGCCCAGCGCCACATCAATTTTCCCGCCTGGCGGGGTAAACTTGAGCGCATTGGAGAGCAGGTTATCCAACACTACCCGCAGTTTGCCCCGGTCCGCGTAAATGGACATCTCGCGTTCCGGCAACTCCATTGTCAGTGAGAGGCCGTTAGACTCGACAAGGGGACGGTAATCCTCGCAGGCCGCAGCGACCTCCTCCCGCAGGTCGAAGCGGGTCACTTCCAGCTCCAGCTCGCCGCTCTCCAGGTAGCTCAGGTTAAGCATGGTCTCGATAATGTTGCGCAGCCGCATGGCGGCCCGCAGCACCGCATCCAGACGCGTGGCGGTCTCCTCCCTGGCTTCTTCACGCAGCAGGGCAGCATAGAGCAGAATCAGGCTCAGGGGAGTACGCAGTTCGTGGGAAGCGATAGAGATGAAGTTTGACTTGAGGCGGTCCAATTCCCCGAGCTGCTCGTAGGCCCTGCGCAGCGCGCTGACCAGGCGCGCGTTCTCGATGGCGACGGCCGCCTGAGAAGCCAGAGCCATCAGCGTCTCCACGTCCTCCTGGGAGAAGGTCCCGTCTCCACGCTTGTTCATCGCCTCCAGCACACCGATGCATTGTTCCTTGACCTGGAGCGGTACTGCCAGCAGCGAGCGCGTCTCCACCCCAATTTTCTCGCCGACGCCTCCGAAGTGGCGGGGGTCGGTACGGGCATCGGCGACAATGAGTGGCTGCCTGCACATCAGAACCGTCCCGGCGATCGAGCCTTCGACAGGCACAGGTATGTCGGCAAGCTGTTCGGATTTCTCACCGGTGGCGGTACGGAAGTGCAGCTCGCCGGTGCGGGCATCCCGCAACAGGATGGAGGCCCCCTCACTATCCGTCAGCTCGGCAGCCGTGTCCACGATTTTGCTCAGCAGTGGCCCCAGGGAGACCGTGGAGGTCAGCTCACGGCTGATTTCCAGAATCCGTTCCAGTTTATGCAGCCGCCTTTCCAAAGCATTCATCTTTCGCCCCCTCTGATAAGAGCCTATCCGAAAACCGACGCATAGGGATGCGTCGGTTACGTTTTCCGGATGAGCACTAACTCCGCCATACAAAGTGCTATGGCTTCGTGCGCCTCGCGCACCCCCGGACCTCGTACCCAGTGAGCCAGGAATTCGACGTTCCCGGCCGGTCCACGCAGAGGGGATGGAATCAGCCCCTGCAGGCCCAGGCCTGAATCGGCCGCGCTTTTCAGCACTTTTATGAGTACGCGCCTGTGCACCAGGGGATCGCGCACCACCCCACCTTTACCAACGTCGCTGCGTCCGGCCTCGTGCTGAGGTTTGATCAATGCCACCACGCGACCGGTGTCGGTGAGCCAGCGCACGGCAGCAGGCAGGATCAACGTGAGTGAGATGAAGGAGACGTCAATCGTGACCAGCTCCACCGGCTCGGGGAGGCGCTCCAGGTAGCGGGCGTTGACGCGCTCCATCACCACGACGCGGGGGTCATTCCTCAGTCGCCAGTCCAGTTGACCGTAGCCCACGTCAATCGCATAGACGCGGGAGGCGCCGCGCTGCAGCAAACAGTCGGTGAAGCCACCGGTAGAGGCTCCCACATCTGCCACCACAAGGCCACGCACGTCCACCCCAAAGCGCACCAGCGCTGCCTCCAGCTTCTCACCGCCGCGGCTGACAAAGCGGGGACGGGAGTCGAGGGTGATCTCAGCGTCCGTCGCCACGCGGGCACCGGGCTTATCAGCAACGTGCCCCTGTACCCGCACCAGACCGGCGCGGATCAGACGTTGAGCCTGGGCACGGCTTGGCGCCAGGTTGCGCTCGGTCAACAGTTCGTCCAACCGCTTTTTTGTCACAGGCACGCTGAGCACACCAGCACGCTATGCCAGCAGTTCCTTCTTGCGGCCATCGTCCCTGTCGCCAGTCAACTCTTCCTCATGGGACAGTTGCGGGCGCACAAATCCCCTTGCGATCAGGTAATTCAAGATCAGCCGGGCGTTCTCCTCAGGCGTGTGCGCGACGGTATCCAGCACGATTTCCGGGTTCTCAGGCGGCTCGTAGGGGTCGTCAATGCCAGTGAAGCCTTTGATCTCGCCACGCCGTGCTCTGGCATACAGTCCCTTGGTGTCCCGCTGCTCGCACACCTCAAGCGGGGTATCAACGAAGACTTCAACAAAGTGGTCCTGACCGACCATATTGCGCACATCGTTACGCGTGGCCCGGTAAGGACTGACGGCCGCACACAGCACCACGCCTCCATGGCGCACGATCTCAGAGGCGACGAACCCGATGCGCCGGATATTGGTGTCGCGGTCTTCGCGGCTGAATCCCAGCCCTTTGGAGAGATGGGTGCGCACCACGTCACCATCGAGCAGCGTTACCTGCCGGCCATGCTCCTGCAGCAACACGGTCAGGACCTCAGCGGTGGTAGATTTACCGGCGCCGCTCAGGCCGGTGAACCAGACACACACTCCCTGCCTGTAACGGGGCGGGTAGCTCTCGGCCAGGATTTCGGCCACCTCCGGCCGGGTGAACCAGGATGGTAGTTTTTTGCCGTTGTTCAGGTACTCGTCGCGTACCTGTGTGCCGGAGATCACCGCCGTCCGCACTCCGGGCGGCACCCGTGATACCTCCTCATAACGCCCTTCGTCCGGCAGGTAGACGAGGGTTTGGAACGGCACCATTTTAACTCCCAGCTCTTCGCTGTAGCGGGCAACCAGTTCCTGGGCCTTGTAGGGACCGTAGAACGGATTGCCCCGCGAGTCGTTGCCGGGACCGGCGTGATCTCGCCCCACGATGAGGTGATTGGCACCGTAATTGCGGCGGATCACCGCATGCCACAGCGCCTCGCGAGGACCGGCAAGTCTCATTGCCAGCGGCAGCAACGCGAGCAGAATACGATCCGGTTCATAGTAACGCGCGGCCAGCGCTATGTAGGTGCGCACTCGCGTGTAGTGGTCAACATCGCCGGGCCTGGTCATGCCGACCACCGGGTGCAGCAACAAGACGCCGTCAACTTCCTCCACAGCGCGCTTGGTCAGCTCCTCATGCACCCTGTGCAGCGGATTGCGCGTCTGAAAGGCGACCACATTTGGACGCCCCAGCTTCTCCAGGCGGGCACGCGTCTGTTCAGGCGTCAGGCGCAGTTCCTGGAAGTCGTAGTGCTTTGGGAGCTGGAGCACCCGCAGCCGACCTGAGATGTTCAACCGGCCCCAGCGGTGCATCTCGGCCACGAGTGGATGACGCAGGTCGAGCGTGCCAAACACTTTTGTGGCCACCTCTTCCAGCTTCCACTCGTAGACCTCCTCGACGGTCATCACGGCCAGCAGCTCGTTTTTGGCGTTGCGCAGTGCCACGTCCCGGTCCAGGTGGATTTCCGCCTCTGGCGACACCGGCAGCGTCACCGGGATGGGAAAGAGATGGCCGCTGCTCAGGCGCATTTCGTCCAGCACCCGTTGATGGTCCTCACAGCCCATAAAACGGTCCAGAGGAGAGAACCCCCCCACTGCCAGCAACTCCAGGTCACACACCGACCGCTCTGACAGTTGTATGGCAGGCAACCGGTTGGCGTAAGCCTTCAGCGCCTCCACTTCCTCAGGTGCCACAACCAGGTTTACCAGCTTACCCCCGTAGGGAGGGATCAGGATGGAATGCCCGGACATACCGACTCCGTTTTGTCTCCAGTGTGCAGCGAAGGTGCCCGCTTTACTCGATCCGTGCCTCTGCCAGCCGCTGTTTGAGGAACGCAATGGTCCTCACAGGTGTCGGGTCTACCCCATTCAGCATGGCCAGATAGAAGCTTACGTAGTCATTGAAATGGATCAGTGAAAGCATCTGGGCCAGCCTGCTTTTGCCCCGTCCGTAAAAGGTCTCACAGGCCACGCCCTCCTGGCTCAGAAGTTCTTCGGTGATCTCCCAGCGTACCCGGACGCGCGGATGGTCCAGATCGGAGCGCAACATCAGCACCGTCACCCTCTCCCGCACAGATGTTGGTATGCCCAGGCCAACGACGGCGTTATGGTGCAGCTCCGGAAGCGCCTCGAAGAAGGCCCAGTGCTTGCTGTTCTCGTTAAATTGGGTCTTCCACCGGTTGGCAACAGCGGTCAGGAATCCCGCCCCGTAGATGACCGGCAGCCGGTTCACCATGCGTCCTGCCAGGGCCTTGGCTGCGTTTTGGGCGGTCGGCACCTGGGGGGCGATCTCCGTCTGCCAGGCTTCCATCACCTCAACCGCTTCTGCCAGGTCGGCGGAATAGTCGCGCACCAACCCCAGGCGAGAGAAAAGCCCCAGGAGCAGAGTGAATGAGTAGCCCAACGCTGCCCGCGGTTGCGAGCGGTAATCGAAGCGGAGAAGTGGGATGCCTCTTTCCTGGGCCAGCGAGGCCAGTTGCCCTCCGGTAGTGACCGCTATGGACAGGGTGCTGCGCTCCAGAGCCTCACTTACCGCCATCAAGGTCTCCTCGGTGTTGCCGGAGTAACTGGAGGCTACGACCAGCGTTTCCGGTCCTCTGACAAAGGTGGGGATCGAATAGTCGCGCACGATCACCACCGGCACGGAGCACTCACCGCTGACCAGCCCTTCCAGGAGTGCCCCACCGATGGCCGACCCCCCCATACCGAGCACAACCACTCTTTGCACCTGGTGGTAAGCGGGCGGCAGGTCCAGATTGCGGGTCAGTTCCCAGGCTGTCCTGCACTGCTGGGGCAGCTCTCCAATACGTGCGAGCATATTGTCAGGATCGAGCCGGGAAAAGCTACCTGGTTCGTCAAGGTTCATCTCAACATATCCTCCCTGGCTGTGATACTCTCCAGGTGATAATACCACTATAGGCCGTATTGTCAACCTTAGAGGAATGTGGGTTTGTAGGACAACTGCGAGCAGTTGCCCTACAAACCGGGTAATGAGCGAGAATTAGCCTTCACATAGTTTAAACACAACTGTGACGTAACTTTCACGGTGCGCACGCCTTCCAGCGGTATAATTTGTTCAGGATATCAATGCGCACATGGCGGGGGAGAAAATGAGCACGCGACTGCCGTACAAACGAATTCTGATTGTGGACGACGAGGATGAAATAGCCCAGGGGCTTAAGGAAAGCCTCAGGGTATTACCTGACTGCGAGATCGCCGTGGCTAACGGTGGGGAACAGGCCCTCCGTTTCTTCGAGCAGCATCCTTTCAACCTGCTTATCACCGACTACCAGATGGCAGATATGGATGGCCTGTTCCTGGCTTCACGTGTGCGCCAGCTATACCCGCAAACTGTCGTCATTATGCTGACCGCCCATCACAGCGATAAGCTGCGAGAATGTGCCGGTCAGGCATCCGTGCAACGCGTGCTCAGCAAGCCAGCAAGTGTTATAGAAATCCGCGCTGTGGTGTCAGAGGTGTTGAATCATTTATAGTTTATCCGTACTGATTGGAGGGTTTTATGTCCAGTGTTTTACGTATAAGCGTGAGGGTGGGATGTGTTCTGCTGTGCGCCGCATTACTCATCCCTCTGCTTGCACCCCTGCGAGCGGCAGCCCTCCCGGCAGGCTTTCAGGAATACTATGTCCTGGGGTATGAAGAACATATCTACAATATGTTCGAACGTGTGGACACCGGTGAGGCCGGCACTCCGGGATATATCACCTCGAATCTGGTGGCCTCGATCATCACGCTGGTGGCGACGGCCGACAACCAGGTGATCTACTACGATCACTGGGAGGACGGCTACGAGGCCGACCTGCTCCATCCTGCACAGACCACCACCGAGGTTTACGGCGACGGCAACACCGCCAACGGGGGGACGGGGAGCGACGTGCTCCAGGCCGGCGACATCCTGACCCTGAACAGCGACCGGCCGGCTACCACTTACACGTATGACTTCAGCTCCGGCGCGGGTGTCAATAAATGGGCCTATGGCAACTATCTCTCTTCCACTCCTCCACCCACTACTTCAACTATACCTGCCACGGAGTTGACCTCTTATGGTCCGATCACCGCATCGGACAACAGCTACTATACGATTGCCCAAAGCGGCGGCAACTACGCTGCCCTTCGTTTTCGCTTCAAGATCACTCAAACAGTGAGCGATATTCAGCGAATCACCATACTCCATGAGGGATATGCCGCCAACAACGTCTACATTGGCCTGTGGGTGTGGAACTATGCTACATCCCAGTATGAACTATTGAGTCGGGGTACAGGAGGTGGTGACTTCAACCTGATCGGACAGATCACCACCTCCATTTCGAGCTACCTGGATGCCAGTGGCTATCTGACCTTCCTGGTCGCCGATGAAACGAGCAATCGGGCTCTGCGCTGCGACTACGTCCGCGTCACGGTGACGACGCAGTCGAAGGACAATTACGTGCCCGTCAACCCGCGCGGGACAGCCATCCGCTACGATGGCGGCGACCGCCTGATCTCCAGCGGCGGACCGGTGGACCTGGCGCACGCCGTCTGGCCCTCCGACGGCACCTGGATCGGCGATGCGTGGGAGATCTACTCGCTCCAGGCCTACGAGACGGCTTACTCATACCACATGCCGATCGGCGAGGACCTGTATACTTACGGCGGCGGCAACACGGGCTACTTCGGCGATTTCAAGTACGTCGTCCTGGAGGCGCAGGCGCTCTACGATAACACCACGCTTTCGATTGATAACGGGGCCGGCGCCGTCGTCAACGTCACGCTGAACCAGGGCGAGAGCTATTCGAGCATGGGATACATCGGCAGCTCGACCGCTCCCTCCATCACCGTCAACGCCGGCACGACCATCCTCTCCGACAAGCCGATCCAGGCCGGGCTGTTGACCGGCGGCGACGGCACGTACCAGACCCGCTTCCTGAACGTGCTGCCCGACCTGGTGTGGGGCAACGAGTACATCGCCCCGGTCCCGCGCGGCGTGGCGCCTTCACCTTATGGCGATCAGCCGGCTGAGGTCTACGTCTTCAACCCCAATTACTACCCCATCTCGGTCACCGCTTACGACATCAGCGGCACGAACACCTTTTCGATCACGGCCAACGCGATCAGCAGCACGGTGGCCTATAGCCAGCCAGCCATTACGGGCCGCTACGTCCCGATCAGCTCGCCGGTGCGACTTGTCTCGGACGACGCCTTCGGCGTGGTCATCGCCGGCGGCACGTCGCAAACGCCCTACGATTGGGGGCTGACAGCCATCCCGGTCAAGTACCTGACCCGCGATTACTACATCTCCTGGGCACCGGGCAATTATTATTGTCCCTGGAACCCCACCAATTGTGCGGCGTACAAGAACGGATCGCCGGTGTGGGTCACGCCCCTGGCCGACGATACAACGTTCTACGTAGATTACAGCCCCACGGACGGCACAGTGGACCTCACCTTCACGCTCGATGCGCTCGAGCAGCGGCGCATCTTCGACCCTGATAACGACAACACCGGCATGCACGTCTGGGCGACGGGCGAGTTCGCCGTCGCCTGGGGGCCAGACCCGAGCACGGCCGGCGCCACCTCCCCTTACCTCGACGTGGGGCTGACCACGCTCCCGCTCTACCAGGGCTGGCTGGAGCCGGTGCTGACCCTGGAGAAAAGCGCTGACCCCGAAACCCTGCCGCCTGAAGGTGGTACGGTCACCTTTATCCTGGAGGTCACGACCGCCGGCCCATCACCGGTGACCGATATAGACATCACCGATACGCTGCCCATTAGCTGGACTTACGTAGCCGGCAGTACGACCGTGACGTACCCAGACGGCAGAAAGGGCCATCCGGAGCCAACGATCAACGGGCAGACACTCTTTTGGAACCTGTCGCACGAGCTGGAGTCCAATCAGACGCTGCGCCTGGAGTTCGACGCGCAGATCGGGAGCGGTGCACCGACCGTCAACACCAATACCGGAGTTGCGGTCGGGAAATACCGCGACCATACCTTCAACGCGAACGACACGGCGACGGTCTACGTGAGCGCGCTCAGCCTCGCCAAAACGGCCAGCCGCTCCACGGCCCAGCCCGGTGAGACGATCGTCTACACGCTCACGTACCAGAACAGCGGCGGGATAACGACAACCAACACGTATATCAACGATCCTGTCCCCGTGGGGACCTCGTTCTCCAGCGTTTCGAGCGGTGGGACTTATGTCCCCGCCAGCAACGCTGTACGGTGGACACCCGGCAATGTGCCGCCCGGGGGGAGCGGGGTCGTGACCTTCAGCGTGACGGTCAACCAGAGCACTGAAAACGGGACGGTGATCGAGAACACGGGCCACATCCACAGCGACCAGACCGGCACGGTGCCCGGCAACGCCGTCCAGACGACCGTGATCGCGCCGCAGTTGAACGTGACGAAATCCGGTCCGGCCAACGCCGCCGAGGGGCAGACGATCACCTACACGATCCAGTACGAGAACAGCGGCGGGGCGAGCGCCACAGGCGTGGTTATCTCGGATACCATCCCGGTCTCCACAACTTACGTGGCCGGCAGCCTGGCGATCAACACGGGCAGCGGCTGGGTCCCGCTGACCGACGCCGCAGATGGTGACCAGGGCGCCTACATCTCATCGCAGATCGTCGTCTACCCCGGCGCGACGCCGGGTACGCTCGCAGCGGGCGAATCGGGAGCCATCCGCTTCAGCGTGCGGCTCGACCCCTCCCTGCCCGACGGCGCGATCATCTTCAACCGCGCCGCCTTCGACCGGGACGGGGCCAACCCGCAGTATACGAGCATGGTCGCCACAGCCGTGCGCGAGCTGACGCTCAATAAACAGGCCGATCGGTCGCTGGCCGCGCCGGGTGATGCCATCGCCTACACGCTGACCTACGGCAACCACGGCGGCGCCGCCGAGACGAACGTCTACATCTACGACTCGATCCCTAACAACACCTCGCTCATTTCCGGCACGGTGACCGGGCAGGGGCTGACGGTCGAGTATTCGCAGGATCACCGCCTCACCTGGTCATCCACCTATACCGACCCCGCCGCCGTGACCGATATTCGCTGGTTCACCTCGACGCTCCCCGCCGGCGCTGTGAACCTGACGGCCGGCTTCAGCGTGCGCCTGGACGATCCACTGCCGGGCAACACGACCATCCAGGACGTGGCGACGATCTCCAGCACCGAGAGCGGCCTGATCTACTCGAACCTGGTGGAGGTGCGCACGGTGGACCTGGTGGTGTCGAAGCGCGCCAGCTCGTCCTACGCTTTCCCCGGCGACCGCATCACCTACACGATCACGTATGGCAATAACGGCAGTGCCGCGGCTGCCGACACCGTCATCACTGACACGCTGCCCGTCAGTATGACGTATGTGCCCGGCAGCATCACAGGCCCCGGCGCCGACGATAGCAACGCGCCCGTGCTGGTGTGGAACGTCGGGACGGTCCCCGCCGGCGCCAGGGACCTGGAGGTCTCCTTCGCCGTCACTATCCCTGCCACCGCCTCTGTCGGCGCGACCATCGCCAACACGGCCACGATCGCGAACGCCATTGACGCCGACACAAGCAGTGAGAGCAAGGTGACGGTCGCCTCAGCCGGATTGACCCTCTACCCGGACAACGAGCGGGAGGTCATCGCCGGCCAGACCGTCTACTATCCCCACACGGTCGTCAATACCGGCAGTGTCTCGGACACCGCGACGTTGACCTTCTTACATTCCCTGTGGCCCACGGCCACCACGACGCTCTACCACGACCTGGATGGCGACGGGAGATACGATGCCGGGGAACCGGTCATCACTTCGACCGGGACACTGGCCCCTGGCGAGGAGTATGATCTCCTGCTCGGGCTTGTCGTACCGGGCAGCGCCAGCATCTGCGACATGAACCAGACGACGCTCACCGCCACATCCACCATCAGCCCGGCGCTCTCCAGCCGGGTCGTGGACACGACGCGCCTGCCTTGTGTAAACGTCGGATTCAGCAGCGCGACATACGGTGTGAACGAGGACGCGGGCACGGCAACGATCACCGTTACCCTCTCCGCCACCTCATCTTTCACCGTCACAGTAGACTATGCCACATCCGATGGGACGGCGACGGCCGGGCAGGATTACGCCGCCGCTTCCGGCACGCTCACCTTCGTCCCCGGCGACACGAGCGAGACGTTTACCGTCGTCATCACGGATGATCTGGACGCCGAGGGCGACGAGACTGTGGCTCTGACGTTAAGCAATCCCACGAACGCCGCTATCGCGGGCAGCAACCCGGCCATACTGACCATCACCGACGACGATTATGCACTGACCGTGAACGTGGTTGGCGAGGGCTATGTCACGCGCGAGCCGAACCAGGCGACCTACCACTACAACGACGTGGTAACGCTCACCGCAAACGCAGACCCCGGCTGGACCTTCTCCGGCTGGTCGGGTGGTGTGAGCGGGAGCAGCAACCCCGTCACGCTGACGGTCACCGGCAACACCGCCGTCACCGCAACGTTCACCCAGGACGAGTACACGCTGACGGTGAACGTGGTCGGCTCAGGCTCCGTGGCGCGCGAGCCGAACCAGGCGACCTACCACTACGGCGACGTGGTCACGCTCACCGCAAGCGCAGACCCTGGCTGGACGTTCTCCGGCTGGTCGGGTGGTGTGAGCGGGAGCAGCAACCCCGTCACGTTGACGGTCACCGGCAACACCGCCGTCACCGCAACGTTCACCCAGGACGAGTACACGCTGACGGTGAACGTGGTCGGCTCAGGCTCCGTGGCG
>DAOTYA010000017.1:0-10865 GCA_034435075.1 Anaerolineae bacterium
CGGGCAGGAAACAGAGGAGAAGACCAGCAGCACCCGCCGGCCCGCGAAGTCCTCAAGTGCAACCGGCGCGCCATTCACGTCGGGCAGGATGAAGGCGGGAGCGGGTCTCCCGACCGCCAATCCCACATCCTGCATCGTCGCGCCCGCAGGCGGAGCCGCCAGGGCCGCCAGCGCCGCCTCCTGCAACTGATTCATCCGCACGAAGAGGCCGATGATGGCGACCATCAACAAGAGCCTATCCGAAAAACCGTACATGCGGCATCCCTATGCCGCTTATACCGACGCATAGGGATGCGTCGGTTACGTTTTTCGGATAGGCATTTAGAGCTTCTGCAGAAGACGCTGCGCGGACGCAAAAGTTCCGCGATTCACCTCACACTTTTTGGAAGTATCCTGCGGGGGTAAGCCGGCAGACCCGTACCTGATCGCCGATCAGTCGCTGCTGGAGGAGGCAGCTTTGAGCGGGTGGGGAGGAATGGGCAGGCGTGTCAGCCCCGGCATCGCTGCGCGCGGGCTGGCCGGGTTACCCGGAAACCGCTTACAAATGCGCTATACGGTTATGACCAGCATGGCCAGGCATCGGAGCTGGCAGACCATACAGTTTACCGTGGCGGTGCTGTTGCCAGGACATTTTGAAGTGCGTAGTAGGCTGGCTTGGGGGCATATTTCGCGTCGAAGATGAGCGGGGCCTCCCAACCAGCGAAGAAATGGGGTACCCAGGAGTGAGCGTCTGTGAACCCCCACAACACAAATGCCTGGCAATTTGGGGCCTGCAGGCATACATTGAGCAGATCAGCGTACACGGTGGCCTGCATCTCCAGCTCCTCCGGCGTCACAGGTGACTTTATTCTCACGTCAAGCTCCGTGATGTGGACTTTCAGTCCCAGTTCGGCCAGGCGTTCCATATTGGCGGCGATGCTCTGTGGAGGTGGATAGCCCGTCAGCGGGAAGTGCATTTGCAAGCCCACTCCATCAATCGGCACACCGCGCTCGACCAGGCCCTTTACCAGGTCATAGATGGCATCGGATTTGTGTCCCAGTCCCTCGCCATTGTAATCGTTGTAGAACAGCAAGGCATCCGGGTCGGCCTCACGTGCCCAGCGGAAGGCCATCTCGATGTAATCTGGTCCGATGACCTGCATCCAGATGGAATCCCGCATCTTTCCATTGTCGTCAATCGCCTCGTTGACCACGTCCCAGGCGATGATCTTGCCCCGATAGTGCCCTACGACGGTCGTGATGTGATCGCGCAGCACCTCGACCAATTCATCACGTGTCCATTCTTTCGTCTTCACCCAGCCTGGCAACTGATGGTGCCACACCAGTGTGTGGCCGCGCACCCGCATGCCGTGCTCCTCCGCGAAGGCGACCAGACTATCTCCCGCGTTAAAACGGTACGTATCCGGCATAGGGTGAATCAGTTCGAACTTCATGACGTTCTCGGGAGTCAGGATATTGAACTCACGCCCGAGGACCTCCGCGTAGGCTGGTTCGCTCTTGATATACCCCGGCTCCACCGCCGCGCCGATGTAGAGGTTGTGTCTCTCAGCCAGAACACGCAGGGCCGGAGCCGGAGTCGGTGTGGGTGTGGGCACTGCTGTCGGTGGCAATGTCGGGGTTGCTGTTGGCGCCGGGGTCGTTTCCTGCATTGGGGCACACGCGACCGCTATTGTGGCTGTCAGAACTGACATGATCAAACACCTCGCAAGACAATAATGTTTATTTTTCATCGCAGCATCCACCTGGGTCTAATCATCAGGTGACAGTCACCTCACGGGTGACTGTCACCTGTCTGTCTTGCCAGACGTACCCATTCGCGCTCTGCCTGGAAAGTCAACGCTGCCTGCGCTTCATCCCAGGGAAGCCACAGAGGCTCAAACTGGGATTCGTGAACTCCCGCTTTCGGCTGATTGGTTGTCTCACTATGCTCTTCCGTAAGCCCAAGCAGGAAGTACCGCTCGACGCGAACGACCTGGCGCCCGTCCGGTCGGGTAAACTCAACGGTCTGTGTGCCCAGGTCGCCCTTTATGGTCAGGTCTGCGTAGCCGCTCTCCTCGCGCGTCTCACGTAAGGCGGTCTCCATAGCGGTCTCTCCGCGCTCTACGTGGCCCTTAGGTAACCGGACCTCGCCGCAGCCGGGTCGGTGGAGCACCAGCACGTGCCCGTTATGGACGACAACGCCGCCCGCTGCGAGATAACGTTCGACAGGCCGCGTGTTCAATAGCTCGTTCAGTGACGCCGCAACTTCGTGGAGCGACGAGTATATCCTGCAGCCTGGAAATTCCAGCGGGGCCGTCCAGACCATCGGCACGGCCACGGGGAGCATCCCCGCTGCTATTGCTGCCTCGATCCCCTGTGGCGAATCATCCAGTGCCAGACATCTGGTCGGCGACACGCCCAGCCGTTCTGCTGCGATCAGGTAGAGATCGGGAGCAGGTTTTCCCTTCGCCACTTCATCGCCGGTAGCGAGCGCCTGAAAACGCTCCCCTATCCCCAGCGTTTGAATTGAGAGGCGAGCATACTCCAGCGAGGATGAGGTGGCAATGCCCAACGGCAGGCCGCGCGCCTCCAGTTCGTCCAGAAGCTGGTAAAGCCCGGGCCGGGCCCGCAGTCTGGTAGGGATCGCTTCCAACACCAGTCTTTCGCGCATGGCCTGCGCCTCCTCCGGGCTGATGGGGAGTGAGAAGCGAGCACATATGAGAGCCTCATAGTCCGCTACCCGCAGCCCCTGGACACTGCGAAAGATGTGGGCGTCGAGCTTATGCCCATAGCAGGCCAACACCTGTTCCCAGGCCCACCAGGACAGGGGTTCACTATCGGCCATCAGGCCGTCAAGATCGAAGATGACTGCTGCGATACCGTTTGTTGGATTGCGCAAATTCATGGCTCCAGAGCACTGAAGTAATCTCGCACATATTGTTTCATCCCCAGCGGGATGTAGCTGCTCTCAAGTGCAGCGCCGGCGCGGGTGGCGTATTCGACGTATACCTGACGATACGGTACACCAGCCTGGCCTGTTTGCGGCGGGGGTATCGTCCCGGTCCTGGCCACAGGTTCACCTTCCCCTTCGCGCCCGAGAGGCATTTCCACTCCTCCCTCACCTATACGGTATGGGACATAGACCTCATCGTATGGAGCGCTGCTGCCGGTGTCCTCACGATGTCCAGGCTGCCCCTGGCTCGTGCCCGTTTGCTGAGCTTCTCCTGCGCCGCCCTGCGCCGATCCGCCGGCCTCTTCCGTTCCTGACCGTTGGCCTGTCCTGCCACTTGTGACTTCTGCTGTGGCTGGCTGCAACCCGCTCTTCTCTGCAATCTGGAGGCGGCTATCTTGTAACCCGGATAACGTCTTCTCGACCGTGCTTTCCCGCGCGATGCGTTCTCCTGAGGTATCCATCTGCCGGGCCGCCTGTCTGATCGCCTGGCGTGCCCGGGCGATATCGCCGCGCCTGATGGCCTCGGCGGCCTCCCTTAGCTCCTGGGCAAGCTCCCGGTCTGCATCACCAAGCGTCTGAGCGGCCTGCTCCAGCTCACGGGCAAGTTCCAGTTCCTCCTCACGGGTCAATGGCCTGCCCTCTGTACCGCTGTAGGCTGCCAGCGCCCGGGCGGCTTCCCGGTAATCGCCCCGCGCAAGCGCTTCGGAGATGGCGCTTGTGAGAGGTGAATCCGCCATCTCAGCAGCAGCACGCTCCATGCCGGTCTGCAGGCGCGCCGTGCCGGGGTCGCGCAGCTCCGCCAGTTTGCGCTCCGCATCAGAGAGCACTGCCACTGCCTCCTGAGGCGTCCGCCTCTTGTCCAGTGCACTCAACGCCTGGTCCAGCGCCTGGAGAATGGCCTCGCGATCGGCATCGCTCAGCCCTTCGGCCTGTGCCGCTTCCTGGCGTATGGCCTCCAGCCGTTCCCGCTGCGCTTCGATTGTCTTGCGCAAAGCAGCCCGTTGCAGGAGCACCAGGTCCTGGGGATTGGGAAGCCAGAACAAGAGCACCAGCGCAAACACCATAAGGCCAAACGCGACGAGTGCACGCCTGGAAGCTCGCAGTGGGAGCAGAGCCTGTATATCAATGCTCCTGGCTGCCTGCAAAGCGTCGCTTATCTGAGCATGGGCCATCTCCCGGGTGGTCTTGATCCGGCCTGCGCTCAATTCGAGCGCTGTTGTCAGGCGCTCGGCCAGCCCCAAGCGACGGTCGAAGATGTACGCCAGGCGCAGCGGGGAGCGCGGACGCAGCCAGGGGGTCACCGTGCCAATGGCGAAGCCCACCAGTGTTAATGTCCCGCTCAGCGCAATCAACCAGCGGGTCAGCATCAGTGGCCATACCCGTGCCATGAGCGCTACGAGCATTCCTGTGGCAGCCCCGCATGCAGCACCCCACGGCCCCCAGGTCAGACTTTCGACCATGCGCAACCACAGCCCCCACCGGTAGAGCAGTCTCAAAATCGCCCGCGCGCTACCTGCCATGGATTATTTCTCCTGTGCCCTTACTCTTGATATAGTTACCGAGAGCAGTATTGCCGTAATCGCCAGCCAGAGCAGCGTATACATGATCCATGGGAATGGGACAGGAACGCGATTAGTTGAGTGTGTATGGGCAGACAAACTATACCAGAAGTACAGTATGGTGTCCTCTTCTCGTATTAAGGACCCGGTGACTATGGCTGCACTGATGGGACTGATGCTGAGGGCCAGAAACATCAGATATACAAGAGCGACCTCCGCCGTCCAGCTAATATCAGTCTCAAAGGCAAATGGGAGCAACAGAATGATTGACAGTATCGGCAGACCCACTGCGAGCAGCAGCACTGTGATGTCACTTAACACGGTTGAAGAGTGTGTGGAACGCATAAGGCTGGAAAAGAAAAGGCCGACGGAGGCGAAGGCCAGGGCGGTCACCAACAGTAACACTAATGCCAGCACCAGTTCCTCTACCATCACACCACCCCAAATGAACGCCAGGCTTTCCAGCGGCACAGCGACTATGATGAACAGGAACATATATGTTAACGCCGAGAGGAGCTTCCCATAGACAAGTTTGCGGGCCGACAACAGCGTCGTGCGCAGAAGTTCATAGGTCTGACGCTCCCGTTCACCGCTGATCGCTCCTGCAGTAAAGGCCGGGGCGAGGAACGCGACCGTAAGGAGTTCGATCAGCGTTAAGCCGTAGAAGGTGGTCTGGCCCAGACCAGTCGTATCTGTGCCTGCATTATCGTTGGTGTAAGCGGAATATATGGAGAGCATGGAGCAGCCAAGCAGGAGCAGATATAATGTGAGCATGATGAATGCCCGCGCTCCACGCATACGCCCTCGCAGCTCTTTGACCAGGACGGGATTTAGTTCGCTCTCCGCTCGGCGGCGGGGTTTGGGCTGAACTGTGTTTTCCATGCAGGATCAGGCCTCAGGAGACAATGCCCTTTGTCAGGCGGATGAACACGTCTTCCAGCTTACCGGTCTCCTCATAGAAGGCCAGTACCGGGAAGCCTGCGCCGATCAGCTCTCTCAGTAATCGGACAAGTGACTCCTCATCTCCTGCGACGGTAGTCCGCAACATGTTACCATCGTTATCCGTGAGCTGCTCGACCTGGAGCACGGCGGGGTGCCCGGCAAGCCAGGCCTGTGCTTCTTCTACAAGTGATGTCAACTTCACTCTGACGATGTGCTGAGTGTAGATGCGTTGACGCATCTCGGCCAGTGTCCCGGCAGCCACCAGTTGACCGGCTTCGATGATGCCGATATGGGTACATATCTCCTCAACATCCGCGAGGATGTGGGAGGAGACAAAAATGGTCTTACCCATTGCATTCAACTCGCGCAAAAGCGCGCGGATCTCGATCCTGGCGCGGGGGTCCAGGCCGGAGGCCGGCTCGTCGAGGATGAGTACCAGGGGATCGTGAGTCAGCGCCCGCGCCAGGCACAGGCGCTGCTTCATCCCTCTGGAAAGTGTATCCACATAGTCGTCACGTCGGTGGGAGAGGTCTACCAGCTCCAGCAGCTCATCCGTCAGGCGGCGGCGGGTCCCGGCCGGTATCTCGTAACAGGCGGCAAAAAAGTCCAGATATTCCCACACCTTCATATCACCGTAGACACCGAAGAAATCCGGCATGTATCCGATAACCCGGCGTACCTCCCGCCTCTGCGTGAGCACGGAATGCCCCGCCACCCAGGCTTCCCCTGCCGTCGGGCGTAATACCGTTGCCAATATTCGCATGGTCGTTGTCTTACCCGCGCCGTTAGGCCCGACGAATCCAAAGATACCCCCTTCTTCAACCGTCAGGTCCAGCTCGCTCAGCGCGGTAATGCGTCCGTACTTTTTGGTCAATCCCCGTGTCTCGATGATTCCCATCACTGCCTCCGGCCGGCGAAAGTGATGGTCAGGCTCTCTACTTCCAGGTGTTGCTCAGCGCCGGTCTCCAACTTCACAAGCACAATACCTGAGGGCAGGACATAATTCTCGCCATGAGGGAGGACATTATTGCCCCAGCGGATCGGCACCACCTCCCATTCATAGGTCTTCCTGTTCCACAGCGATACTGTCGGCGCCCCGCCGCCGTAAATGGTGCCCTGGATTGCCAGTGTCATGGTGTCAACCTGGCTGACCATCAGCGCTGGCCATATGGAGAAGGCAAACACAATCTCAGAAGATTCCCCCAGCACAAAACTGCCATCCTCAATGCGCACATCACCAGCCTGGCTGTACACCCGGCGACTGATCGCCGACGGAGGTATACTGACCTCTGGACCCAACTGTAACTCTACCGGCAAAGTGCAGACGTACAGGACCTCGCTTCTTGATGTTCGATAAGGCTTTCCCACAATCTCAACAGCGAGTGGGGATGATTCGGCCCAGCCAATAAGATAGATGCCCTGTCCCGGTTCCCAGCTGTGTGACGGGAAGATCGCCTCAAGGAACTGATAGCGTCTATATAAATCCTTATCTCCCCAATAGTTTACGATCCCCATGATGCGCTCAGGAAATCTATTGTCCAACTGGCCATACTTGAGAGAGACGTGGACCACCCCGCCGGCGGGCAGTTCGCCCAGGCGTTGCTCACCGCTATCTGTGAGCAGGATGGCATCACTGAGGGCTAACTCGCCGTTAAAGATATCCCCTTCCAGGATCAACTCTCCTGCCGGAGAGGTTAACTTCAGATCGGCTCTTACCTCTGGAACCTTTACGTACCCTTCGATAACAAGCGACCTGACACCGCCTATTTCAACCCGCAGGCGCTTTACCAGCGAACCTTCTGCCTCCTGGTAGACATAAAGGGGTTGGGTGCCTGCTCCACTCTGGTCTGTTCCGGGCAGGCGGCGCACCAGCGCACGGGTCGCCATCACTTCGTACCTTGTGCGTCTTGGTGAGAAGATCCCTGTGATGCTGTACGCGCGCCCAGTGTCCATGCCCTCCGGTACATACACAGCCACCAACTGGCCTACAATCGGCTTACTTCCCCGGAGCTGAAAACCGGTCACATAGGCGAGGACCGTAAAACCAGCAATGATAGCCGGTATGGTGAACCAGGCAAGCTCCCTGCGATCCAGCCTGCGCAGGACCAGATAGTTCAGTGGACCTATGAGAACTATGTAGACAAGCAGGAAGAGCGCTATCTGTGCCACAGACGGCGCGGAGAGGCCGGGTATTGTGCTGACAGCATTGTGGTCAAGGGATGCATAATGTGGTGCCACAACCACCCTTGCACGTGTCTCGAGTACGGATTGCCACAGCCTCACCCGACCGTCCCAGTTAATGAATGGATTCAGGGCCGCATCGAGAGCCATGAAATCCACCCACCCGGCGCCGTACGGGCGACGTGCCAGCAGAATGAGATCACCCTGGCGAATGAGTGCCTCCCCTTCGCGCATTGAAGCCGTAGCCACAGCGTAAGGACCCGGCTGGACGGCGACCCCGGTCCATTCCTCAAGCGCGTCCAGATTCTCTACCGACCTGATGCTCCCAGGCACAACCGGCAACATCCGGGCAATTCCTGCTGCGGTACGGGACACCCCGGCACCACCACCCACAATCAGGTGTCCTCCGTGGCTCACCCAGGTCTCGAGTGCCTGGCGCCTCTCGCTGCCCAGTGCGGCCGTGTCAACGTCGCTGAGTATCAAAACATCGAGGCTCTCCCAACCCAGAGGATCAGGGGGTAGCGTCGCCAGATCAAGATACGCCACCACTGCCCTGCCGCCGGCCGGTGCTATACCACTCAGAAAGTTGAAGGCTGATGGCTGGCCGCCGACGACGCCGTAGAGATGCTCATCCTGTCCAAGCCATGACATGGTGGCCTGACGGGAGAGCACCTCTTTTCCCTCAGCAAGAAGCCGGATGGACAGGCGGGCGGATGAACTGTCGGCAGGTATGTAGACGTAAAATGCTTTGCGTGAGTGGCCTGGCAGGAGGGCAGGAACGCAGTAGACATCAGCGTCTGGGTCTGTAGTGGAGACCTGAATGTCTCCGTCAATGTCTGCTCCCTCATTGGAGACGACTATGCGGACCGGACACCAGCCCCGGTTGTCGCCCAGCCGGCAATAGCCATCGAACCCGACCTGCACGTCCATAAACAGGGAATCCGCCTGAGCCAGAGCCACGGAGGGGTGATACAAACAGGCAAGACCAACGGCCAGGATTGTCACTATTCCTGGGAGGATAGTTCTCCCCTGCGTGTACCGGATAGCTCTACCCTGGACGTTTATTCGAGATCCAATGTTTCCCATGGGACATCATTCGATGCCTGGATTCACAGACAAGGCTTTATCAAATGTATCTATTCAGCCCGATTGAAATCGGCCTCTTTGGGCGCTCTGCGCCGTGCGTCGGCCTACGCCGACGCACGACGGTTGGCGAAGGCTGACCGTTGGCTGGAGGCCCAGAAGAATGAGGCGTCGAAGTAAACTTCAGCCAGATTTTCCACCTGGGGGTCCAGTTCCCGTTGAGTTATGCGCTGGGCGCTGCTCGACTGAAATCGGCCTGAATAGCCACTATGCTATTATAGCATACTTCCCACCAGCTTCAACCACTTTTCTGCAATTTGCACATCACGGCATTTGCAATATAATTGCTCTTGTTCCGGCGAGCTACTGCTGCCGTATTTCTACCTGATTCCCCTACACCCTCGCAGTTCTCATCACAGCCCCGGCCGCCGGGATCTTGTACCAACCGGTTAAGAACCTATCCGAAAAACCGTACAAGCGGCATCCCTATGCCGCTTATACCGACGCATGGGGATGCGTCGGTTACGTTTTTCGGATAGGCACTAAGTTTGAGTTGAAAGGAGCACTATGAAGAGCAAGTACATGATTCCCTATGTAATTTCTTTGTCGGCGGCCCTCCTGATAGCGCTGCTGGGAGCGCTGTGGCTTTCCAGACTGACGGTCCGGGCAGCACCACCATCCGCTCCGCTCCTGGATCCGCCCTGGAACACCAACGTCCGTGTTGACGACGACCCCCGGGAAACCAACCAGGAACGCCCGGCTATTGCTGTGGGCAGCGGCATCGTCTATGCGGCCTGGATTGATCACCGCGATAGCCCAACCAGCACTAATCTGCTCTCCGCCTACTCTACCGACGACGGTCAGACCTGGAGCAGACCCGGCGTGCGCGTGAACGACGAGAAGAGCAGCGTCTCCGCTTACTACGCTCCGGCTATGGCTGCCACCGGCCCTCTCACCGTCCACCTGGCCTGGACCGGTGACATCTACGGCTACACCGGCGTCTACTACGATCGCTCGACCGATGGCGCGAAAAACTGGGGCCCGGACCGGTTGCTCAGCTCTCCACCAACGGAGCGGCCCGCCAACTCTCCCGACATCGCCGTATACAATGTTCGGAACGTCTACGTGGTATGGTCAGAAATGGCTGCCCTCTACCTGGCCCGCTCTCCCGACGAGGGCGTCACCTGGATCACCTCAACACAGCCGATCATCACGGCCACCTACGGTGTGTACGATCCGGCGCTGGCCGTGGGAGTGGACGGTGTGCTCCACCTGGCCTGGGAAGAATCAGGCGCCAATCAGCAGGCCGTGTGCTACGCCCGCTCGAAGGACGGTGGTCTCAGTTGGGTTAACCGCCGCTGTTTTGGCTGGCCGGCGGCAGCCAGCCAGCAGGCTGATCCCGATATCGCCGTAGACCACTCCACAAACAGGGTGCACCTGGTGTGGGATGACAGCACATCCGGCGCCCACATGGTGTATCACGTTGCCTCAAATGATGGCGGTGTCACCTGGAATACTCCAACGCAGGTAAGCACTCTTACCCCAGCGGTCGAACCGGCCGTCACCGCTCAGGGCGGTGTGGTGTACGTCGTATGGGACCAGCAGACCGCGACCGGCAGCGACCACGACATTTA
This sequence comes from Anaerolineae bacterium, assembly GCA_034435075.1. Taxonomy (GTDB): domain Bacteria; phylum Chloroflexota; class Anaerolineae; order B4-G1; family B4-G1; genus JAOAAG01. The sequence goes on from DAOTYA010000017.1 coordinate 10,332, forward strand.
CTACAACAGCTCTACCGATGGCGGCATGAACTGGGGCACGCCCGGACGGGTCAACGATGACCGCTCCGTCCGCCCTCAGCACCACCCTGGCATCGCCTCGGGCAGCGGCGTCTACGCTATCTGGGATGATGGGCGGAACATCGTCCAGATCCTCCACCAGGATATTTACGCCACCTCGCTGGGCAAATGCCCGGTACCGCTTGAGGGCGTGGTCATCGAAGGAGATAGCAGCACCACTGTCGGCATCCCCATCACCCTCACGGCCTGGATCAATCCGGTCAATGCCACGCCGCCAATTTCCTACACCTGGTCCCCGGCACCGGCTGCCGGCCAGGGAACGGCGCAGGCGGTCTATTACTGGCATAAAGCCGGCACCTACGTCGTCGCCGTTACTGCGAGTAACTGCGGTGGACAGGCTACAGCCAGGCAAGAGATTGTTGTCAGTACACCACCGCCGTCGCTACCCTGTGTGGAAGGCATCGTCACCTACGCCGCGACACCGCTGGCGAACATCCAGGTGGAGCTGATCGCCGG
>DAOTYA010000018.1:0-16843 GCA_034435075.1 Anaerolineae bacterium
CTGAGTCAGGCGCCGGATGCCGCCCGATTGAAATCGGCCTGTTTGGGCGCTGCGCGCCGGGCGTCGGCCTGCGCCGACGCGCCGGTCAGCAGAGGCCGACCATTGGCCACAGTAGTGGCGCAGCGCAACAGCCGTAGGGGCGCAGGTAGGGGCGCAGCGCGCTGCGCCCCTACTTTGCGTCAGGCAGCCGATTTTCGAGGCAGCCTGAAGTGTAAACCAATTTCGAGGAGAAAATGAACCATCCCTAAGATCCTATCCGAAAAACCTTACAAGCGGCATCCCTATGCCGCTTGTACCGACGCATAGGGATGCGTCGGTTACGTTTTTCGGATAGGCACTTATTTCGTAACTACCCAGTTCCCCGGCTCGGGCCGGTCTTCAGACCGCGCCCGACGTCGCCACGATGGGAAGTGGATGCCGTAATCCGGCCAAATAACCGCCGGGTTGGGTGGCCCGGTCAGAGACCGGCCACAGCCTGGGTAGTTACCTTATTTCCTCATAATCTCTGCCAGTTCCACCATCTGTGGATTGAGCTGTTTATCGAACGCCACAGCCTCCTCCAGAGGAGTCAGGGCGATCTCGTTCCTGATCAGGCCGATCATGTGGCCGGCGTTTCCTTTCAGCAGTTCCCGAGGCGCGGCTGCTCCCATCTGAGTGGCCAGGAGGCGATCGAAGGCACTGGGCGAGCCACCGCGCTGCACATGGCCCAGTTGCGTGACGCGTACCGAGAAACCAAGCGTATCCTGCCGCTCGAGCAGGCGTTGAGCCAGCACCTGGGTCCCCGGTTTCCATCCCTCGGCCACGATGATAATGCAATGGGATTTGCCCAACACATAGGCTTCCTCAATGGTCCGGCAAATCTCCTCAAATGACACCTCCACCTCTGGACAGAGCACCAGCTCGGCGCCACCGGCGATACCGCTGGCCAGCGCCAGATACCCGGAGTTCCGCCCCATCGTCTCGATCAGAAACGCCCGGTTGTGAGAGGAGGCGGTATCCTTGATCTTGTCTATGGCATCCAGGATAGTATTCAGTGCGGTGTCCACACCGATTGAGATGTCGGTGCCGTTGACATCATTGTCAATGGTGCCGGGTATGCCGATGACCGGGAACCCCATCCGCCACAATTCCAGCGCACCGGTCAGGGAACCATTGCCCCCTATGACCACCAACCCGTCTATGCCAAAGCGGTTGAGGGAACGCAGCGCTTCTCTGCGCCCTTTTGGTTCGTAGAATTCGGGGCAACGGGCGGTACCGAGAATGGTACCCCCACGCCCGATAATACCCCCCACCGAGCGGGTGTCCATCTCGTCAATCTCACCGTCCAACAGCCCAGCATACCCCCGGCGAATGCCCATAACTTCCAGCCCCAGGTGGAGCGCCGAGCGCACAACGGCGCGAATACACGGGTTAAGCCCGGGATTATCTCCCCCGCTGGTCAATACCCCTATACGTTTCATCTGATCCTCACTCCACTGCCTTTCCGCCGGAGCAGAGACCTCAGCCGGATTTTCCGCCTGTAGGGGCGAGTCTGGAACTCGCCCCTACTGCGGGCATCTGTTGCTACTCGAGCAGCCTGGATACACCAGCCGTGTCAGTGCAACAGTATGAGATGGCTATGTGCAACGCATCAATACAGGAACATCGGCTTACCCAGTACGTGCCACACCTTGGGCCGGTAATTGTCCACATCGTAGAGCGCCCGCACATCCACCTGCTTTACGCCCAGTGTAGGCGATTCAGCCGACACATCGGTGTAACGGCCATCCCGCAGCGCGACCATACGCCCGGTCTTCCCCATAGCGAGCAAATCCATCGCAGTGTTGGCGTAGTTGATCGCGACCATAATATCCAGAGCATCCGGCGCACCCGAACGCATCAGATAGGCCAGTTCCTGACACATAGTCTTTACACCGGTGAGCTGCTCCAGCTTATGCGCCGTGATCGCGCCTATACCGCCCAGCTTCTTGTGGCCGTAGGGATCGGCCGTACCACTCTCGATCACCTCGCCGCCTATCTCTTTGGCGCCTTCCGAGATGGTGACCATTGCGTAGCGGCTGGGATTCTCCTCCCTGTCTTTCATAAGCAGCCTGGCCAGCTTCTCGATGTCGAAAGGCACCTCGGAGATGATCGCCCGGTCAACGCCGGAGAGATAGGCGGCAATCAGTGAGGTCTCACCTGAGTGCCTGCCGAACAGTTCGATCACGCCGATCCGTTCGTGGGAGCCAACTGTGGAGCGCAGTTGATGGATGTACTCCACACTGCGGGTGACGGCGGTCGAGAAACCGATACAGAAATCAGTGCCGAATACATCGTTATCCATCGTCTTGGGGATACTGATCACGGGGAAGCCCTCGCGGTGAATACGGGCTGCGTATCCTAACGTATCCTCACCGCCGATGGGAATCAGCACATCAATCTTGAGATGTTCCAACACTTTCAAAACATGGGAGGTAAAATCAAAAGTCTGATTCTCCTGGACCTTCTCTTTGTCCACCTGAGCACGCAGGAACTCAGGTGCCTGAGAGAGACGCACACGTGCAGGATTGGTGCGCGAGCTGTGCAGGAAGGTGCCGCCGGTACGGTCTATGGTGCGCACCACCAGTTTGTTGAGCGGCATCACGCACTCGCTGTGTGTTGCCGGATCATCGGGGTTGTAAAACAGCAACCCCTGCCAGCCCCGCCGTATGCCGATCGGCTCATGCCCTTCGTCAACAGCGCGGTACACCAGTGCTTTGATACAAGGATTCAGACCAGGGACGTCGCCCCCTCCAGTAAGGATACCTATTCTCATGTGCAATCCTCCTTTTTGGTATCAGATTCGGGTATTTCGGTCACATCAGCAACGCGACCGTTTGTGATGCGTACAAGTGTCTCAAAGGAAACAGGAAAGACGGCGCTTGGATGGCCTGCTGCCGCGTAGAGCGTATCGAACCGCTCGAGCGAGGCATCAATCCAGGTCGGCAAGGGCCGGCTGTGGCCGACGGGCGGCACACCACCGATACTGAAGCCGGTCTCCTGACGCACACGTTCGGCGTCGGCGATCATCACCCGACGCGCTCCGGTAAGCGCCTTCAGCCGGGCCGGATCCACCCGGCGGTCGCCTGCGACCAGCACCAGGATCGGCTCGCCATCGGCCAAAAAGATCAGCGATTTGACGATGCTGCCCAGAGGTGTGCCGAGCGCTTCAGCCGCCAGTTGAGCTGTGCGCGTGCTCTCTGCCAGCATCATCACCTGTATATCCAGCCCTGCCCCCTCCAGAGCCGCCTGAACACGCTCCGGCCCCTTCATACGATCCCCTCCTCGACCTGAACTCCGCCCACACCGGCTATGGAGGTGAGCTGCTTCTCCAGCTCAGGCGTATAACAGGTTGTGCTGTTAGGGAATGCCAGCTCGACCACCCTGCTCGCTCCTCCGGTCAGGCGAATTACGAAGTGATCTTGCCCGGGGTTCCCCACCAGCAGACTGTGGACGCGGCGTAACATCTCCACATCGTGGGCCTGCTCTCCACTGCGGACGAGCGTCACACGCACGGTATGCACTCTGGGAGAGGCGGACCACTGGTGCTCGGGCAAGGAGACAGAGGCAGGTGTGGCGCTCTGCGGCTGGCTGTGTTCGGCCGGAACGATCACCTCTTCGGGGACCTTTACCCAGTCACACAGCAGGGAAGGGGTCTCCCGGCGGCCCGCATCAACCTTGCCACCTATGACCAGTATACGCTCCGGCTGCCAGAGATGCTGCGACTCCTTCCATACACGAGGAAACACAACCACATCGCACGTCCCCTGCAAGTCCTCCAGCGTCACAAAGGCCATTTCGTCCCCTTTCTGGGTGGTGTGGCGACGCACGTGCTGGACCATCCCCACGACAACCACCTGCTGCCCGCTCATCTCCGCGCTCAGCGTGCCGGCATAGGCGGTGATGACATCGCGCAGCCGGTTCAGCGGCCCGGTCAGAGGGTGCTCGGAGATATAGACGCCGACCAGCTCCTTCTCCCAGGCCAGGATTTCCCGTTGAGGCACCTCAGGGGCTGCCGATAACGGTGGCAGAAGCATGCCCTCGACTGCCAGATAACATCCCGTGGCTTCACCGAACAGGCTCATCTGGCCCACATCCCTGGCGCGGTGGAGACCGGCGCTCAATCCGACGATACGATCAACAACGGCGAGCAACTGAGAGCGCGTCCCGAAGGGACGCAGGGCACCGACTTTGATCAGGCTTTCCAGTGCCCGCCGGTTGACCTGACGCATGTCCACGCGGCGGCAGAAGTCATCCAGGTCGCGGAATGGCCCGCCGGCTCTGCGGGCGTTCAGGATGGTCTGGACAGGACCCTCCCCCACGTTCTTTATCGCCGCCAGCCCAAAACGTATTGCCGGTGTGCCATCCTCCTGCTCCTCGATGGTGAAATCCAGCTCGGAGCGGTTGATGTCCGGTGGCAGCACTTCGATACCCATGCGGCGGCATTCAGCGATGAGCAACCCGACCTTTTCGGTATTGTTGCGCTCGACGCTGAGCAATGCGGCCATGTACTCGACCGGGTATTTCGCCTTGAGATAAGCCGTCTGGCAGGTGAGTACGGCGTAGTCAGCTGCGTGGCTGTTGTGGACCAGGATATCGTTGGCAACGAAGTTATGCGTCCCTGCGACGGTCAGGTCGTAGGTACGCTTCTCGCCCGCGTATTCTATGCTGACGACCTTATCCCAGTATATATCACTCTGGGGGGAGGCCTGTTCAGATGTACTGGCGATCAGGCCTTCGGTCGCCTGCGGCGATAGCACGCCCAGGTCAACGAGACGGCGCAACTGCTCCTCTCCCGCCATATCCACCTGGAATTTCGCCCGTGCTCTGTGCCGCTGCAACTTGCTCATGCTCCCCAGTCTCAGGAGCAGGTGTTGGACCTGCCGGGCCAGCCGCTCTGAAGAGGTGACATAACAGGTATACGGCTTTCCGTTACGTACCCCCACACGCCCTCCGGCTGCCCACAGGTGTTTGAGCAAGAGCACGAGCTGGCGCTTTTCCAGCATAAACACCCCGGCAGGCAGCTCCCTTTGTAAGGCGCTCAGCTCCCACAGTCCGAGCTGTCTGAACCACCGTACCACTCCACACTCCTCATCGGGGCGAGCAGGACGGATACGGATGGCCTCCCTGCCTTTATGCCGTTCGACGACGCATCTGGTGTTGTCAAACTTCTCGGCTGCGGCAATGAAGACCTCGCGCGAATGGCCGTTCCCGGGCGGATAGTACACCAGGTCAGCATGATCGGCCTCGCCCCTGGCGATCAGGTGGCCTAAAACAATGACTTGATGATCAGGCCATATATCGCCCCTTCCGTCAACAGGCAGCCGGCCCGGCACGGCAATGTAGCCCCCCTTCTTCAACTCGTCGAGCCGACGCCATCCTTCTGGCGTGTAGAATGGGTGGTTGGCCGTTGCCTCGATCTGCCTCCCCGATGCAGTGGTCAGGCGGAAGACCGGCTTGACCCCGTTATCGAACACGTCGGTCACCGCTGCGGTCTGGAGTTGCAAACGCCCTACATCGCAGGTAAGGACGCGGCTGAGTGATGAGGTGGCATTGACCAGTTCGTCTATGCGCACCAGACGGCCGGTAGCCGCATCCACCACCTCCACATCGCCGGGCAGGCATTTGTTGAAGCCGTAGCGGGCGAAGTACTCAATGTCATCGAAGATGGCGTTGGCGATCTCTGCGGGGATATTGCTGTGGCGGGCAGCACCGGCGATAAATGATTCGCGGTGCTTAAGCAGCTCCTGCTTCTTCTTTTTGCCCACAGCGCGCCTGACCAGATCGGCCTCCGAGGCGGAGTAACCGGCCAGATCCGTCAGAATGCGGATAATCTGCTCCTGGTAGACAATGATGGCGTAAGTCTCGCGCAGAATCGGCTCCAGCGCGGGATGGCGGTACTCGACCGGCTTGAGGCCATGCATGCGGTCAATGTAGTCGTCAATATACTCCATCGGGCCGGGGCGATACAGGCTGAGGGTGGCAACGATGTGATCGAACGTGGAGGGCTGCATTTTCATCAGCACACGTCGCATACCCTCGCCTTCCACCTGGAAGATGCCCATCACCTCGCCCCGCGAGAGCAGATCATAGATCAGCGGATCGTCGGTAGGGATGTTGTACAGATTCAGTTCCACGCCGTGACGCTGGCGGATCAGCTCACAGGCGCGACGCATGAGCGTCAGTGTGGCCAGGCCCAGGAAATCAATTTTGAGCAGCCCCAGTTCTTCCAGTTCTTCCATCGTGTACTGGGTGACAACGCCGATCTCGTCCTCACCCTCGCTGCCTCGCGTGGGGCGGTGGAGCGGGGTGTAATTCACCAGTGGCACGTCGGAGACGATGACGCCAGCGGCATGTGTGCTGGCATGACGGATATTCCCTTCCACACCCCGGGCGGTGTCAATCAACCTGCGTATATGGGGCTGCGATTCGTACTCCTTGCGCAGCTCGGGCACTTCCTCCAGCGCGCTTTCCAGTGTGACTTTGGGGCCTGCCGGCACCAGCCGGGCGATTCGGTCGGTTTCCGTGAGGGGATAATCCAGTGCCCGGCCCACATCACGGATCGCCGCCTTGGCTCCCATCGTCCCAAAGGTAATGATCTGGGCCACCTGTTCCTGGCCGTACTTCTCAATCGTGTAGCGGATCATCAGGCTGCGCTGGTCGTCCGGGTAGTCCAGGTCAATGTCGGGCATGGTCACCCGCCCCAGGTTCAGGAAACGCTCGAAGACCAGGTTATGTTTCAAAGGATCGAGGTTGGTGATGCCCAGACAATAGGCGACGATTGAGCTGGCCCCCGACCCGCGCACATTCCACCAGATACCCTGCTCCCTGGCGAAGCGACACAGGTCCCACACGATGAGGAAGTAAGTGTCAAAGCCCATGCGGTGGATGATGTCCAGCTCATAGTCCAGCCGCTGCCTGATCTCCGGAGTGAGCACCGGATAACGTTTTTGCAGACCCTGCTCACACAGATGACGCAGGAAGCTCTGCGGGTCATATCCCTCGGGCACCTCGAAGATCGGCAGGTGGTAGCGGCCGAATTCCAGTGCCACGTCGCACATCTCTGCTACCAACAGCGTGTTGGTCAACGCCTGGGGCACCTCCGCGAAGAGCGCCGCCATCTCTTCACCGCTTCTCATATAGAAGCTGTCGTTGTCCATCCGCATACGGTTGGGTTCATTGGTGGTCTTACCGGTCTGGATGCACAACAGCACATCGTGGATCGCGGCATCATCGCGGTTGGTGTAGTGGACATCATTTGTGGCGACGAGCGGGAGGGAGAACTCGCGGGCGAAAGCAACAAGCTCACGATTGACCTTCGTCAGGTCTGGGATGTCGTGCTCTTGCAGTTCCAGGAAATAGCGGCCGGGGAAAACCTCACGGTACCAGCCTATCACCTGCCGGGCCTCTGCAGTACGTCCCTCCAGGATCAGGTGGGCGAGCTCGGAAGACCCGCACCCGGAGAGGACGATCAGGCCATCTGCATACGCAGCGAGCGTTTCCCGGTCAATGCGCGGCTTGTAATAGAAGCCCTCGAGCTGCGCGATCGTCGCCAGCCGCATCAGATTGCGATAGCCGGTCTCATTCTGGGCCAGCAGTTCCAGGTGATATGCTTTCCGGTCGAGCTGGGGGTCTCGATCGTGACGGCTGCGGGGCGCCAGGTAAGCCTCTACACCAATGAGCGGCTTGATGCCGACGCTTTTGCAGGCCTTGTAGAACTGCACGGCACCGTACATGGCGCCATGGTCGGTGAGCGCGAGCGCCGGCATGCCCAGTTCGACGGCACGCTCCGCGAGTTCACGGCAACTGCTCAGGCCGTCAAGGAGCGAGTATTCGCTGTGCACATGGAGGTGAACGAACTCAGCCATCGGACAAAATTAGTAACTTGTATACTGGACCTATTCAGGCGGTGACTAAAGTCACCCTTTTGGGCCGCAGGCCTTCGGTCGGCCTGCGCCGACCGGCGTGCGTCGGCGTAGGCCGACGCACGGCGCAGAGCGCCCAAAGAGACCGATTTCAATCGGGCTGTAAAATTATACCCTACCAGTAGGGGACGGGCAAATCTGACAGCGTGAGCACCAGACCAATAGCCGCCCCTATCACCCATCCCCCTGCCACATCCATTAAGAAATGCACCTGTAATGCCACGCGGGCCAGTCCTACCGCTCCGGCCCATAACGGTAGCAGAATCAATCCCCAGGGCCTGGGTAAAACCGGGGCCAGCATAACGGCCAGGCAGGCCAGACGGCCCGCATGGCCAGACGGGAAGGCATGACGATCAAGGTACGAATAGAAGCCACGGCCTTTGGCCTGAGGGCGTTGACGGCGAAAGAGCCACTTGAGCACAGTGATAAACGTGCCGGCTACCAGAGTGCCTGTCCACACACGCACTCCAATAGCACGCCACCAGGGGGTGCCCCACACTATCGCGGCTGTCGCGCCAAGCAGCCAGAGCGGACTATCGCCACTGTGAGCCGTGCAGAGAGCCAGCAACCGTGCCCACCGCCCGGAGACGGCCAGCCTTGCTGAGACCTGTTGGTCCAGGGCGAGCAGTCTCTGCACAGAGTTCACGCTGCGCTCAAGCGTGCTTCCAGGTCGGCCCGGACGATCTCCAACTGAAACGGCTTGTCCACATCCATACCGACCTCAGCGTAGGGGAACGGCACCACTCTACCGCGCACGTTCAGCGCCTTGCAGGCGCGTCGCTCTGCTTCAGCCAGGGAGAGGCGGTGGGTGATCAGCCTGATGAAAGTCCATAACCCGAGGAGGCGAGCTTGCTGGAGGGCGTTCTTGCGGGCTGCGGACAGCTTCCGCCATAGCTCCCGCTCGGCGACGACCAGGCCAGGGCGGGCAAGCAGAATGTCGCCGCCGGCAAAGTCGCCATCTCTGAGATGGACGTAGCTGCGACGTGAGCCGGGGAAGCGCTTCTCCATCACAGAGCGCTCGACGACTGTGTAGTAGAGGTCGTGGTCGGTGCGGAGACACTCCTCGATAAACGCGTCAACAATTGGGGCAGTGATGGTTGGCACATCCGAGGTACAGAGGAGCACGGCATCGAGATCGGGATAATTTGTCAGCGCGTATCTGAGACCTGCTTCTGCATTGTCTAGAATACTGCCAGCATCGGGGACGTATTCGGTGGGCACCGGGAACTCAATGCCGGCCGAGGAATCGAGCGCCACAATGACGATGTGCTCAATGTAACGCGAGCCGGCCAGTGCTTCCACCACGTAGGAAATCATAGGCTTGCCAGCGATAGGAATCAGTGCTTTGGGCTTCCCCTGCGTGTATTCTGCCAGAGGATCACCCTCAGGGTCCCAACCGGCCGATACTGTAGCTACCACTGACCAATGTTCAGCCATGCTTCCTCCTACTCGTTCAGTTGTTGTATTGACGGCTCAAGCTTGAGCTGGGCCAGCATTTCCTGCAGCTCTTGAACAGTCAGTGGACGCCCCTTGCCAGCAACAGCCACCAGCGCCGCCTCCATCATGTTCGTCCCGAAAGAGCGCCCCTCCAGCCGTGGGGTGGATGTAACCAGGTAACGCACGCCGCGCTGGCGGAATGCCTCAACATCGGCAGGGGTGGTGGTGTTGGTGGCGATCACCTTTCCATCCAGACGCTCCGGCATATGGCGTTTGATGTAGAGACAATCCCCGCTGATGACGGTGGCCCAGGAGTACCAGTTGCCAAACCTGGGGACAATCTCTTCCTGCTTCTCACCTGTGGGATACAGCATCTTCAGCGGCAACCGTCCCACAACTGGCAGCAGAATCCGCCCTAAAACGTGGAGCGCGCGCAGCGAGCGGATCGGGATGGGTATGCCCAGCGCAAACCCCAGGTCTCCGAAGATAATCTCGTAGCCGGCATCGTGGAAAGACAGCGTGCTGCCATAACGGTCAACTCCGGCGGTGATAAGCACCCTTTTGGGCTGGACGTAGTCCCCGATTTCCCGTTCGATGAACTGGGCCACGGTGCGCTCCAGTGTAAGTTTGAGGCCACCGCCGTCTACCACGGGGGTATGGCGTACCCCGGCGACAAGCTTTTGGGCATCGTAGAGAGGATAATAGCGTCCCGCGAAGGTCATCCCCAGGTCTATACCGCCTACCCCGAAGGCATCCACCTTGCCGTCCAACTCACGGTACAGCCGGATGGCCTTATCCACATCACCATCTGTGCCAATGCGCTCGATGGAGATCTCCTGACCCAGTAACGTCAATGTGACCTGCTTATCGCGCCTGCTGCTTCCCAGGCTGATGCTGACAGCTCGTTTCATCTCGATCTCCGACTGGATTCATTCAAGAAAACACAAATGCGTTGCCAGATTACACAACTGAACCAGGTCTAGCGGTTTGACAAGCACAGCATCCGCCCGCTGATAGACCAATTCAGAGCTTTGGGGTTCCAGCGTCGCGACGATGATGCGGACCTTCCTCAGCCGCGGATTGGCACGGATCTGGAACAGCAGGCCTGTGCCGGAAATATCCGGCAGGTTCAGGTCCAGCAGCACCAGGTCCGGCACGGCAAGGGCCAGCTTTTCCAGCGCCTCGCTTCCGGTATAGGCGATGTCGGTCCTGAACCCGGCGATCTGGAGTGCCCTGGCCATTATGTCGGCCTGATCCCGGTTATCCTCTACTATCAGTGCCAGATAGCCGCCCGAACTCTTACTCCCTGAGTGCCCGTCCATGGTTACCGATTCCTTGCTGAGTGTGTATGCTAGGATAGCACAAATCTGCGGCATGTCAACCAGTTGACTGCTCCAGGGTGTCCGTCATATTTTTGCATCCGCTGGCTCGGGCCGGTCTTCAGACCACGCCCGACGCCGCACGACCGGCCACAGTGTAGGGCAACTGCTCGCAGTTGCCCTACAACTGACGCCGCCACGGCCGGCTATAGCCTGCGCTCGCTCCCTCCCCGCGCAAAAAAAGACGGACACCCCCTGCTCCAACTGGTATAGCCGTGCCGCTGTGACCGGTCGTGGGGTGTCTGGCGCGGCCCAGAGGCCGGCGCGAGCCGGGATAAGGTCAGGTGCGTAATTTCTGCCAGCCCTCGAACCAGCCCATGACCTCATCGGCCAGACGCCCGCGGTTCTCTGCGGTCACCTCCCACAGCTCGACCTGCGGGAGCGCTTTGAGCGCGTCTACCCAGGGATGTGGCTTCGCCATCACGGTGGCCAGCACCGGGAGCGGTCCGCCGATGGCCTGGAGGACGGCGTTCTTGAAAGGCCCGCAAAAGAGTTCCATCTTACCGATCTCGTCTATCACGACAATCTGACCCCTCTGCATTGCCCGGAGCAACGCCTCTACTCCCACCTCTTCGATGGCGGCCACGTCCACACCGTAGCGTCCCACACGGGGACGTCCCTGCCCGCGCAGCTCTACATGCGCCATCACCACCTCTCGCCCGTCCAGCGTGACCAGGCGGAATCCTTTGCGTCCGCCCGGGCCGGCTATTTCCTCGGTGTAGAAGCCGCCGCCGCACTCGCCCAACATCCCGGCCACTTTTTTGATGACAGTGGTTTTGCCGATACCCGGCCTGCCTGTCAGCAGCAATGTACGCCCCATTCTTCACCCCCTGCGGAATGCAATTATACCACAGCGGTCCGGCTTTCGGTGATACCATCTTGATTTGGCGGGGTGGTGGGGGGGCGGAGATCAGGCCAGCTGACCGCCGAAGGCCCCGAAGAGCACTTGCAGCCAGCCGCATTCGCAATGTCAACTTATGGAGTTCTAAACACGAATGTTGGCGCGACCTGGCCGGTGCTGCCAATGCAGGTTTCAACCAACGGACGATGGCACACAGCCCGGCCCTGGTGCTTGCCATTCGGGCCCAAGCCGGGCATGTTGCGGCGCGTCGTGCCCAAGCCACAATGGAAGCAGCGGGCTTCTCTGACACCGATTTCAGACTCCGGAAGGCCTCTACGCCCGCTGCCGATAGGCCGGGCGAATCTCGACCCGCCGCAGTGTGTTAGCGTTGGTGACCACCGTCACCGAAGAGGTCGCCATCGCGATCTCGGCCAGCACCGGATGCATCCAGCCGATCACCGCCAGCGGGATCATCACCACGTTGTAAAAGAACGCCCAGAACAGGTTCTCCCTGATCTTACGGAACGTCGCCCGGCTCAGGTTGATCGCCTCCACCACGCCAGTCAATTCCCCGCGCACCAGCGTCACGTCGCCGGCCTCGATGGCGATGTCGGTGCCCGTGCCGATGGCGATACCGACGTCGGCCTGGGCCAGTGCCGGGGCATCGTTGATGCCGTCGCCGACGAAGGCGACCGGGCCCATCTGCTCCTGCAGTTTCCGCACCTCGGCCACCTTGCCGTCGGGCAACACTTCGGCCAGCACGTGGTCAATGCCCACGCGGCGGGCAATGGCCTCCGCGGTGCGCCGATTGTCGCCGGTGATCATCGCCGTTTCCAGCCCCATCCGGTGCAGTTCTGCGATGGCGTCCCGCGAATCCTCTTTAAGGGTATCGGCCACCGCCAGAACGCCGGCCAGATGATCGTCTACGGCGACGAGAATCGCTGTCCTGGCTTCTTCTTCCAACCGGCGCACCGTCTTCTCCAGCGGTGCCACGTCCAACCCGTGCTCCTCCATCAGCCGCCGCGAACCGACCAGAACACGATGCCCATCCACCGTCGCCACCACCCCTTTGCCCCGCAACGCCTGGAACTCACGCGGCTCGGCCAGCGTCAGCCCCTCGGCCTCCGCCCGCTCGACGATGGCCCGCCCCAGGGGGTGTTCGCTGCCGCGCTCGGCGCTCGCTGCCCAGTAGAGCAATCGGGAATCCGGGATCGGGGATTCGGGATTGGGGATCAGATCCGTCACCTCGGGTTTACCTTTGGTGATGGTGCCGGTCTTGTCGAAAACGACGACGCGCACGTCCTTGAGCGCCTGGATGGCCTCACCGGAGCGGATGAGAATGCCGTGCTCGGCGCCCATGCCGCTGCCGACCATCAGTGCCGTGGGGGTCGCCAGGCCCAGCGCGCAGGGGCAGGCGATGACCAGCACCGCCACCGTTGAGACGATGGCCAGGGTAACGGAGCCCAAATCCGGATTGACCCAGGGCAAGAAGGCCCCCACCCTCACCAGCGACGTCATCGCGCCGGGGAAGAGCAACCAGGCCGCCAGGGTCAGCACGGCGATGGACATCACCACCGGCACGAACACCCCGGTCACCCGGTCGGCGAATTCCTGGATGGGCACCTTGGAACCCTGCGCTTCCTCCACCAGTTTGATCACCTGGGCCAGGAAGGTGTCCTTGCCCACGCGAGTGGCCCGCACTTTCAGCAACCCTTCCTGGTTGACCGTGGCGCCAATGACCTGGTCGCCGGGGCGCTTGTTGACCGGCATGGATTCGCCGGTCGCCATAGATTCGTCCACCGCGCTCTCCCCCTCCAGCACGATGCCGTCGGTGGGAATCTTTTCGCCAGGACGGACGACCATCACGTCGCCTACCTGCACCGCCTCGACGGGCACTTCCACCTCGCGGCCCTCCTGCAGGATGCGGGCAGTCCTGGCGCCCAACTCCAGCAGTTTGCGGATGGCCTGCGACGCGCGCCCCCTGGCCGTCTCCTCGACGTAGCGCCCGGTCAGGTGAAAGGCCATAATCATCGCTGCGACACCCGCATAGTTCGCCACCGGGAAGAAGAACGAGGCCGGACCGGTGAGCAGCGAGACCCCCGTGCCCAGGCTGATGAGCGTGTCCATATTGGCATAGCCGTGCAACACCGCCGTGAATCCGCTGCGGTACGTCCGGCGGCCCACCCAAAAGAGCACCGGCAGCGCCAGGAGGATCATCCCGGCGTTAAAGACCATCTCGTTGGGCCACATCACCCCCCAGATCATCTCCGGCAGCATCCAGAGGATGATCGGGACAGTCAATGCCCAGGCGACCCGCATGCGGAAGCGGGCCTGGCGCATCTTGCGCTCCGCCTCGTCCTCGCGTTCCTCTTCGGCGGCTGCTTCTGCCGGCACCTCCAGCACCTGGTAGCCTGCCTCCGAGACGGCTTTCCTGAAATCATCCAGGCCCGCCACGCCCGGTACGAAGGTGACGGTGGCCTTTTCAGTCGCCAGGTTGACGCTGGCCCGCACCACGCCCGGTACCCGGCCGAGCGCCTTTTCCACGTGAGCCGCGCACGAGGCGCAGGTCATCCCGCCAATGGGCAAAATGACCGTCTCCGTGGGGATCTCGTAGCCGGTCTCATGCACCGCCTGCACCAGGTCGCCGACCCTGACAATGTCGGTGTTGAACTGCACGTGAGCCTTCTCGGTTGCCAGGTTGACATTGACGTCGGCCACGCCTTCCACGCCCTTGAGCGCCTTTTCCACGTGGGCGACGCAGGAGGCGCAGGTCATCCCGCGCACGGGTAAAGTGATCGTCTGTTGGGACATTGTAATTATTCCTCCTCGAGCATCTGGATGAACCGTCCGTGCCAGGTGTGGTACCAGACCTGGCTGGTAGTTCCGTGTATGCTGAGCGTGCCGTCTATCTCAAGTGTGTGGATGTATGGTAACCTTAGAAGGGGTCTGCGTCCTCAGCCGTCTTGCCCGGCCGGTGGGCATCCAGCCAGCACTGGGCGATCTGCACCGCCTCTTCGGGTGGGATCGTGTTGGTGATCGCCGCGCCGCCGTCACGCAAGGGTCGTCCTGCAGGTCGGCGCCCACTCGTTGCGGGTCAGGATGTACCAGCGCGCGGCCTGTCCCATCCACAAGGATGATATCGCCTGTATGCGCCGGGTCGGTGGTGGTGGAGAAAGCCAGCCACGTAGCCGAACCTGTGCTATCGCTTCGATCACACCATGGGCAACGCCATCCTCGACCACACGGGCGATCAGATGTGCGAAGGCCAGGTTGTGTCCGGCCACAAGTCGCGCATCTCCCGCTGGTGTGCATACACGCCGGTGAGGGCCAGCGCGATGATGACGAACATCAGCGGCAGCACCGCCCACAAGAAAAGTTGGATTTGCAGGCTACGGAGGATGACAGGGATACGCTTCATATCACAATCCACCCGCGCCGGAACGCCCCGGTCACCGCTTCGGTGCGGCTGTTGACGCCCAGTTTGCCATAGATATTGGCGAGGTGACCCTGGACGGTGCGATGGCTGATGCCCAGTTGGTTGCCGATGGTCCGGTTGGTCAGCCCCTTTGCGCCCAGCCGGAGGACGTCCAGTTCGCGCGGCGTCAGCGGCTCCACCTGGTCGGCGGTGGTGGCCGGTTTGCCGGTCACCGCCTGGTGGACCACTTCGGTGGTGATCTCCGGGCTGAGGGCCGACTGGCCGTGGTAGACCGTCCGCACGGCCTGCACCAGTTCGTCGCCGCTGGCGGTCTTGAGGACGTGGCTGTCCGCTCCGGCCTGGAGAAGAGCACAGACGTAGGGGGCATCGTCGTAGGCGGTGAGAATGAACACCCACACATCGGGGGCCTGTTCCTTGATACGCCGGGTGGCCTCCACGCCGCCCATCTCCGGCATCCGGATGTCCACCACAGCCACGTCTGGGCGGTGCTTCCGAATCCGTTCCAGTGCTTCCCGGCCGTCTCCGGCTTCGGCCACCACCTCAATATCGTCCGCTTCCTCCAGGAAACGGCGGATACCCTGCCGCACCATCGCGTGGTCGTCGGCCAACAGGACACGGATTTTGTCGGCCATCTCGCGTTATCCTCAACTATTATACAGCGACTTCCAGCAAACGGGAAAGGGGCAGGCGGTCGCCTTAAAGGAATTAACTGTGGGTGCCCGATTGTGGGGACCACTGCTCGCAGTTGTCCCACAATTATCGCGTGATTGTTCAAACTTTGGGGAGCGGGCAAGAGGGGGTATATCTCCCTCAGGTTCCCGTTTGTCTTTTGAACGCTCACGTCAGCAGAAGTGCCAGGTTGGCTCCCCCTCTCCTCAAATGATTCCCTACCCAGGTCAGAAGCCGACTGACATTTACAGCCAACTCCTCCCGTTTATACCCACGCATCGTCCGATATCGCTCCTTGATCCACCATCCCATTACTCGCTCCGTCGCATTGTTGGTCCCATCTATCCTCTCGCCGTGCGCCCCCTGCCACTCCCGATACCTGGTCAACCGGGGCCACAAGTTCCAGCGGTCCAGGAATAACAACCGCATCCGATAGGCCACACTCGCTCTCTCCCCCTCCCGGGGAGGCGAAGCCCCAAGATACCGCTCTAACATCTCCCGCACCTCTTCCTTGTCCTCCGGTCGCCGCCGCTCAACCAGCTCCTTCAACCGATCCAGGTCTGCCACCGCCTGCTCCGCACTCACACCCAGCGCCCGCAGCGAGCCATCCTGATCACGCTCCGCCAGAGGCCGCAACTCCTCTACCAGACGCTCTGTGTTCCGCTTCACATGGCTCTTGCACACCTGATGCTCCAGCCCCAGCTCATCCGCCACCTCTTTGAAAGCATCAGCATCATCTGTGACCACGGCTCTGCCCCCACCGCTTCCGCTATCGGCTCCAGCCATCCCTTCAATGTCTCCGCATCCTCCCCGCTCAACCCTTCCACACTCAACCCAATCCCACCTGCCGCATCAACCGCAATCCCAATGGGATACCATTTCCCCTTCACCTTCACCGAGGTCACGTCGCTCCCCAAGGCTGGCGTCCGAACCCCCTCAAAAACCTCCTCCCTCTTCATCCCAGGAACATTCTGGGCGGCGCGCTGAACCGTGTAATACACCATCGTCCTGCTCATAAAAACCCCCAACGCTTCCAGCAGCAAAGATACGGCCCCGTAACTCAGCCCCAACAGGTAAAGTGCCACTGCCAAGCCCTTCACTCGTTGAGAAAATTGCTCCTGTGACACACCGGCCGGAT
>DAOTYA010000019.1:0-29428 GCA_034435075.1 Anaerolineae bacterium
CGGCTCTGCCACCCAGCTCAAGAGGCGCCCCAACTGCTTTCTATTCCGTTCCGATCCCAGCGACGTGGCGCGCGTCGAGGATCGCACCTACATCAGCACGCCCAATAAAGACGACGCCGGCCCCACCAACAACTGGATCGCCCCCGACGAACTAAAGCGCATCATGCTCGACCTCTACCGGGGGTGTATGCGCGGGCGTACGATGTACGTCATCCCCTTTTCGATGGGCGTCCTCGGTTCGCCGATGGCCAGGATCGGTGTCGAGATCACCGATAGCCCCTACGTCGTCTGCAACATGCACATCATGACCCGCGTCGGCGTCAAGGTCGTCGAGGCGCTGGGTGAGGACGGTGATTTCGTTCCCTGTCTGCACTCGGTCGGTGCACCACTTGCGCCGGGGCAGAAGGACGCTACCTGGCCCTGCGCGCCGATGGAGAAGAAATACATCAGTCACTTTCCCGAGGAAAACCTGATCTGGTCGTTCGGCTCCGGCTACGGCGGCAACGCGCTCCTCGGCAAAAAATGCTTTGCCCTGCGCATTGCCTCGGTGATGGCCCGACGTGAGGGCTGGATGGCTGAGCATATGTTGATCTTGCGGCTCATCAGTCCACAGGGACGGCAGTACCACATCGCTGCTGCCTTTCCTTCTGCCTGCGGCAAGACCAACCTGGCGATGATCCAGCCGACCGTCCCCGGCTGGAGGGCCGAGTGCCTCGGCGACGACATCGCCTGGATGAAGATCGGTCCCGACGGCCGCCTCTATGCCATCAATCCCGAAGCGGGCTTTTTCGGCGTCGCTCCAGGTACCTCATACGACTCCAACCCCATGGCGATGGAGACGTTCAAGGAGAACGCGATTTTTACCAACTGCGTGCTCACCGACGACGGCGATGTGTGGTGGGAGGGGATGGGCGTTCCGGCGCCGGCGCACGGGATTGACTGGAGGGGCCGCGATTGGACCCCTGAGAGCAAAGAGCCGGGTGCGCACCCCAACGCCCGCTTCACCGCCCCTGCCGCGCAATGTCCCGTCATCAGCCCTGATTGGGAAAAGCCGGAGGGCGTGCCGATTGACATTTTCATCTTCGGTGGGCGGCGAGCAACCGTCGTACCGCTGGTGATCGAATCCTTCGATTGGGATCATGGTGTCTTCCTGGGCGCGACGGCCTCATCCGAGACGACCGCGGCCAACATCGGAGCAGTGGGCGCCTTGCGGCGCGATCCATTCGCCATGCAGCCCTTCTGCGGCTACAACATGGCGGATTATTTCCAGCACTGGCTCGATATGGGCGACCGGCTCGGCCGCAGGGCCCCGCGCATTTTCTACGTCAACTGGTTCCGCAAATCGCCCGAAGGTGGCTGGCTGTGGCCCGGCTATGGTGAGAACAGCCGTGTGCTCGTCTGGATGTGTGAGCGTGTCGAAGGGCGGGCAGGTGCCCAGGAGACCCCTGTCGGTTACCTGCCCAACGCGGGTGACCTCGATCTGACCGGGCTGGACCTCCCGCCGGAGAACATCCGCGAACTCTTGCGTGTGGACCGCGAGGCCTGGAGGGCAGAAATACCGGACATCCAAAGACATTTTGCCCGGTTCGACAGCCGATTGCCCGCCCGTCTGCGCGATCAGCTCATCGCGCTCCAGAAACGTCTGGAGGCAGGAGAGAGCTGAAAACCTGTTTCTGGAGTGTTGTTTTTGGACGGCATTGCCTTCAAATCCCGGGCAAGTACATCAAAGTATGGAGAGAGCAATGGCTTATCGTGTCACACTGATCCCCGGCGACGGTACCGGTCCTGAGGTCATCGAGGCAGCGCGTCGGGTACTTGAGGCCACCGGTGTTGAGTTCGTGTGGGATGTTCAGGAGGCCGGGGCCGAGGTCATGGATAAATACGGCACCCCCCTGCCGGAATCTGTCATCGAATCCATACGGGCGAACAAGGTGGCCCTGAAGGGCCCCATCACTACCCCGGTGGGGACCGGCTTTCGCAGCGTCAACGTTGCCATTCGCCAGGCGCTGGACCTGTACGCCAATTTACGTCCGGCCAGGATGATGCGAGGTGTCCACACCGCTTTCGAAGGAGTGGATATTGACCTGGTTGTGGTGCGCGAGAACACAGAGGGGCTTTACGTGGGGGTGGAGCATGAGGTGATCCCCGGTGAAGCCGCCGAGTCCATCTGCATCGCGACCAGGAGAGGGTGCGAGCGTATCGTACGCTTTGCCTTTGAATACGCCCGGGCCAATCATCGCCACAGGGTTACAGCAGTGCATAAGGCGAATATTCTCAAAGCTACTGATGGTCTGTTCCTGCAGATAGCCCGCCAGGTGGCGGCCGATTACTCTGACATAGCGTTTGACGACCGTATCGTGGACAATATGTGCATGCAGCTTGTCCAACGCCCTCAGGAGTACGATGTGCTGGTGATGCCCAATCTGTACGGGGACATCTTAAGTGATCTGTGCTCGGGGCTGGTAGGGGGGCTGGGAGTGGCGCCCGGAGCCAACCTGGGGGACGGGCTGGCTGTCTTCGAGCCTGTGCACGGCTCCGCCCCCAGGTACAAGGGGCAGAATAAAGTAAATCCTACGGCTGCCATCCTCAGCGGCGCGTTAATGCTCCGCTATTTGGGCGAGGTCAGGGCAGCGGAGCGGGTTGAGACAGCCGTCGCCCAGGTTATTGCCGAGGGGCGCTATGTTACATACGATCTCAAGCCCTCGCGGGATGATCCTGACGCCGTCGGCACCAGTGAAATGGCCGATGCGATCATTGCGGCGCTGGAGTCACTGTGATCGGGTAGCCGGGAGTATTCTGCCCGGCTACTCCACGTGATAGGCTTCCGGTCTGCGATCCTCGTACACGGTCAGGTAACGGCGCGCTTTGCGTATCTCCCCCAGGTCTGCTCTGGCGATCAGCAGACCTTCTCTGTCATCCCCCTCAACAAGCGTGTTTCCCCACGGGTCTACCACACACGAGCGACCGGGGAAAAGCGCGTCTCCATCCCGTCCCACACGGTTGCATGCGGCAATGAAAAGCTCGTTCTCCACGGCGCGGGCGCGGGTAAGGATCAGCCATGCCTCGACCCGACGCACCGGCCACTGGGCCGGCACCAGGAAGAGCACTGCGCCCGCAAGCGCCATCGCGCGGAAAAGCTCCGGGAAGCGTATGTCATAGCAGACCGCCAGTCCCACCGGCCCCCACGGGGTGGCACATAGAGTGGCCCGATCGCCTGGGGAGAGGTAAAGGTGCTCCTGCATCAGACGGAAGAGATGCACCTTGCGATACGATCCCAGCAACGTACCATCCGGCCCGTAGAGCACGGCGGTATTAGAGATACCGGCGGCATGTCGCTCAAGCAGCGAGCCGGCCAGGTAGAGTCTACATTCTGAGGCCAGCGCGGCCATATGGGCGAAGCCCCCTTCTCCTAAAGGCGCTGCCCAGCGGGCAGCCTGCTCCAGATCGTACCCGTGGAGCCACAGCTCGGGCAGGAGGAGCAGGTCAGCACCGGCATCTCTGGCCTGGATAGTGTACTCTCGCGCCCGCTCCAGGTTTGCTTCAGGCTGGCCGGTGGCAATATCCATTTGGACCAGGGCCAGGGTGATGTATTGTGCGTTCATTGTGTTCAGGCCAGCTCAGGGGACGCGAGGTTTGGCCAGCACTTCGCGTATCTCCAGCGTATGGAAGGTGCGCGGATAGGCGGGTTTGCAAACGATCGCTGTGTCGGCCCCCTCGCCTGTGCCAGCGATGGCGATGACCTCCTGATCCATATCCAGAAGCCCTGCGTCGGCAGCCATAAGGACACACTCCACTGCTACCTTCATACCCTGGGAGAAGCGGTACAGGGTATCACGCACAATCTCTTCGACCGTCCGCCCTCCGTATTTCTCCGAGAAAGCCGCGCCGACCCCGTCTCCCAGGGCATGGATGCCGGTGTGGACGACGACACCCATGTTTTGCAACGCCGCCTTTTCTTCCGCCGACATAGTCCATCCTTCGCTTTCCCATCCATGGCAGATGGATACGGCGATGACCCGTGCTCCCAATGGAGCGAAGACAGCCTGAGCCTTCCGGGCAGTGTAGCCGTGAGAGGAGGCCACAACGATCTGGGTGATATGTAGTTCCTGCGCCCGCTCCGCCGCGATACGGAGCGTGGCCTCGGTGTTGTGCCTGCCTGCCGTTTCAAAGAGCAGCGTCTTCAGTTCCATCACGTTCCTCCAAGACAGGTCAAATGTCCGCCCAATGTAGAGGGTCCGTAACTTTGCATACCATTCAGGCTGATTGAAATCGCCCTCTTCAGGCGCTCTGTGCCGACACCATCCGTTGGTGCAGCAATGGGCAGGTTGGCGCATGCCCGAAAAGTTGTACACGCCAGGTGCACCTGGCCTCCTACAGTCGCCGTCTGAATAGATACAGGGTCCGTTCGTGCGCTACCTCAGAGCGCTGAGGCCCGGTTCCTCGACCCAGACCACCACATCGCCTTCGGACACACCCTCCAACACCTGGACAAACCCTTCATGGCGCACGCCCAATGTCACGTCGGTACGCACGATTTCGTTCCCCGCCCGCTTGTGCACATACGTTTGACCGGTACTGCGGTCTACCCGTACCACCCAGGTGGGAAGCTTAAGTACGTCCTCCAATTTTTCGATCAAAATAGTAGCATTGGCTGTCATATCGGCGCGTATCGGGATGTCGGTGGGGTCTATGGCGATGATGACTTTGTAGTAAACAACACCTCCCTGGATGTCGGCAGCCGGGGCGATACGTTCTACCTCTCCTCCTATGACAACGTCGGGGAAGGCATCAAGCGTGATCTCTGCTGCCTGTCCGGGGGCGAGTTTCCCTATATCCATCTCGTCCACGTTGATGGTAAGGCGGAAAGCGGAATTATCAAGCAGTACGATAGCCGGCAGTCCTGTGGGGGCCATCTCACCGGCTGTTATATTGACTGCTGCCACAACCCCGGCGAAGGGGGCCCGCAGCGTCGCCTGCTCCAGTGCCAGTTCTGCCAGTTCCAACGCCACCCGTGCCTGCTCTACCTGAGCCTCCAGCACGGCAATCTGCTCTCTGGTAGCACCTGCCTGCAACAGGTCGAGCTGGGCCTGGGCCGCATCGCGTTGAGCAATGGCCGCCGCGACATTAGCGCGCGCTGCACGGAGTTGCTCCGGCTTTGCGCCGGCCAGCAGCTCGTCCAGGCGCGCCTGTGCGGCAGCGAGCGCTTTATTTGCTGCATCCAGGTTATAACGCGCCTGCTCTTCGGGTTTGCCCAGTCCCGGGCAGACCTTCTCACCTGACACGGGATTGGTGAAGCAAGACATCGTTTTGTTATGCGCATCCTCG
The DNA here is from genome assembly GCA_034435075.1 of Anaerolineae bacterium. GTDB lineage: Bacteria > Chloroflexota > Anaerolineae > B4-G1 > B4-G1 > JAOAAG01. Next base: position 5,326 of record DAOTYA010000019.1, read on the forward strand.
GCCAGCCATTGCTGCATCTTTGCGGAAGCCAGGTCCGCCTCAGCCGCCGCGATCTGAGCCGCGCTGGCGCCGGCCTGAAGCTGGTCCCTGTTAGCTACAGCAGCAGCGACCTGGGCCTCGGCTGCGCGTAAACTGGCCTGCGCAGCCGCCAGCTCCTCAGGCCTTGGAGGGGCCTTAGCCTGGGCGAGCTGTGCCTCTGCTGCAGCCAGGGCAGCCCGGGCCTGTTTCACCTGGAGTGTCAGGCGGGTCGTGTCCAGTCGCGCCAATATCTCACCCGCTTTGACCGCATCACCTTCCATGACCAATACCTCGGCAACCCGCCCTGGTGTCTCGAAGGAGAGGTTCACACGGGCAAGCGGCGCGATGCTCCCGCTGGCAGAGACGGCCACAAGCATATCGCCGCGCTCGACCACTGCCGAACGCAATGTTTCAACCGATCCTTTGTTCTGATGTGAGCGCCAGTATACTGCTCCTGCTGCTCCAAAAACGAGAATGCCCAGGACAATGTAAAGTGCAATGCGTCTTTTCATTCAAATAACCATCCCATCCGGTACGATCGCGTTCTTGGGGATGACAACGATGCCATCCCGGATGACGTAATGTTCAGTTTCAACCATCTCCTCGCCCGCTGAGTGGGGACGGATGATAACTCCCTCTCCAATGCGGGCATTTTTGTCTATGATGGCTCCTTCGATACTGCTCCCCCGTCCGATGCCGATATCTGGGCGGCCCAGCCGGCGGTTCTCCAACTTTTCGTCCGGCGATTCGTAGAAATCGGCTCCCATCATCACCGTTCGCGTGATGCGCACATCTGCCCCTATGATACTGCGCAGGCCGATCACCGACTCGCGTATACTGGCCCCGTGCACCAGGCACCCCTCAGCCAGGACTACGCGTTCAAGAGCGCACCCGTCGGTAATCGAGGGGGGCAGGAAACGCGGCCGGGTATAGATAGGGCGATGCGAGTCATAAAAGTCAAATGGCGGGTTGGGGAGCGTCATGGCCAGATTGGCTTCGTAGAAGGAGCGGATAGTCCCTATGTCCTCCCAGTATCCATGGAATGGGAAGGCATAAACGCGGTAATTGCTGATGGTGGCAGGGATGATCTGCTTCCCGAAGTCCTCGGCATCCGATTCTTCAAGCGCTTTCTGCAGTATGTCGGTGCGGAAGATGTAAATGCCCATCGAGGCCAGGTATGAGCCATCAGAGGACAATGTGCATTCCAGCCCATCCAGTTCCTCCGGCCTGGGCTTTTCGTAAAAACAGATAATCCGCCCATCTGAATCGGTCTTCAGGATGCCAAAGCGGGGAGCGTCAGCTCTACTGACCGGCTTGACTGCAATGGTCACGTCGGCCCGCTTCTGCCGGTGCAGGGCGACGAATTCAGAGTAGCCCATGCGGTAAAGGTGATCGCCGGAGAGGATCAGAACATCCTCCACACCAGCCTCAGAGATGCGTACCAACTGCTTGCGCACCGCGTCAGCCGTGCCCTGGTACCAGCCCATACCGCTGGTGGTCTCCTCGGCCGCCAGTATATAAACGTAACCACCGTAAAAAATGTCGAACTTGTAGGTCTGGTAAATGTGGCGGTGCAGCGATTCCGAGAGAAACTGGGTCAGCACGTAGATTTTGTTGATGCCAGAATTCAGGCAGTTACTTATAGGAATGTCAATGAGACGATACTTCCCACCGATGGGAACAGCGGGTTTGGCCCGCAGTTTGGTCAGCGGGTAGAGACGGGTACCCTGTCCTCCACCCAGTATCAGAGCCAGTACATCTTGATTCCTCATATCTGTTGCCTCATTGCCGATACTCAGTTTTGTCCAGCCAGGTTAAATCACACCCCGAAAGTTATCATCCAACGGGAATTACAGCGTTATCCCTTCCCGAAAATGGGAGCGGTTGCCTCAGCATGGGTATAGACTTCGATACCCAGCTTCTGCGCCACCACCTGAGCCTGAGGGCTTACCATCGGGGAGATGACCATAAGACGGTCGGCTTTCCGATCATGTCGTTTCTCGTAGAAGCGTGCCTTTCTCTCGAACGTGTACATGTCCGCTTTGCTCATCGAGGAGCTGATCTCGCAGATGATGAACACGCTGTCCTTTATCACCAGGTCAAGCTCTACCTGGTCGGGGCGGCCAAAGACTTCACCGGCATCGTCGTACTCGACCACATTGATGACCCTGACACCAAAACTTTCCTCAAGGATGCTTCTGAGAGCGTTACGGAAAGATTGTTCCGTATACAGACCCCAGCGTGCTCCGAGGGCACCAATAGTGGTATCGTGCTTCCTGTTCAGAGCGTGGATCTCGTCCAGCATCTGCCGGATGGTCTTTTGATTTTCCTCCCACTTGCGGTTTTGCTCTTCGCGCATTGCACGTAACTCCTGCTGGTTGGCCTCCCACTTACGGTTCTGCTCCTCCCACTTGCGGTTCTGCTCTTCCCACCTGCGGTTCTGCTCCTCCCACTTGCGGTTCTGCTCTTCGCGCATTGCACGCAGTTCCTGCTGGTTGGCCTCCCACTTGCGGTTCTGCTCCTCCCACTTGCGGTTCTGCTCTTCGCGCATTGCACGCAGTTCCTGCTGGTTGGCCTCCCACTTGCGGTTCTGCTCTTCGCGCATTGCACGCAGTTCCTGCTGGTTGGCCTCCCATCTGCGGTTCTGCTCCTCCCACTTGCGGTTTTGTTCCTCCCACTTGCGACTGTTCTCCTCGCGCTCCCGACGCATTTCCTCAAGTATACGGTCGAAGCGGTTTTCTGTTTCCACACGGTCAGCAAAGTACTGGCGCGAGAGTTCCAGAATAAAGCGTCGTACCTCGGGATCCTGTTGCATAATAACGGGCAGTTCCCGCATCAAAATTTGTCTGATCTGCTGAGATTCCATAACTCCCATCCTCTCATACGCTGGAGGCAAACATTGTGGTTTGACCCTGGTATTCGGGACCCTCACTACTTAGAGCCTATCCGAAAAACCGTACAAGCGGCATCCCTATGCCGCTTATACCGACGCATAGGGATGCGTCGGTTACGTTTTTCGGATAGGTACTTAATATTACACCGATATTCGATTTTAAGCCAGCCAGCCGTGCAGCAAACCGTGACGCTTGCCAATTCCCGGTTTTTGTGTTAATTTTACCCGCAATCGGTCTGGACTGTTCAGGCATGGACCGCAGGGGTGAGGAATACCTCGCCCCTATGCTCACCGCCTGAGAGTTACCAGAGATTAACAATAACCCTCATGCAATATCCGGTCAGGAGGTTGACTTATGCCCGCCAAAGCAGCCTGGCTTCAGGGTCTCTTTCCCGCCCTCGTCACTCCCTTCGTATTTGAAACCGAGGAGGTAGATGAAGACGCCTATCGGCGTTTGATCCGGCATGTGCTCCCCCATGTAAACGGACTCGTGACCAGCGGTACAACAGGCGAGTTCCCCTATCTGACCCGCCAGGAACAGCGGCGGCTCGTTGAAATCGCCGTCGAGGAGGCAGATGGCAAACCGGTCATCGCTGGCTGTGGCGCCTCTTCCACCCAGGAAGCCCTGGCGCTGGCCCATGACGCCGCTGCTGCCGGCGCCTCGGCCGCTCTTATCGTCGCACCTTTCTTCCTGCGCCCATCCGATAAAGGGCTTCACCAACATTTCTATGAAATCGCTACCAGCGTGGACCTGCCCATCATCCTTTACAACATCCCGCAAATGGTGGATGCTTACCTGCCTCGCCCCGTTGTCGAGGACCTGGCTGACCTGCCGAACGTGATTGGTCTCAAGGACTCCTCCGGCGATCTGAGCTATACAATGGAGTTGCTGGAGTATGTGGGCGACCGGATAGACATCCTTGTCGGTCACGACGAGGTCGCGCTGCCAGCGCTGGCCGGCGGTGTGAGCGGTCTGATCCTTGCCAGCGGCCAGGTCTACCCGGAAATATGGCAGGCGATCATCCGCCTTGTGCGCGAAGGTCGTCTGGAGGAGGCACGTGCGCTGCAGCGCAGCATCCAGAAGCTCTCCCGTATCTTCTGCCGCCACGGTGGAGGGGTGGCGGTGAAAGCCGCGCTGAGAATGATGGGACTGGATATGGGTCCGCCACGCCGCCCACTCAAAGCCGTCGGTGGGGCGCTTATCCATGAAACGCAGGCCGAGATCAGGCTGGAGCTGGAGAAGCTGGGTAAAATCGCGCCCGTGGATATCCCATTTGCTTACCCCTCTGCTCCGCTGACGGAGAGATTCCAGGAGTTGGGTATCGCACCGGAGACGGTCGCTTCAAGTGGCCTGCGGGTTGGAAGTGGCACAGCAGGCGAAGGGCTGAACAGGGTACAGATTGATCTCATCGCTGGCGGCAAAAGTACACTCCTGGGCGAGGTCTATGCACTCCAGTTGACCTATCCGCTGCGCGGGCGCGAGGCCCTGACAACCATTCTGGAACCGGCACTGACAGTGCGTCCCGCCACTCTCCTCCTGCCAACCGTTCCCCAGAGGAACCTGCGTCAGGCCAATATGATCTACGGCCCGACACAGTCAGCATTGGCACGCGCCATCGTTGACGCGCTCGAGATCGGGCGTATTCCCACATCCGCCGTAGATGGTGAGGTGATCATCGCGCTCGCCACAGTCCATCCCCAGGCTCTTGACCGCCACGCACTTTACCGTTCCGCCTATGCGGCGGCAACTCAGGCCCTGGCACAGGCATTCGCAGCGGAGACATAAAAGGAGACACGTATGGGCTACAAAGTCGAGTGGTTCAAAGGGATCTTTCCGGCACTGGTGACGCCTTTCACGCGCAGCGGTGCCGTGGATGAGCAGGCCTATCGGCAACTTATCCGCTTCGTGTTACCCCACGTGAACGGCGTGGTTTCCTGCGGCACGACCGGCGAGTTCTCATCTCTGACGCTGGACGAGCGCAAGCGGGTGACCGAAATATGCCTGGACGAAGTGGCAGGGCGTGTGCCGGTGGTCGTCGGTACCGGCTGTAAATCCACCCGCGAGACACTGATTCTGACCAGGTGGGCCAGAGATGCCGGTGCGGATGCCGCGCTTGTAGTCGCTCCGTACTTCCTTAAGCCGACCTTCAATGAGGTCTACGACCACTTTCGTGCCGTGGATGAGATTGGGTTACCGCTGGTGCTTTACAATATTCCCCAGTGCGCCGGGACGCACTTCCGCTGGTGGACTGCGGAGGGCATGGCACTCGATTTTGAGCACGTCATCGGCATCAAAGATTCCTCCGGCGACCTCCCATTTCTGGAAGCGCTGTTCGAGAAAGTCAGGGGGCACGTGGCCATCTTCGTCGGCCACGACGAGATCGTGCAGGCAGCACTGGCCGCCGGGGCCGACGGCGCCATCCTGGCCAGCGCCAATCTCATCCCCGACATCTGGCAGCAAGTCTATCAGGCCACGCTCAAGGGAGAGCTGGCAATCGCCCAGGAGTGGCAACAAAAAGTCCAGAAACTGGTGCGCATCGTGGTCAACTGTAGCTCCACCCAGGCAGTCAAGGAGGGCCTGCGCATGATGGGGCTGGAGGTCGGTGACTCACGCCATCCCATCATGCCTGGCGACGGCTTCAGGCGCGAGGACTATGAGGAGCTGCGTGTGCAACTGGAGCTGTTGGGCAAGATCGGCAAGGCGCCGCTCGTCTACGAGGCCGGAGGACGCCGTATTGTAACGGAGGTGTTCGCGACCCCCCAGACTCCTTGCGTGGTATCAGACCTTACACTGCGAGTGGGAGAGGGGTTTGCCGGACCGCCGTTTCATGAGCTGGCCCACGTGGACCTGCTGTTAGGGCTGAAAGATGGCCCTGTTGGCAGAGCGATTGAGAGAGCACTGGCGGGGTGGGGAGAGGAGCGCGGACTGCGCCTTATAAACGAGCGCCCTCGCACTCTGCTTGTGCCCACGGTGACCGTCCGCACCCCCAAACAGCGCGCCCTGCTGTACGAGTATGCTGTTGCAGGGATAAACATCGCCATCCAGGCCAGCATCGCCGACGGTTTCCTGCCTGAAGCGCTGCTCGACCAGCTTGCGCTCATAGTGAACGCTTTCGTCCATCCGGCTGCCTCTATTGCCAGACGTATTATGCTCAACAACTACAAGGCCACGCTTCAGGCCATCCGCAAGGCAATAGAGGGCCGCCCGACATTGGAAGAATTATTTAACGAGAAGGTGTGTGCACGCCATCCGTTCCGTTACGCTCCCTGAAACCTCCTACGACCAGACGAGCAATGCTATCTCAAACGGTCATCTCAGAACTCCAGCAAGCAGCTGGCGCCGCCAATGTATTGACCTCGCCAATAGACCTGATCGCCTATTCTTTCGACGGCACGTTTGAGCAGAGCCTGCCGGATGCAGTTGTGTTGCCAGAGAGCACAGAAGAGGTCGCAGCAGTGGTGCGTGTGGCAGCACAGCACGGAATTCCCATCGTGCCACGAGGAATGGCCAGCGGACTGGCCGGAGGTGCCATCCCACACAGAGGAGGCATCATCCTGTCGCTAACCCGTATGAACCGCCTTCTCGAGCTGGACCAGGAGAACATGACAGTGACCGTCGAGGCAGGCATGGTTACCGCCGATCTCCAGAAGATGGTGGAAAGTGTGAGGCTTTTCTATCCGCCCGATCCCTCCAGCATCAAGCAATCCACCATAGGTGGCAACATCGCCTGCAATGCCGGCGGCCCTCGCTGTCTCAAATACGGGGTCACGGGGGATTATGTTTTGGGTCTCACCGTCGTGCTGGCTGACGGGTCAGTACTTAAAACAGGTGGCAAGGCTCTCAAGAACGTTACCGGCCTGAACCTGACCCAGCTTTTCGTTGGCTCAGAGGGGGTGCTGGGGATCATCACCGAGGCCACTCTGCGTCTGATCGCCCGGCCATCGTATGCCAGCACTGCCCTGGTGTACTTCTCCAGTCTGGACGACGCCGCATGCGCCATTCACGCCATCCTCATCCAGGGGTTGGTGCCGGCAACACTTGAGCTGCTGGACGAGACCGCGATCGAGTGCATAGAGGAGGCCATGCATCTGGGGCTGCCTGGGGATATGGAAGCGCTCTTGCTGATAGAAACGGACGGGAACGATGTCCACGCGGTGCAGCGTGAGATTGAAGCCATTGCCGCCATTTGTCAACAGAAAGGCGCAGCCAGGGTGGAGGTGGCACGTACCGGGGAGGAAAGGGACAGGTTGTGGAAGGCGCGGCGCAGCGTCAGCCCCTCACTGGCCCGCCGGGCACCTAACAAGCTGGGTGAGGACATCACCGTCCCACGCAGTGCCATCCCGGTGGCGATCCGGCGCATTAAGGAGATCAGCCGACGCTATGGCCTGCCCGTGGTTATATTCGGCCACGCAGGGGACGGTAATCTCCATCCCAACATTTTGTTTGACAGGCGTGACCAGGCGCAATGGGCAAAGGTGGAGCGTATGGCGGAGGAAATTTTCAAACTGGCTCTGGAGCTGGGCGGTACGCTGAGTGGTGAGCACGGTATCGGCATCCTGAAATTGCCCTATATGCGCCAGGCATTGGGAACGCTCTCGCTCGAAGTACAGTGGCGCATAAAAGAGGCGCTGGACCCGCACCACATTCTAAATCCGGGTAAAGTGCTGCCGGGCGAACCCAAGGACAGCGGGTAATTTTAGAGAGGCCTCCCCTTTACATCTCATTGTTATGCAGTATAATCCCAGCAGGAAGCAAATGCGTTCAGCTCAAGTAGGGATTGCGTGACGCGGTTGAGCCGGCCTGTGGGCGAGGCTTTCCGGCCTGTCTGGATGGCCTTTTCATGCTACCCCACACAGCCGGCACAAACAGGGGATTAGCTGAAAACCGCCCCGCATCAGCCTCCGCTGAGCAGCGGTTTGACCAGACATCGTTGTTATAACGCATACGGAGTATCTGATATGGAACAGGGTAGCCTGCAACAACCTGCGGAATCCGCAGCAGCCACACAACTGATGAGTATTGCCCTGCTACGGCAGGAACTGGCCGATCTGATGCAGGTACAGGGTTACAGGGTGCTCAAGCCCCCTGACGAGGTGATCGCTTTCCTGGGTCGGATTCAGGGCGATACAGAGACCACTTTCGAGGAAATCAGCAGACGTTTCAGTGCACACAACTACACCGCCTCACTTAAGGAACAGCCTGGGGGAGGCCAGCAGTTGGTAGCTATCAAGGGTCGGCTGGAGCGGCAGCCCGGCGGGATATTGGTAAATGTGACCCTGTTTTTTGTGACGTTGCTGAGCGTGCTATACATAGGCGCCATGCACGGACTTTCCGACGCCGGCATAGAGATCGGGGAAGCTGCCGGTCCGGAGGCACTGTTCCTGCCTTTGCGCTATATTCACCTGGGGCTTCCCTTCGCTGGCACGCTGTTGGGCATCCTGCTGGCGCATGAGCTGAGCCATTACTTCGTGGCGCGCCGCTATGGATCGCCGGTAAGCCTGCCCTACTTTATTCCGATGCCCCTCCCTCCTATGGGGACAATGGGCGCAGTGATCGTGCAGCGGGCGCCGATGCGTAATCGCAAGGCCATCTTTGATATTGGTGTGGCCGGGCCGCTCGGTGGGCTGATCGTGGCCATTCCGCTGTTGATCCTGGGCCTTTCACTCTCCAAAGTTGGTCCACCTCCCCCGGATGTGAAGACGGCATTGCAGGAGGGTAACTCGCTCCTGTACCTGATAATCAAGTATCTGATGTTCGGGAAGATTCTGCCCAGCAATGGTGAGGATGTATGGCTTCACTCGGTGGCTTTTGCTGCCTGGGCGGGGCTGCTTGTCACGATGATCAATTTGATCCCGATTGGGCAGTTGGATGGCGGGCACATCAGTTATGCGCTGTTGGGGGAGCGCGCCAGGAAGCTCGGGTATTTTGTTATCGTGGCGATGCTGTTATGGGGGGGATGGATGCTGACGCACGGCAACGAGGCCGGCGGATTCTGGCTGACGTGGGGGTTCCTCAATATGGTGTTGAATCAACGCCATCCGCCACCGCTCGATGATGCCACCCGCATTGATGGGCGTCGTCTGGCGTTGGGTCTGCTTGTCCTCCTGATCTTTATTTTCACTTTTATCCCCGCGCCCCTGCGAGAGGTGCGCTTCGGATAGCAAGTCTCAAAACAAAGGCGGGGGTGGATGGGAGTCGAACCCACCGCGGCCCGCTCCGCGCGGCCCGCCAGCGGTTTTGAAGACCGTGGAGGCCACCGGGCCCCAACCACCCCCGTGCATCTAAGGATACCTCTATATGCGTAATTTGTCAATGTAGCGCTGTCCTCCCAAATATGAAAGGGATAGCCCACTTCGTCACAGGTGTGGCTCTGGCCACATTTTTCCCCGACGTCGTTCGGCAGGCAGCTCAGGGCTCGCTCCTTCCCGTGCTGGGCGGCCTGGCCGGCATTCTCCCGGACACGCTCGACTTTAAGTTCAGCCGTTACTTCGAGCGCTACGACCTGGAGATTGACCCGGGCCCGCGACCAGACCCTCACTCCATCGCCGTCCAGGTGGCCAGAGCCATGCAGGATGCTTACGTCTCCGGCAGGCCGCGGAATGTGATGCTCCACACCATTCGCATGGGCGCCGACCTGTGGCGGCAATACACGATCCGCTTCGACCCCGCCCTAAGCCAGGTCACCGTGCGCATCGGCCCGCTCGTCAGCACCAGCCAGGTCCCCCTTGCCAGCTCAGAAGTCCCCGCCCCCCAGGCCAGTGTGAAGACCGGGGTGCCGATGGTACACACCTACGACGAGGAGATCAACATAGACATCTTCACCGGCCCCTCCTTCAAGTTCGAGCGACAGGGTGACCGCCTGCATATCCATTTCCTCGACTGGCACCGCCGCTGGTCCCACAGCCTGACGCTGGCGGCAGCGTTGGGGCTGTTCGGCAGTCTGATATGCGGCAAATGGGGCGGCCTGATCATCGGCCTGGCCTTCGCCGCACATATCCTGGAAGACCAGCTCGGTTTCATGGGGAGCAACCTGCTGTACCCATTCACCAGGCAGCGTACCAGGGGACTGCGTCTCCTCCGCTCTGGGGATGCCGTGCCCAATTTCCTCACCGTCTGGACATCGGTAATGGTGATCATTTTCAACCTGGACCGCTTCTCGGCTCATCCCCGCCTCAACCCGTGGCTTTTTCTGACGCTTGCGCTGATACTGCCATTAACCATCTCTGGCGTGCCGTATTACCTCCGCAGACGGCGTGATCGGGCAGATGCCAGGGAATCTCTGGGGCAGGAAGAGATGCTCTCGGAGGTGAAAGAGCCGGAGGTGGGCTAGTGTAGGGTAAAACCAGGTTGAGGAGGTGGACGATGAGACGCATATGGCTGTGGTGTGCCATCATACCAGGCCTGCTGGTGGCGGCGCTCGTGGCGGGCGGATGGCGGGGCGAAACTCGCGAGTCTACCACCACAGACCTGCGTCCGGCAGGTCTTCGTGACGTGGTGATCAACGAGGTGGCGTGGGCAGGGCACTACGGCCTCACCAGCGACGAGTGGATCGAGCTATACAACACCACGCCTGTCTCGATCAATCTGAGCGGATGGACACTCACCTCAGACGATGGAAGCCCCTCAATCTCCCTGAACAACCTCATCCCCCCTTACGGCTATTACCTGCTGGAGCGGGGCGACGACTCCACGGTAAGCGACGTACCGGCTGACCAGGTGTACACCGGAGCGCTGGGCAATGCCGGCGAGGTGCTGACCCTGAAAGACGCTGAGGGCACCATTGTTGATACGGCCAATCAAGATGGGGGTGGCTGGCCCGCCGGGAATACCTATCACTCGATGGAACGGATAGACCCCACTGCTCCCGACACCGATGCAAACTGGTGCACCAACGACGGGATCACCCGCAACGGCCTGGATGCGAACGGCAATCCCATCAACGGTACCCCAAAAGCACAGAACTCATGTTACCTTCCTCCCCTGCCCGATCTGCGCGTGAGCAAGGTTGGACCTTCCGAGGCCACAGCAGGGCAACCCGTCACCTATCTTGTCACGGTTGAAAATATCGGGCGGGCCGTCGCCACCGGCGTCGTCATTACCGACCTGCTGCCCACGATGATAACAGACGTGCAACATAGCAGCTCAGAAGCACTCCAGTTTACGCAACCTGTGAGCGGAGTGCTTGTATGGCAGGCTGATGTGCTCACGGGAACGATCTACATTTCCATCGCAGGGCAGCTCTTACCTTCTGCCATCGGGAGTGTGACCAATTACCTGACCGCCACGGCGGCCACCGCCGAGGTGACACAGGACAATAATTACAGCAGTTGGACCATCAACGTTGGCCTGGGCCAGGCCATCTACCTGCCTGTAATACTGCGCCACTATGTTGTGCTCCCTCAGCCTCCCGCTTACGTCCTCATCGAGGCGGTGCTCTACGATGGCCTGCAAACAAACGACGTGGACGAGGCCGTACTCTTGCTAAACGGCAGTCCCCAAAGCGTTGATCTGACCGGCTGGAAGCTGTGCAAGATGGGCACCAGCGGGTGGGACTGCGCCAGCCTCCCGGCCGTGACGATTGCGCCGCAGCGCAGGCTCTGGTTAGCCCGTAACAGGGACGCCTTTCTGGCCTCGTTCGGCTTCGCACCGGACTATGTGCTTTCGGGCTGGCCGCTCCTGACCAACAGTGGTGACGAGGTCGTGCTGAAGGATGCCGCCGATAATGTGCAGGATGCGGTGGTTTACAAAGGCGGCAGCACGGGGATAGATGGGTGGAACGGTGAGGCGGTGCGGCCATACGTCGGCCCGTCCGGCTTCGCCGAGGCAGGGCAAATACTATACCGCATTCCCCATGAGCTGACCGGCCTGCCCTACGCAGATACCGATACCGTCGCGGACTGGGCACAGCGCCAGGACAATCCCTGGCTGGGGCGCAGGGTTCGCTATCCGGGCTGGGACCTGGAGCAGTTTTTCTGGCCTGCGCTTGCGGCGAGCGGTACGGTGACCGTCGGAGTTGCGCCGGATAATGCCTGTCAGGTGGTGCTGGACCATATTAACTCGGCCGGGCACAGTATCGAGGCGGAGCTGTACACGCTGGAAAGCTACCCGCTGACTACAGCGCTGGTGCAGAAAGCCCGTCAGGGGGTAACCGTCACACTGCTACTGGAGGGTGGGCCGGCCGGAGGGATGAGTTATCAGGAGCTGTGGGCCTGCCAGCAACTGCACGCCACCGGTCACGGCCTGTGCTACTTCATGGTCAACTCCGACTCACCCCGAATCTACGACCGCTATACCTTTGTGCATGCCAAATTCATCATCGTGGATCGGGCACGCCTGCTGGTGAGTTCACAGAACCTGACCCACGGTGGCCTGCCCTGCGACAATAAGGCGAATGGTACCGGCGGGTCGCGTGGCGCTGTGCTGGTAACCGATGCGAAGGCAATTGTGGCACGAGCGGTCGAGGTATTTCGCGCCGACTGCGACCCGGCCGCTCACAGTGACATCATCCTCTGGAGCATCAACAATCCGTTGGGCTATGGCCCGCCGCCGGCGGGCTTCACACCCGATCCGGGCACCGACTGGATCACTTACACCGTGCAGTTCACACAGCCGCTGGTGACGGCCGGCGACTGGTTCGAGCTGATCACGGCGCCGGAAGCGGCCCTGCGTACTGCTGATGGGCTTTTAGGGCTGGTCGCCAGGGCCGGCGCGGGAGACCGCGTGTACGTCGAGCAACTGTACGAGTATCCACATTGGGGAGACCCGGTCAGCGCTCCCAACCTGCGGCTGGAATCCTACATCGCTGCTGCCAGGCGCGGTGCTGCCGTGCGTATTCTGCTCAACGGTGGGACCTTCGATATCAAGGGCTTCTCGCTGACAAACAACGTCGAGGCCGCCGCCCGCGTCAACCAGATTGCACAGAATGAGGGTCTGGACCTGAGCGCCCACCTGGGCGACCCCACCCATTACGGCATTCACAACAAGATGGTGCTGGTGGACCTGGGAGCGGAGGGCAAATACGTCCACGTGGGCAGCATTAACGGGAGCGAAAGCTCCAGCAAAGTCAACCGCGAGATGGCGCTGCAGGTACGTTCTGCAGCCCTGTTCGACTACCTGTACCGGGTCTTTGAGTACGACTGGAACTACCAGCCGCCACTGGGCCATCTGCTGATCAGCGAGGTGATGTACCGTCCGGCCACCAATCCCCTCAGCGGGGAGTGGGTGGAGCTTTACAATCCCACCGCCATACCCGTTGACCTCTCCGGCTGGTATCTCGGTGACGTGGGTCCCGGCGGGGAGTACGGAAGCGGGCTGTATCGTTTCCCGAGCGGGTCAGTGCTGCCGCCCGGAGGCGTCATCGTCGTGGCTCAGCAGGCTGCCGACGCCGGCTTCAAACCGGACTTTGAATTCCTGCTCGATATTTATCGGGACGATACCAGCGTGCCCAATATGGTGCCGGCTGGCAACTGGGAAGGCTTCGGCTTTGCGCTGGGCAACGAGGGGGACGAGATATTGCTGCTCGATGCAAACGGTGTGGCGGTGGACGTCGTGGTGTACGGGCAGGGCGTTTACCCTGGCGTGATACCGCACCCGGGCGGGGTGAACGCCGGCCACTCGCTGGAGCGGCGCCCGCCCGAGCAGGATACCGACGATTGCAGCAGGGACTTTTTCGACCGCTACCCACCGACCCCGGGGAGCCTGCCCGCGGGGCTACAGAGATCCAGACCATGAGGCTGCCCAACGCCAATGCCGGTCAGATCACAAGGGATCACTCTTCGGTCTCCGGCAGCAATGTGCCGCTGGTCACGTTCCTCCTGAGCACCCGGTAATAGTCGAAATCCCTTGCGACCAGGGTATCCGGGAAGATGGCCCGCGCCTCCTCCAGTATTTGCGCTTCGTGATAACGCCGCGACACGTGGGTCAATACCAGCCGGTGGACCTCCGCGTCCAGCGCCAGCCGGGCCGCCTGAGCCGCGGTCAGATGGCCGAAGCGGCGGGCCATTTCCGCTTCTGCCCGCAGGTACGTGGCCTCTATAACCAGCATATCCACACCCCGCACGGCCTCGACCAGGTTATCAACCCGGCCGGCATCTCCCACAAAGGCCAGGGAGGCTCCTTGCTGGGGAGGGCCGAGCACGTCATCGGGATAGATCACCCGTCCATCGGCCAGCACCACCGACTCGCCCGCGACCAGACGGCGACGCTCCGGACCGCGCGGCACGCCCAGTGCCTCGGCGCGCTCGTTGATGAACGGACGGCGTGGCTTTTCACGGAATAGATAGCCCAGGCAAGGCCCGCGGTGGATGACGGGAAAGGCCACGATCTCGAAGGTGTCGTCTTCCAGGACAGTACCGGGCTGCACCTCGATCAGGTCTATCTTGATCTGGACTTCGCCCCCGCGCAGGACAACGCCGTACAGCAGATCGCGGACCCTTTCCAGTGCCCAAATGCCCCCGTAAATTGTGACGTGGTCAATTGTCTCCCAGCGGGCAAATGTGGAGATCAGGCCACCCAGCCCAAGGATGTGGTCCAGGTGGCTGTGGGTCAGCAGTATCTTATTCAACCGCTTGAAGCCAAGGCCACTCTGCAAAATCTGTCGCTGTGTCCCCTCGCCGCAGTCTACCAGGAAGCGGTAATCTTTGTACATCACCACCTGGGCAGAAAGGCCACGGTGAACTGACGGGGCTGACGCCGAAGTCCCCAGAAAGATGATCTCGATCACCCCCGATCCTCCTGGACAATGAGTATGCCGGGTGCCCCTGGCTCCCCTTCCACGGTCACTTCTCGCCTCAGAAAGTTCTGAACGACCCACACGTTGGTCAACAGGTGCTGCGACACCCGGGCCGTGTATACGCGTGACTCCCCGGCGGCCAGTGCGGCCGGGAGTACCAGTTGATCGGCCAGGTGAGGATCGGCCGGGGCACCGCTCTGATGATAGAGCAGCAACTCCTGACAGGCTTCCTCGGCCACACGCTCGGCCGGCAGCCCCTTGCGCCCGTAGGCGGTAAAACCGGCCCGTGCGCTCTCATATATAGCGCACAGGAAGAGGCCTGCGCCTGGCCCGGCGCCATGCAGCCTGCGCGGTTCCAACGCCACAAGCTGGCCCGGCAGACCCGCCCCTGTCAGCACACTGCGGGCGCGATCGGCCATGCGCTGAGGAATATGAGCGGGCAGATTCATCACTGCCGCAATACCCAACACCCGGCGGAGTGGGCCGCGTGCGGTCAGCGTAACCGGACGGAGGGGACCTGCACGTCCCACAATGCGCACTTCTATCTCCCCGCCTCCTGCCGGGTAGAAACCCCACTGCTTAAGCTCGAGGCCCGCCTGCACCCCCATAGACGCCAGTTGGGGTAAGAAGACGTGTTCCAGGTAAAAGACCGAGGGCGACCATGGCACGTGTGTGCCGCCCCGCAGGGTGAGATGCGACTCGCCACCTGCAAAGGCAAGTGGTAACAGGACGGTCTGCAGTACCAGGCCGACAGAGCCTGCGCTGCCCGTATGGGCAGCCTGCGTCACATCAAAGGTGTAATGTCCCGGGCGGGCCGGTCCTCCCGGGGCAAAGGTAAGCGCCTGCGAACCCGGTTCAGCTCCCTCCACACGCGCCCCGCATATCGCGGCGGCAGCCTGTACAGCGGTCAGGTGCTGGGGACGCAGGCCAGGTTCCTCCCGCCCGGCCCGGATGCGCTCAATACGCATCGGGCGGCCGGTGATGACGGAGAGGGTAAGAGAAGTACGCAGCACCTGTCCTCCGCCCTCTCCGTACGAGCCATCAATTACTACCAGCCGATCGCTTCTCACGTTTCGCACTACTTTTCCATTGCACGCAGCGCTTCGTAGGCCGGGCGCAGGCGCGGCTCGCCCCTGCCAGGCTCGGTAATCGCCCACCAGTACTGCTCGTCCTGCTCGGTCCAATCCGGATCGGCGATAGAGAGCACCACCATCGGGCCGATCCAGGGCGACCAGTGCTCACGGGCGTAGCGGAAAGCGCGTACCAGATAGTCAGCCTTCTGTTCCTCGCTGACGGCAAACCATGCGTAGCCGGGATGCACAGGATCGCTTGTCCATCCCATCTCCAGGACGGCAACCTGCTTGTCCTCGTCGCCGTAGCGCACCATTACAGCGCGGGCATCCTCGACGTGGCGAAAACAGAAAAAGCGATGACCGCCATGATTTGCTGCCACCTCATCAGGTGAGATTTCCGGAGGATATGCGAAACCTGGGGCATGCACACCAAGCATATCGAAATACGGCGCCGCGCCAGCCTCGTACATCGCCACCAGGTAATCAATATCCGGCATGGCCTCTGGGGGGCCGTTGCCGGTTGGCGACAGGCCCGCTGAGATGACCAGTGCGTTCGGGTCGGCGGTCTTAATACCCAGGTAGCAAACGCGCAGCAGCTCAACATAAGCGGCCGGATCGGGAGTCCGCCCTCCCCACTCGCGGGCCAGGTTCGGTTCATTCCAGACCTGATAGGCCCGCACGCGCCCCCGGTAACGCACCGCCAGCGCATGGCAGAAATCCCCGAAATCCTGCGGATTCCCGGGAGGTCCATTATTGGAGTGGGTACCCTCGGGTGGAACAGCCCAGGCCGGTTCACGGTCGAGGCGGAAGATGAGGTGCAGCCCCAGGCTTTCCGCATCGGCCACAATGCGGTCGGTAAAGTACCAGTTGTAAGCCCCCTTGGCTGCTCCCTCGACATCACGCCAGCTCACATGCTGCTTGACCCAGGTAAAGCCGGCGTCAGCGATCAGGCGCAGGTCGCGTCTGGCCATATCTTCGTGCCACCAGAGGGAGGCCTGCATACCGTACTCGGGGGAGGCTACCCGCGGACGGGGCCAGGCGGGCTGCTTAACCGCCGGGAATGAAAACAACACACACAGAGCCAGCAGCACCAGACCGTGGGTAGCCCGCCTCACAAACGGGCGCCGATAATAGCGACGGTTTGAGGCCATCGGTCGTCTGGCTCAGGGCTTCTCCATCACACCGATGGCGCCGTAGGCAGGACGGGCCACTCCGTAGAAATCGAGAATACTGTAGGGGGCATTGGGATCGGTTGGGCCGATCCCGTCTTTCTGGGCGAAGTCCAGATTCCACAGGAAGGCCAGGCGCACAAAACCCCACTGACGCATCAACTGGAATGCCTGCACGTCCCACTGAGCCTGCTCTTCAAGGGTATTATCCAGCGCGAACTCAAAGCCCGGGGGGTAACCGTCGAATCCTTCGGCACTCGCCCAGCCGAACTCGGTGACACACAGGGGCTTATCACTGCCGGCAGCCCTGATGCGCTCGTGGTACCCCCACAATGTGGACTTGAACGACCAGCTATGATCGGGATTGTCAAACGGCCCCCGGAATATAGCGGTGGGATCGTTGTATCCTTCGTCCCAGGCCACGTCGGGTGGCATATTGATCCCGTTGTGATGAGCGCCCACACAGTCGCAGTAATTCAGGAAGCCGGCGGCGATCATACGGTCGAAGTACTGGAAGTCGTCCATATAAACGATGCGGTTGGGGTTCTTGGGGTCGGTGGCGGTGGCGCCTACCGGTGAGAGCGCACCGCTGATGACGATAATATTGGGATCGCGGCTCTTAATGGCCTGGTAGGAGAGCCGTAACATCTCGACGTACTCCTCCGGGTTTACACCGCCTGCGGTATCCCATTCCCGGTCCAGATTTTCCTCGTTCCACACCTCGATGGCATGGATACGGCCACGGTAGCGCTCCACCAGCCTCCCCATGAAGTCGGCCACGAGCGCGAGATCGTCGGGAGGGGCGCCTTCCACATTATCGTCAAAGTAGGTGCGTGACCAGTGCGGCGCATCTACCACGCTAAGCATGACCTTGATCCCCCGCTTGTTGGCTGCCTCTACCACCCAGTCGAAGCCGCTCCAGTCCATCTGGTTAGGATTGCGTTCGAAGAAGGACCACCGCACCTGTTGCTTAACCCAACCCAGGCCCAGGTTTTGCACCTGCCCCATTGTATAATCGGCGTCTCCCACCACGCCATGGACGGCAATGCCGTAACCGAAGACCTCCTCCGCCTGGGGCTGGGAGGTGGGGACGACAGCCGCCGTGGGCTCCGGAGTGGGGGAGCTGATTGCCTGAAGCTCAGGAGTTGAAGGGATGTTATCCGGTCGGATTATCGGTGTGGGCCTGAAGGTTTCTCTGCCGGCCGGACTGAACCATCCGTACCATGTGCAAAGCACTCCGACGATAACAAGTATCAGCCAGGCTGCAGCGATGATGTACAGTTGCTTACCGCCCACGCCGCGGTCGTTGTACGAGAAGTTCATGCTGACCTCCTAGCATCACCTTTCTGCAGGCTTTCTTATTCGCATAACTGATTCTGAGGCGCAAGGCTCTGGCCAATCTCTTGGCTATGCGCCGCGTGGATCATAATCCACGCGGGCCGGGCGCTGGCCGCCGACCGGACCGGACCGCCGCCGGATTGTGATCCGGCGGGCACGTCAGGCGGGCACGTCAGGAGGGCACGTCAGGCAGGCACGTCAGGCGGGCACGTCAGGCGGGCACGTCCGGCAGGAACGACGCGCGGAATCCAGTTATGCGTATCTCACACCCGCGTGCAAATCTGATGCTAGAGGGAATTTCTTATGAAAAAAATGCGTAGAGACAGAAAAGGAGAGCATCACCTCTCCAGTTTCTCACCATTGGCACTGCTTCGCCCACGCCTGGACGGATTTCTGAGCAACGAGGCTCTGACACGTAAAGAATATAACGCACTCAAAGCGGATCTGAACGCAGTGTTTAAAGGGCTGAGGGCCACCGAATTCCTGCCGGTGTTCCTGAGCGCCTGTCGGGATGCTCCACCGCCGGTTCAGGAGCGTATGGACACCGTGGTACCCGTGTGGCTGCGTGAGCAGGGTTACCTGCAACCACTGTTAGAGCTGGTACAAAAGCGTCAAATCGCCGAAGAGGAGCAGAAGCGTGCCCTGGCCTGGCTGAAAGCCGCCGGGGTTGACGTCGCCTACGTGGAGAAAGCCAGGTCAGTGTCCCAATTTCACAAAGCATATATGTACTCAGATAACTCACAGGGCATCATCATGCTCTTCTGGTACTCTGACAGGAGGCGGAGCCGGGTCCAGGGCCTGAGCTTCCTGATAGACTACAATCCTCCCTGGGAGGGTTCCGTCAAAGATGTCATGGTGTTCCCCCAGCGCACACCGGAAAAAGCGCGGCGGGAATTTGTGGATTTTTGGGCCAATCAGTTTCCCATCCGCTCGCTCGATCCGGCTGAGGTCAAACTGGAAATCCTCCAGGCTCTGGAATGCAATCGGCATGAGCAAATCCGCCTGCCACGCGACCTGGTGCGCGCACGGGACCTGTTCATCAAAAATGTGCTCACTCTGCCGGATACCCCGGAAACGCCCCCCTTCACGCCCGAGGATTTTGCGCACCTCAGCCGCTCGGGACGCCCGGCCGAGGCCATAATGGAGTTTGAGCAAAAGGTCGGGCGTATGGTGCGCCTGGAGGACGGCAGAGAAATCCTCATAATAGGCGAGCCCGACGATCTGGAAGATTGGCCGGAATGACAAAAAGCAGATTCAGAGGCAGAAAGAGTGCGGAGATCACCCAGATCTTTGAGGATTTAACCAGGGAGTCCCTGAACGTTGTATTGCTATGTACAGGCGCCCTGGTATGGGTCTGGACAGCCTTCGTGATGCTGTTCATCAAGGCCTATCAATTCTACGCGCTGGGCGTGTTTCTCCAGACGCTGCTGGCAATCTGGGGTGCCCACAGGCTGGCACGACGTCACCTGCGGCTGGCCGTCGGGGTCTACCTGGCTTCACTTACCATCACCGTGACCGTTATTGTCCTGCTTTTCCGCACCCCGGCCGCGCTCTATCTGTATACACTGCTCGTGCCGGTCTCGTTTGTTCTGGGCAACCCCCAGTTGGGATGGATAATGGCGCTCGTCAGCGCCGTGTTGATACGGTTCAGCCAGGGTGGTAAATGGCCGGGCTGGCTGGTACAGTCTTTCGGGCCGTTATCGCTTCTTTTGCTCACTGCGTTGACCTCGTGGCTCAGCTCGCGGAGGCTGTTCACGGCACTCGAGTGGGCGCTCAGTATGGCACGCGAGGCCCGCAAACACGCCGAGGAGGCACGCAAACGCCGCGCCGAGGCCAGACGCATCTTGAAGAGCCTGGATGAAGCATACGCGCGCCTGGAACGCGTCAACGAAGCCCTGATGCTGGCACAGGAATCGGCAGAGAGGGCCTACCGCTTCAAGTCCGAGTTCGTCGCCAGCGTCAGCCACGAGCTGCGCACGCCGCTGAACCTGATCACAGGGTTCAGTGAAATGATCGTCACGGCACCGGAAAGTTACGGTGGGGTGCCGCTCCCCAAAGAGTATCGTGGGGACGTTATGGCTATCTACCGGAGTGCCCGCCACCTCTCGGACCTGATTGATGACGTGCTTGACCTGTCGCGGATTGAGGCAGGCCGCATGCCGCTGATAAAGGAGGAGACGGACCTGTGCCAGGTGATAGAAGAGGCCGCCGGGATGGTACGCGGCCTGGCAGAGGCGCGCGGGCTGAAACTCGAGTTGGACATGCCCGACTGTCTGCCCCCGCTGCCGTTGGACCGCACGCGTATCCGACAGGTGCTGCTGAACCTGCTCACCAATGCCACTCGTTTCACAGACACAGGGGGGATTAAAGTAAAGACACGGATAGAACAGGGGGAAGTCAGAGTAACGGTTGAGGATACCGGGCGAGGCATCTCTCCCGAACGGATCGCCAGGGCTTTCGAGGCCTTCAGTCAGCTCGAGGATAACCAGGCGCGGGAAGGCAGCGGATTGGGCCTGGCTGTCAGCAAGCGCTTCGTGGAGATGCACGGTGGCAGAATGTGGATCGAAAGCGAACTGGGACGCGGCACGGCAGTACACTTCACCCTGCCCCTGCCGGCCACAGGACAGGTTCAGTATGCCAGAGTTGTCTCCACTGCGCAGGCACGTGCCTCCGATACCTGCCCACTGGTGCTTGTACTGCACGATGATGAGCGGGTGCTCTCACTACTCAACCGTTACGTCCAGGGGTATCGGTTTCAACTGGCTGCGAGTTTAGAGCAGGCCAGCACGGCAGTTCGGGAGCTGTACCCGGCTGCGGTAATAGTGGATGAAGAGTGGACCAGATACCACAATGACCTGGAGCAAACACTGGGTTTGCCCCCCGAAATACCCATGATCACCTGCCCACTGCCCAGTATGCACCGCCTGGGGCTGTACCTGGGTGCCTCAGATTACCTGCCGAAACCGGTGACGAGAGAGGAACTGGAGGCGGCGTTGGCGCGCCTGTCCACGCCGCCCGGCACGGTGTTGGTGGTGGACGACAATCCTCACGTCGTGCGTCTCCTTGCGCGCATGCTGAAAGTGATCAACCCCTCGCTGCGCGTACTTGAGGCCTTCGGTGGCAAGGAGGGGCTGGAAATCCTGCGTTCTGAGCGGCCCGACGTGATGCTCCTCGACCTGGTAATGCCCGAGATGAACGGTTACGAGCTGCTGGAAGCGATGAAGAGGGATGGAACAGCGCTTAAGACGGAGACTATTATTGTCTCCGTGCGCAGTATTGACCAGGAAGCAGCGCCACTGACCGGGGAGGTTCGCCTGGCACGTGCAACGGGGCTGTCACTCACAGAAATAGTCGAGACGCTGCGTGCTTTGCTTTCCACACTTACACGAGCGGCCGTAGTGGTCCCATCCAGCGAAACAGCACCTCCAGAAGCTCATCCTGTTGCACGGGTTTAGTGATGTAGTCGCTGGCGCCCATGGAAAGGGCCAGTTCCGGCTCGTGTAAAACGGAACAGACGATCACGGGAATGCGGCGCACGACCGGAGTGTTCTTCAGCCGCTGCAGGATTTCCCAGCCGTCCTGAGTGGGCATCATCACATCAAGCGTGATCGCCTGCGGGCGCAGCTCTGTCGCCAGCCGCAATGCCTGTTCCCCGTCCGTCGCCCCGACCACGCGCACGTCATGTCCCCCCAGATAGCGCTGGAAGAGAGCGATGATGTCGGCGTTGTCGTCTATGACCAGGAGCGTCTTGCGCTCCGATGTGGGGAGCACCAGGCAGGCCCTCAAACCACCGTGCTCTCCGTACTCCACTTCGAGACGCCCGCTCTGGACTTCGGCGAGCGCCTGCGCCACCAGCAGGCTGACTTCATCGGGCTTTAACGATGATGGCTGCGCCAATGCCGCCGTCCCTGTACTGCCGGGGGCAGCCTCGTATACCTCGATGCGCAATTCTTTCACCTCATAACAGACGCTGATCTCCAGGTCTGTGCGTGCCAGGTGCAGAGCATAACTCAGCAGGTTCATCAACGTCTGCCTTAAGATCACCCGGTCCGCCACGATGGAGGGCCATGTCTCCGGTGAAGCCATCCTTACCTGAACGCCAGCCTGTTGCATCAACGGGCCGAGCAGTCGGAAGACCTCGTCCAGGATGCGGGAGAGGTTGAGGAACTCAGGCTGCACGGCCTGTTTGAGGTGAGCCACCTCCGCACGAATCGCACCCAGGCGATCCTCTCGCTGGGCAGCGGCGGAGACGCTCTTGCGCACTCTGTCCTGCAGCAGGCTGGCCACCGCTTTCAGCCCCTTGCCGTGCTCACGGTACACCTGCCGCCTGCTGAGGGCCAGCTTGTCGGCGATTTCTTCTATGGACAGGCCATCCACATAGCGATAGGTGAGAATGGCATAGGCTCGGGCGGCCTCCCCCTTCTCCTGCTCCCGCCTCTCAGGCTTGAGCACCTCGATGCACTCCAGCAAAGCACGGCGGACGCCCTGGACACGGGTTACCCGATCCGCACCATCCAGATCAAGCATTTCTACCAGGGGATGGTTTTGCAGATAGGCGTGGTCATAAAGATGTACCAGTGCACTGCGCACAAGATGGACGAGCCGGGAATCGGTGGCGCCGACCGTTTTCCTGTTCTTGAGTCGTGTATTTCCTGCCTGTCGCATGGTTCAGCAGCTTCGCAAGAGTCTCAGAGCGGCCCGGTGACCGTTCAGGCCGATTGAAAGCGCCTTCTCCGGGCGCTTCGCCGACACCCCTTCCGTGCGTGACCCGTCGCAAATCGCCCGGCAAAAACTGGCACCAAAAGATGCAGTCAGGAAAGCACAGGTATGGTTAAACGAACAGTGCATCAGGCGCTTAGAACCTGTTCGAAAAAACGTACAGGCGGCATCTCCATGCCGCTTCAGGATAGGCTCTCAGGATTATACACCGAATCCCGGCGCTGACAATTCTCGAGTAAAGCCGGATTCTTATCCTTATCGTAACTGTTCAGCCGATTGAAATCGTCCTCCCTGGGCACTTTGTGCCGGGTGTCAGCCTTCGCCGACACCCTTCCACGGGCATCCCCAAAGAGATGGTCGGCGAAGGCCGACCATCGGCCGCAGGCTCGGGAAGGATGACTTCAGTCGGCGCCTGAATAGATACCCCTTAATCGTGCATAAATCGTAATTACCTGCCCGGCTGTCTGCCCCCGTGTGCCGAATCGGCCTCATGCGGGCACCTGCGGTGCCGGGCGTCGGCCTGCGCCGACGCGCAAACAGCGGGCGGCGCAGGCCGCCCGCTGGCCGAAGACCCCAGGCGGGCAAAGAAGGGGCGATTGATTAATCGCCCGTTCGGCATGGGCAGGCAGTCACCTTTGAGGACTTTTCTACTCATTGGCTCCTCCCGTCATTTCCCCTATCTGCCCTGGCGTCGAAGACGCCAGGCGATGTATAACAGGATGATGTCAGTGACCACAGCAATCACGATGAGACCCTTGACCAGATATATGATGCCTTCTTCGTAACCTGGATCAACCGGTAGTCCGAACATTTTCTGCCTCCTCTTCTACCGCCCCCTGCCTCCTCCCTCCTTCCTCCTGCTCTCTTGCTCTCTTCAATACCCTTTTGGGCTCTGGAGACTATTCTACCCGCAAAGTCCTCCAGTCCAAAGTCTCTCAGTCCAAAGTCTCCCAGTCCAAAGTCTCCCAGTCCAAAGTCTTCCAGTCCAAAGTCTTCCAGTCCTAAGTCTTCCAGTCCTAAGTCTTCCAGTCCTAAGTCTTGGTGTCCTTTCGGGCTCTGGGGACTCTTATGACATGACTCAGGACTCCGGACTCAGGGTCTTAATGCCATTTCGGGCTTTGGGGACTTTTCTACGGGCATAGGGATGGGCGGGCATGGGGA
>DAOTYA010000020.1:0-16508 GCA_034435075.1 Anaerolineae bacterium
GACCGGCCACAATGTAGGGCAACTGCTCGCAGTTGCCCTACAACTGACGTCGCCACGGCCAGCCATAGCCTGCTCTCGCTCTCTTCTCGCGCAAAAAAGTGACGGACACCCCGGCATTTTTGCAGGCTTGACAGTTGCCATCCCTCGTGGTATTATTTTCCAAAATTAAATACCCCCGGCGACACTCTTATCCAGAGAGGTGGAGGGACCGGCCCTGTGAAGCCTCGGCAACCGGTGCGGGTATAACCTGTGGGCAATACCGGCACAAGGTGCCAATTCCGGCAGAACGGCGTTTCTGGAAGATGAGAGGTGGCCATACAATTGTGCCCCTTCTGTCCTCCAGGAGGGGTTTTTTCTGTCAGAGCCATCCCTGGCCGGGGAAATCATATGTACTACGAGGAGGTGCTTATGAAAGAGCGAAATATAGTAGTAGTAGAAGCGACCGGCCAGTTCATTGAGGACATCCCGGTGGAGATCGTGGAGCGCAAAGGGATCGGCCACCCTGACAGCCTGTGCGATGGCATCGCGGAACGCATCTCGGTAGAATACAGCCGCTGGTGCCAGGAGAATCTGGGGGTCCTTCTCCACCACAACTTCGATAAAGTGCAACTGGTAGCCGGGGAGGTCGAGGTCAGCTACAAAGGCGGGCACATGCTCAGGCCTATTCGGATTCAGATTGCCGGACGCGGCACTCCGGCTTTCCAGGGACACAAGGTGCCGATGGATGATATCGCTATCCAGGCTGCCAAAGCACATGTGCGCGAAACTATGCGCTACCTGAATCCCGACCGGCACATGGTGATTGACAGTTACGCAGGCCGGGGAGCAGAGGAACTCCAGTATGTGGTGGAGCACGTGACAGCTAATGATACCAGCTTCGGCGTCGCCCACTGGCCGCGCTCCGGATTGGAGCACGCTGTCTACGAGACCGCACAATATATAAACTACAGGCTGATTAACGAGTTTCCCATCGGAGAGGATGTGAAAGTAATGGGCCTGCGCCGTGACAACGAACTGACACTGACGATCGCCCTGCCTTTTATAGCGCAACACATCGGGGACGCTACCGAGTATTTGGAGGTTAAAGGGGCAGCGACGGCGGCCATCCAGGAATATGCTTCTCAGCTCGATCATCGCAAAGTGCAGGTCATGGTAAATACCGCCGATGATGTGGATAATGGTGCGGTCTACCTGACCCTGACGGGCACCTCAGCGGAAATGGGCGACGACGGAGCGGTCGGACGGGGGAATCGTGTCAATGGGGTGATCGCGCCATTCCGCTCGGCCAGCCTGGAGGCTGCCTGCGGTAAAAACCCTATCTCCCATGTGGGCAAAGTGTACAACGTGCTCGCCCTTTTGGCAGCGCAGAATATTGTGGAACGTGTGCCGACCGTCCGCTCGGTAACGGTCTACATGCTCTCGCAGATCGGTGCACCGCTGGATCGTCCCCTTATCGCCACTGCACTGGTGCACCCTGCCAACGGCCCGCTCACGGCAGGCATCCAGGCCGATGTGCGGGATGTCCTTGACGAGTGTCTGGCTCAGGTCTACTCCTTAAGAGACCGCATCCTCAACCGGGAGTTGACACTGTTTTAGCTGGTCCACAAAAAGAGGAGACCTGGTTGGTCAAAACCAGGTCTCCTTAGTGCCTATCCGAAAAACGTAACCGACGCATCCCTATGCGTCGGTATAAGCGGCATAGGGATGCCGCTTGTACGGTTTTTCGGATAGGCTCTTAAAAGCCTTGCGGCTCCTCGACGTCCTTCCGCTTCCTCAGCACTCAATCCGCCACAGTGAAGTTCAATCTTTGCGCTCGGGTCTGATGCCTTTATAAACTCTGCTCCCGGCCAGGGTAAGCAAAATCTTATCGGCAGGGTGACCGATGATGTTACTAAGCTCCTTGCAAGTCATAGGCCTGTTCCCGTTTGCCAGGAAGACCCGAAAGACCGCATCCACCAGCGAAAGTTTCTCGTTGATGTAATCAGGCTGTTTGCTACAATGGGTCTGCAACACATGTTGCAACCCATCCACCTGGGTCACTTCTCCGGTCCTGTCGTCTACCCAGTCAATTTTCTCCGTGTCCAAATAGTCGCTATAAATTGCACGGTGTTCCTGGCACAGGTGTGCCCGCAGTTCAACGCTGATGCGTAGCCCCTGCTTCTCCCACCAACTATAGTCAATGTGAAACAGCGTATCGAGAGTGGGTTTGACAATGGTCGGTATAGAGAGCGAAACGGTCATCTTCCCCCCGGTATGGTTTGCATCTGCGTCTCAGACCCTTCCTCGCAGAACCCAATAATTGCCACCGACCGGCAAGTAAAGACCGCTGGAGACCAGCTCGGCCAGCATAGGGCCAGGTGGGGTGCGCAGTGCCACATTTATAGCGCTGTACAATGTGGCAGCATGGACCGTTCCCTGAGGACTGAGCTTGGCCAGCTCAGGGAATATTTCGGCGATAAGCTGCCTGAGCGGGATTTTCTGCTGGTGCACACGTGACCATACCGCTTCCATAGCCACGGAGTCCTCGGCTGCCAGGACCATCAACTCGTCATACGCGCAGGGAATCATCTGTTTGCGCATCTCGAATGTCAGCTGCCCCTCCACAGGGAGAGCAACACGGATCCATTCCCGCCTGGAACGGCGGTTTTTGAGCCGCACCGTAACCGTGCCCGATTCCTCTCCACGCGCAAGTTCTATGCAGGCTCCTACTGGAACGTTGTAAGTGCTGTACCATTCCTCCAGCCCGTAGACATACCGCCCCTCACGTACCACCCAGGCGGGCATCTCTTCGCCGGTGTCGCCATCTATAAGGGTGAAGCGAATGCGTTGAGTGCGACCGGTCGGGAAAATGCGGGAAAGGCGACTGGATAGCGGCAATGTACCAGAGACACGATGTGGATAGGTCAGCACGACTGTAACTGGCTCCTCCAGCACACCCGGCGGCTCTAAATCCGACCATTCGTCATCAATTTCCTTTTCCAGTGCCTGCATCTCGCTTGTCAGCAGTGCGTGTTCATACTTCTCTGGCCGGTAGCGCAGGTACGGAGGAACAGACTTCACAGCCGCCGGTTCCATGCTGCGGAGAAACCACATTATCTCCCGGGCCGGCCCTACTTCATCGAAGCGTTCATCCTCCTGAAGCGCGTAGTTGAGGGAGAAAATGCGCAATTGAGGGGGGATCTCATCAGGCAACTCCAGGTCTCCCAGGAACGCTTCTGTTGAAAGTGGTCCCCCACCTGCCATATCGAGCATCGCTTCCACCAGGTTCAGATGACCGGCATGTATCTCGACCAGCAGGTCTTTGCGAAACCACTTGCCACCCAGCCAAACGAAGTCCGGTTCTGATTCGAGCCGTTCTTCCAGCAATTTGCTTACCCTGGCGCTGTACATATCTGCCAGCGTATCGGGTGACAGTAGATCTACGTCCTCATCCCCGGCCTCATAGTTGAGCGGATGGTCGGCCATAAATTCGGCAGCGAACTCACGTATCCTCCCCTTATCAAATCTCACCTGTACGACGGAAAAGGGGCCATACTCCGGATTACGGCCGGGACGTATGCCGACTACTTCTCCTATCCGGTAGTCCAGCAACGGAAAGACCACCCGCTCGCCAACAACGTAGCTGTTCTTAGGCCGGTACAGCGTGCCCTGTGCCAGAGCGCGCTTGATGAGCGCGTCTTCCTCTCGACATCGCTGCAGGATTAACGCTCTGGCCAGTTCCTCGGCCGAGCGTGGCAACTCGTCCTCAACGAGCAGGTTGCTGAGATATTGGATATCCTCAGATGTAATTGTGAACTCTTTTTCCCAGTATTCTGGGCTCTGAGTTTTCCGCTGAATCAGCATCAGACTCCTGTAGCTGGCTTTAAGATAGTCTGAGTTAGCGGAGCGATTATACCAGGCTTACACGAGTTTGACAAATCGCCAACACGCGCGTCACGAGTTTGGGACGGGTGGATCGTAGTCCGCAGTCCTGCGGCGCCCACTCTATCATGGCGGCGTCGAGCGCGGTCTATAGGCCGGCGCGAGCCGGAGGGACGCGAAAATATGACGGACACCCAGACTCATCCCGGGCGCGGTGAGCGTATCAAGCTGGGGACATACAGGTGGGCAAAAACGGGGCATGGCGCTCCGTAAAGGAGCGGAAAAACGTCCCCTGTCTGCCCGTGGTGGGCCTGCTGATAATGCAGGTGGCGATTTACCACCATATATGGGGGCTTCTTGCTTTAGACTTAACTGCCTACCCCTGCCGAATGAAGTCGCCCGCTTTGGGTCTTCGGCCAGCGGTCGGCCTGCGCCGACCGCTGTTTCCGCATCGGCGCAGGCGCCCGTAAAGGGCGATTTCCAATCGGCACACGGCGGCAGGCAGTCGGGCAGGTAATTACCTTTAGATACCATATATAGCGATTACAGCACGGTGTTGGTCAGAAGCATTTTCCTGGGCAAATGTCCCCAACCCGATACACTCCCAGCTACATCACTTGTGCGCACCACATTCTGTGGTATAATCTGCCTGCCCCTCAAGCATTTCCACCCCTAAATGTAGGGGTTTTTGTTTCCCATACCCCTAAATGTGGCATATACCATAAAGGAAGCGAGCCTATGCGTTGTCCTTACTGTGGCAGCGAATCGACAAAGGTGATTGATACCGGCCACACTGCGCAGGGCACACGCCGAAGACGCGAGTGTCAGGCCTGTGGGGAACGCTTCAGCACTATGGAACGGCCCATTTTGACCACTCCACTGCTGGTAAAGCGAGATGGTCGCCGTGAGGAGTTTAACCGGGATAAACTTCTGGCTGGTCTTCGGATCGCCTGCGCCAGACGCCCTGTTTCGGCAGATGACCTGGAGCGGCTGGTGGACCGGGTGGAAAATTACATCTGCCAGCTTGGTAAGGCGGAGATCTCCAGCCGGGTAGTCGGAGATAAGGCGATCGAGGAACTGAAGGCACTCGATCCGGTCTCCTACATCCGCTACGCGATCGTCTACCTGGGATTAGAGGATTTGGATGCCGTCCGGGCGGAAATAGACCGCCTGTTGAGAGAACAGGCAGAGAGCAAGCGTTCCTGAGCGTGTGTTGGTTGTGTGTTGGTTGAAGGGCGGGCAGCAGACATAGACAAATCTTTAGCGGAGGGATTATGACTGTCACCGGTCAAAACACAACAGGAGTGGCCAGTCGGCCACGTGAACGTGCCAGAATCCAGTTAAGCGAAAATGCCATTACTGTGTTGGAACGCCGCTACTTACGCAAGGGGCCTGATGGCAGGCCGATCGAGACCATTGAAGGGATGTTTCATCGCGTGGCCTCTCATGTGGCCGCCGTCGAAGCGATGTGGGGCGGCGATGTGCTGGCGGTGGAAGAGGCTTTTTATGACTTGTTGACCGGTCTGCGTTTTATGCCCAACTCGCCAACTTTCACCGGCGCCGGCACTCCGCTGGGCCAGCTTGCGGCATGCTTCGTCCTTCCTATATCAGACGATATGGGACGTGATCAGGACGGCATCTTCCAAACCCTGCGCAACATGGCACTTATACATCAGACTGGTGGTGGCACCGGCTTTTCTTTCTCTCGGCTGCGTCCTAAGGGAGCGCTTGTCCGCTCCAGTGGTGGCAAGGCCACCGGACCGGTGGGTTTCATGCGCGTCTACGATGTCGCCTGCGAAATCGTCAGCCAGGGTGGCACACGCAGAGGTGCCAACATGGCTGTTCTGCGGGTTGACCATCCGGATATAGAGGAGTTCATCACCTGCAAGAGCGATGAACATGCGGTGACCAACTTCAACATCTCTGTAGGGGTGACCGACGCCTTTATGCGCGCAGTGGAGGAGGACAGCACGATAGACCTGATCAATCCGCAGGATGGCACAGTATGGCGGACGGTAAAGGCGCGCGAAATCTTTGACAGGATCGTTGCCGGAGCGCACCGTAACGGAGAGCCTGGTATCCTCTTTCTGGACACGATGAATCGCTCCAATCCATGCCCCCACCTGGGAGAATATGAGGCGACCAACCCCTGTGGCGAGCAACCCCTGCTCCCCTATGAAAACTGCTGCCTTGGTTCGATCAATCTCGCCAGACACGTCCGTACCGGCATGAATGGCAAAGCGGCAGTGGACTGGGCAGCGCTGCAGGAGACGGTAGAATGGTCGGTGCGTTTCCTCGATGATGTTGTGGAGGCCAACGCCTATGTGCCGGCCATCCCTCAGCTCAAGGAGGCCGCCCACAGGACACGGCGTATCGGCCTGGGCATTATGGGCCTGGGAGACCTCTTCTATATGTTGGGGGTTCGTTACGGCAGTGAGGAGTCTGAGGAACTGGCTGCTCAAGTGATGGAATTCATCCGCTACCATGCCATGCGCACCAGCATCGCTCTGGCACGGGAACGGGGGCCTTTCCCGGCGATAAAAGGCAGTGTCTACGATCAGGAGGCTTTGCGTTGGACGCCGCCGCAACCTCTCAACCCATACACCCGGCTCAAGAAGTGGGGGCGACCGCCACTGGATTGGGAGAGCATCGTAGAGGGCATCAGGCGATACGGTATACGCAATGCTGCGCAGTTAACCATCGCTCCCACCGGCACCATAGCCACTGTTGCCGGCTGTGAGGCCTACGGCTGCGAGCCTGTCTTCGCGCTCGCCTACGTGCGCCACATGAACGATGACGGCCAGGACAGAGAACTCCGCTACGTCAGCCCGCTCTTCCTGCGGGCACTTGAGCAGGCCGGTCTGGACGATGCCACACGCGAACGCATCCTACAACAGGTGGTGGTGACGGGAAGTTGTCAGGCCGTCGAGGAGTTGCCCGGGGAAATACGCGACACTTTCGTCGTGGCAGGCGACATTTCGATTGAAGAGCACGTGCGCATGCAGGCGACACTCCAGGCGTTTGTGGATGCCTCCATCTCCAAGACCATCAACTGCCCCTCTACTGCCACCCCTGGTGATGTGGCACGCGCTTTCACGCTGGCATGGAAACTGGGCTGTAAGGGATTGACCGTCTATGTGACCGGCTCACGTGAGAAAGTCGTGCTGGAGACACAGGCTACGCGCCAGGCCAGGCAGGAGACGCCCCCCTCCCCGCCGCAGCCGACACCGAAGATGACGATGATTGTGCGACCACGCCCACACTGCCTGAAAGGGGAGACCTACCGGCTGGCCACGCCGCTGGGCACAGCCTACATCACCGTCAACGTCAACGGTGATAACGAGCCGTTCGAGGTCTTCCTCAACGTGGGCAAGGCCGGGTCCGATACCGCTGCGGTGGCTGAGGCGATTGGCCGGCTCATCTCGCTGATCCTGCGCATCCCCTCCCCCCTTTCGGCCACACGGCGTCTCCATCAGGTGGTGCGGCAGTTGAAAGGTATCGGAGGAGGACGACCACTTGGGTTTGGGCGCGAGCGCGTCCAAAGCCTGCCTGACGGTGTTGCACAGGTACTCGCCGAACATCTGGGAATGCTGGAGCCGCAGGAGCAAAGCGTTGGAGAGCAACTCGCCCTTTTCCCGACAGGCGATCTCTGTCCGGAGTGCGGCCACGCTGCTTTTGTGAACACGGAGGGTTGCCGACGTTGTTATTCCTGCGGCTACAGTGAATGTTAGGATTTAGTGCCTATCCGAAAAACGTAACCGACGCATCCCTATGCGTCGGTATAAGCGGCATAGGGATGCCGCTTGTACGGTTTTTCGGATAGGCTCTTAGTGTTGATTGCGGAGGTTGGTAAATGAAGTATCGAAGGTTTGGAAACCTGGACTGGCAAGTCTCTGCGTTGGGATTCGGGTGCATGCGTCTTCCTATTGTCGGTGGTGACCATTCCAACATTGACGAGCCGGAAGCGACCCGTATGCTTCACTACGCCATTGACCACGGAGTCAACTATGTGGACACAGCTTACCCCTATCACGGTGGCAATAGCGAGTATTTCCTGGGCCGGGCGTTGCGGGGAGGATACCGCGACAGAATCAGGCTGGCGACTAAACTGCCCTGCTGGCTGGTCGAGAGCGCGGACGACTTCGATAAGTTTCTGAACGAGCAACTCAAGAAGCTGCAGACCGATCATATAGATTTCTATCTCCTGCATGGGCTGGGCAGGGAAAGATGGCATAAGATGCGCGAGCTGGGCATCCTGGAGCGGGCAGAGAAGGCTGAGGCTGATGGCCGTATCGGTCACATCTGCTTCTCCTTCCACGATAGTTACGACGTCTTCAAGGAAATCGTGGACGGCTACGATGGCTGGACGGCCTGCCAGATTCAGTACAACTATATGGATATTGAGAACCAGGCCGGGACCAAAGGGCTACAATACGCTGCTTCCAAAGGACTGGCCGTGGTGATCATGGAGCCGCTCCTGGGCGGCCGGCTCGTCAATCCCCCTCAGCCGATTCAGGAGCTGTGGGATACCGCGCCTCAGAAGCGCACCCCTGCCGCCTGGGCATTCCAGTGGTTGTGGAATCAGCCCGAGGTATCCGTTGTGCTGAGCGGCATGAGCACGATGGAACAGGTGCAGGAAAACATCGCCAGTGCCGCTGCCTCTGGGGTCGGCTTGTTGAGTGAGGAGGAGCTGGCGTTGATCGCGCGGGTGCGCGCCAGATACCGCGAGCTGTGCCCCATCCCCTGTACCGGGTGTGGATACTGCATGCCCTGCCCCAACGGCGTCAACATACCGCGCAACTTTGAAATCT
The DNA here is from genome assembly GCA_034435075.1 of Anaerolineae bacterium. GTDB lineage: Bacteria > Chloroflexota > Anaerolineae > B4-G1 > B4-G1 > JAOAAG01. The sequence continues at coordinate 8,673 of DAOTYA010000020.1, forward strand.
ACAACGAGGGCGCGATGTATGACAAGCCGGAGCACGCCCGCAATACATATACCCACTGGTTCCCTGAGCCTGAGCGAGCGAGCCAGTGCATCGGCTGCCGCGAGTGTGAGGACAAATGCCCGCAGCAAATCCCTATCAGCGAGTGGATGCCGCTGGTTCACCGGGTGCTTGGCGAGGGTAGGCCGTACAGCGAATGTCGGCTCACCTAGACTGCTGCCCTCCCGCAGGTTGTGGCACAACTGAGCTGCGGGAGGGCAGGGCGGAGAGGTAAAAATGGCGCAATTGATCACCACGCTGGGCCCTAAAAGCCCTTCGGAGATGGGCATTATCCTGCCCCACGAGCACGTCTTTGTGGACCTGCGCACCTGGGATCGGCCCGGTTATGCCCAGGCCGACCCTGCCGATGTCATAAAACTGATGGGACCCGAACTGGTGCGGGCCAGGGAAGCCGGCATTACGCTCATCGTCGAGTGCAGCACGGTCGGTGTGGGTCGCCGTGCCGACATTCTCCGCGCCGTCTCCGTGGCTACCGGATTCCCGCTTATGGCCCCTACCGGAGTTTATCGCGAGCCGTGGATTCCAGACTGGGTGCACGCAGCTTCTGAGGAAGAGCTACGCGATTGGATGATCGGCGAGCTGACGGGCGAAATCGCCGGCAGCGGAGTGCAGGCCGGCTGGATCAAATTGAGCGCTGGCGACGACGGGATCACACCATGTGAAAAGCGCGTGCTGCGTGCCGCGATCGCTGCCAGCATGGCCACAAATGCCGTCATCGGAAGCCATACCATCCGTGGCAGTGTTGTGCGGGAGCAACTGGACATCATAGAGAGCCTGGGCCATACACCGCAACGCTTCATCTGGATCCACGCCCAGGCCGAGCCGGATTTCGCACTCAACCTTGAGATGGCACGCTGTGGCGCGTGGATTGAGTACGATGGCATTGGAGGTGAGGGAAGCGACGACGACTTTTATGTAGACCGCATCCTGCGTATGCTGGATGCGGGCCTGGGAGACCAGGTACTGCTCAGCCAGGACCGTGGCTGGTATGATCCGGCCCTGCCCGGCGGTGGCACGCCCAGACCATTCACCTACCTCTGCGAGCAGTTTCTGCCACGCCTCCGGGCAGGAGGAGTGGACGAGAAGACCTTCCATCGGCTGACCCATACCAATCCCTGCAATGCTTTCGCGCGCTAAGGCCATCGGACAGCCTGCCCGTGCTGGCACAGCCAGCCTTCCACCCGATTAACCAGATGAAGTGATGCCATATATTGCATAAGAGCTATCCGAAAAACCGTACAAGCGGCATCCCTATGCCGCTTATACCGACGCATGGGGATGCGTCGGTTACGTTTTTCGGATAGGCACTAAGTCCTGACTTTTAATGCGCTGGAGCTGGAGTAGAGACTTCAGCCGGATTTTCCGTATGAGCCTGATTTCCGAGTGTTATTTGAGCGTTAAGGAGGAGGCTGTGGATACCCCAGACCTGCATTGGTGGCAGCGTGGCGTGGTTTACCAGATATACCCGCGTAGTTTCAAAGATACGACCGGTAACGGCGTTGGTGATCTTCAGGGCGTGATCGAAAAGCTCTCTTATCTGAACGACGGCACGCCTCACTCGCTGGGCGTGGACGCAATCTGGCTGAGTCCGTTTTACCCCTCACCCATGGCCGACTTCGGCTACGATGTGTCCGATTACTGCGACGTTGACCCTCTCTTCGGTGATCTGGCAACTTTCGACAGGCTGGTAGAGGAGGCCCACCGGCGGGGCATCAAAGTGATCATTGACTGGGTGCCCAACCATACCTCGGACCAGCACCCCTGGTTCATCGAATCCCGCAGCAGCCGCGATAACCCCAGGCGCGACTGGTACATCTGGCGTGATCCCAGGCCTGATGGCTCGCCGCCCAATAACTGGGGTAGCTTTTTCGGTGGCCCGGCCTGGACGTTCGATGAGCGCACGGGTCAGTATTACCTTCACCAGTTCGTCAAGGAGCAGCCGGAGTTGAACTGGCGTAATCCGATGGTGCGTGCAGCAATGATGGATGTGCTTCGCTTCTGGCTGGACCGGGGGGTGGACGGGTTCCGCATGGACGTGATCGGGCTGCTTATCAAGGACGCCAAACTGCGGGACAATCCCCCTGACCCTGATGCACCACCAGACCTGCCGCCTGACGACATTTTCGGTCGCCAGTTGCACATCTACAACTGGGATCAGGATGAGGTGCACGAAGTGATACGCGAGATCCGCCGGGTGTTGGACGAATACGACGATCGCTGCGGCATCGGCGAAGTGTGGGGTGAGTTGCCACGCTGGATCAAGTACTACGGCGAAAACGGCGATGAATTGCACCTGCCGTTCAACTTCCGTCTGATCCCATTGCCCTGGCAGGCCCAGGCAATGCGTCGGTCGGTAGATGAGCTGGAGGCTGCGCTACCCGACTTCGCCTGGCCCAACTACGTGCTGGGCAACCACGATCAGCCACGCCTGGCGTCGCGTTTTGGCGGCGAGGCGCAGGCACGTACCGCCGCCATGATGCTGCTCACCCTGCGTGGCACGCCCACGCTCTACTACGGGGACGAGCTGGGCATGGAAAACGGCGTGATCCCGCCGGAGAAAGTCCAGGACCCCCTGGGTATCAACCTGGGAGTGGAGCGTACCCGCGATGTGGCCCGCACCCCGATGCAGTGGGATGCCAGTCCCAACGCCGGCTTCTGCCCGGCCGGGGTCGAACCGTGGCTTCCTGTCTCGGCCGATTATGCCACACGGAATGTAGCCGTTCAGTCGCAGCAACCCACCTCGATCCTGAACCTTTACCGGAAGCTGCTGTGGTACCGACGGAACACCCCGGCTCTCTACGGGGGCAGCTATTGCCCGCTGGATGTAGATAACGAGGACTGCTTCGTCTACCTGCGTGTGGCCGGAGATGAGAGACGCCTGATCGCGCTTAACTTTGGCGGTGCTCCGTGCCATATCGCCATTCCAGGCGGAGAGCGGGGGAGTGTCGCCATCTCGACTTACATGGATCGGGAAGGGAGGGAAAACCTCGCCAGGCTGGAGCTGCGCCCACATGAAGGGGTCATTGTCGAGCTTTGAGATGGCTGCTACCGCCTTACTCAGTCGCTATCCGCACAACCCTATCCTCACTGCTGCCGCGTGGCCCTATCCTGTCAACACCGTTTTCAACCCTGGAGCGACATTGCTGGCCGACGGGAGCACGCTCCTCCTCTGTCGCGTAGAGGACCATACGGGGCGCTCTCATCTGTGCGCAGCACGCTCGGCAAACGGGTTAGACGGCTGGGAGATAGATCCGTATCCCACCTTCCCGCCCGCTCCTGTTGACTATCCCGAGGAGATATGGGGTGTCGAGGACCCGCGCATTACCTTCGTGCCGGAGCTTGACCGGTACGCGATCGCTTACACGGCCTACTCTTATGCCGGGCCGGGCGTGTCGCTGGCGCTCACCAGCGACTTCAAGCAGTTTGAGCGATTGGGCCTGGTGATGCTGCCTGATGACAAGGATGCTGCCCTCTTCCCACGGCGCATCGGCGGATACTGGGCACTGCTGCATCGCCCTCAGACTTCTGGAGGCGCCCATATATGGCTCTCTTATTCCCCTGATCTGATTCACTGGGGCAGGCACCGGGTGGTTCTGGAGGCAAGGCGCGGTGGCTGGTGGGACGCAAACAAAATCGGCCTCTCCCCACCCCCGATCGAAACCCCTCGGGGATGGCTGATCATCTATCACGGTGTGCGGCAAACCGCTTCGGGGTCAATTTACCGCCTGGGATTGGCCCTGCTCGATCTGGAATCGCCTGAGCGTTGCCTGCGGCGTGGTGATGCCTGGATATTCGGCCCGGAGGCGTCGTACGAGCGGGAAGGCGACGTTGATGACGTGGTATTTCCATGTGGCTACACGCTCCTGCCCGATGGGGACACGCTCCATCTCTACTATGGAGGGGCGGATTCCTGTATAGCGCTGGCTACCGGCAGTGTTAAAGCGCTGTTGGATTGGTTAGAGGAACACGGGCAGCCGGATAAGCGGCATAGGGATGCCGCTTGTACGGTTTTTCGGATAGGCTCTTAGTGCCTCGGCGTGTGGGGCAGGCTTTCCAGCCTGCCGACAGCCTGGAAAGGCTGTCCCACAAGCCTGTCGTGGGCGCAGGTGCGGGCAGCCGATTTTTCAAGACAGCTCAAAGTGTAAACCAACTTTGGGGTGAAGATGAACCATCCTTTAGTGCCTACCCGAAAAACGAACCGATGCATCCCTGTGCGTCGGTATAAGCGGCATAAGGATGCCGCTTGTACGGTTTTTCGGATAGGCTCTTAGCGCCTACCGAAGAACGTAACCTATGCATCCCTGTATACGGTTTTTCGGATAGGCTCTTAGAGGAACACGGGCAGCCGGAAGGGGCTGGTTAGCCGCTGTCCGCAAGTACGGCACGGGGTACAGCCTCCTGCGCGGTTGTCATACAGTTACCGGCTTTCTTATACCCGGCCTGTGTCCCTGGACTACGGTCCAACGTCTTTGCGGCGTGGCAGCCGGAGCGGTTGTACACTGTGCTTCCAGGCGTCGGAGCTTGCAGACAGAGCAACCGGTGAAACGCAGGTGATCACCTGGTGGGGACGTCACAGATGAAGGCCTGCATAAACGGCTGCTCCAGGCCATGGGCTTCCAGCAACGAGGCGTCGGAGAGCAGCCTGTGCGTCGGACCATCAGCGACCACCCGACCCTCATCCAGGATCACCATGCGGGGAAAAACCTCCGCCACCAGCGGCATGTCGTGCGTGGCGCAGAGAATTGTCTGAGGCAGTTGACGCAGAAATTCGATCAGGCGGCGCCTGGCGCGCGGATCAAGCCCGCCGGTTGGCTCATCCAGCGCCAGGATGGCCGGCTCCATCGAGAGCACACAGGCAATTGCGGCTCGCTTCTTCTCCCCCAGGCTCAGGTGGTGTGAGATACGCTCCGCGTAATCTTCCAGTCCGACCTGTGCCAGTGCCCAGGCCACCCTGCTGCGCACTTCGTGTTCCGACAGCCCGGCATAGAGTGGGCCGAACGCCACATCCTCAAATACAGTAGGGGAGAATAACTGATCGTCCGGGTCCTGGAAAACCAGCCCCACCCGGGCGCGAATGCGGGGCAGATTGGAGCCGGAAACTTCCTCGCCCATAATACGTACGGTGCCCTCACCACGCAGGATACCATTCAGGTGCAGGAGCAGGGTGGACTTTCCGGCACCGTTGGGCCCTACCAGAGCCACTTTCTCCCCCGCCCTCACGCTCAGGTTGACCCCACGTAGTGCATAGCGGCCGTTGTGATATGCATAGTATAAATCGTTTATCTCGATCGCCTTCATACGCCGATACTTTTCCGGCCGAACCCTCACACCAGCGGATACTTCGGAGCTACCATCTGACCCGCGCCAGCAATTGGATCAGCGCCAGCACCAGGCCACCGGGCAAGATCAGCGCCCACTCGCCAGGTCGCAGGGCTGGTGCGGTGAGCGTGCGGACCTTACCGTCATAGCCCCGGGCCAGCATAGCCTGATACACCCGCTCGCTCCGCTCGACGCTGCGCAGGAACAGACTGGCAGCCATGCCTCCTGTCACCCGCGCCCGCCACAGGAGACTTCCTCCACCTCTGCCATTGGGAGCACCGCTGCGCGCTGCCCGTCCACGTATGAGACGCAATGCCTCGTCACCGATAACGAAGACATACCGGTATGTGAAACCGATAATGGCTATCAACACCCCTGGTATGTGCAGCAGGCTCATCGCCTGGAGCAGCGCAGGAAAGGGGGTGCATGCGGTAAGAAGCACTGCCATTTGTATCGAGAGCCATGACTTGAGCAAGATGGAAATAAAACGTTCCAGCCCGTGATCGGTGACGCTGAATTTCCATACCGCAAATAACGGACGTCCCGGGGTGGTGAATATCACCGTTAATGCCGCCAGAGTAAACGGTATCACCACCGCCGTTCTCCGTTGCACGAACCCCATCCCTACCTGAGATAAGATGATCGCGCTCCACATCAGCGCGGTCAGCAAGATGTAGGCATGCCAGGCCCCGTCGGGCGTTAACACGGTGGAGAGAATGAATAAAAGCGCCAGAACCAGCTTTACCCTGGCATCCAGCCGGTGTATCGGGCTGGTCCTGGCTCGATACCCGTTCAGCGCGTGGATATGCTCACCGGCCAAGTGATTCGCCTCAGGAAGTGGTGGCCTTACGGCGTACCGCGGCAACACCGAAGGCGACGCCTGCCACGATCAGTGTTCCCACAATGCCCGCGATAATGGTCGCCAGGGCTTCGTTAGAAATACCCGGGAACACATAGTCGGGGATGATCTCGTAAGGGGCCTCCCTGGCTGCTTCAATGAACCCGTGATCCTCCGCGACGCGCTCAAGCCCGTCCGGATACGGCGATGCAAGTGGTGCCAGGAGCACAACAGCCAGGGCGATGGCAAGCCCGGCCAGAGCCCAGCGTGTGCCTCCTGCAGCCGGCCCGGTCACCTCCAACAGGTCACGCCGCGCGGCTGCCACAAAGGCAAGCGCGCCTGCCGTGATCAACCCCTCCCCGATGCCGATCAGAGCGTGTATACCGGCCATCGCCGGGAGTGCCACACTCAATGGAGAAGTGCCCGAGAACCCCAGTTCGATGGCGCAGGCAATGGCAGATAACTCCACAGAAGCCCACGCTGCTATGAAACCACCCGCCAGCAGCCCCCATTTCCTACCTCCGAGCAGTTCCAGAACCCCCCGGTACACACCGTAAGCCACGAGCGTGGAGACAATCCCCATGTTAAGAACGTTCGCGCCCATCACCAGCAGCCCGCCATCCTGGAAAAGCAATGCCTGGATGACCACCACCGTTGTCATGGTCAGGATACCGGCCCAGGGTCCCAGCAGGATCACCGCCAGTGCCCCGCCAACAAAATGGCCGGAGGTGCCCCCGGCGACGGTGAAATTGAGCATCTGGGCGGCGAAAATGAACGCGGCCAGCACGCCCATCAGAGGGACCTGTCGCTCACCCAGTGCCTTGCCACTGCGGCGGATGGCGACTCCAACACCTGCAATGGCCAGCACCCAGCAGATAAGCGAGACCCACCAATTAAGAAAGCCGTCCGGGATATGCATGGGTTCGGTTGAAGAAGGGATCGAACTGAACAGCATCGTAAAACCTCCTCACTCAGACTCAATTTTGGACTGACAATCAGCGCACGCGCCGGGTATCGCGAAGTGGTGCAGCTCGGCAGCGAAGCCGTAGCGCTTCTGCAGTTCCTTCTCTATGGGGATGAACAGGGCATGATCTGCATCTATCACCCGCCCGCAGTGACGGCAGACAAGATGGCAGTGTGGTCCGTGACGTACGGAAGCATAGCATACCTTGCCGTCGCCCAGGTCCGTGCAGCTCACCAACCCCAGCTCCACCAGCAGCTCAAGCGTGCGGTAGACGGTGGCGATATTGACCGCGCCGGTGCGGCTGTGCACTTGCTCAAAAATCTCTTCAGCGGTGACGTGCCCACCGGCGTGGGCAATCGCCTCCACAATGAGCTCGCGCTGAGGGGTGAGGCGGTAACCGCTCTGGCGCAAAGCCTCGATCAAAGTGTGACAATGAGGCATGGGGGGCCCCCCCTCTTTATTCATTGCGAATAGTTGCAGTTGCAACTATTATACATACGAAGGCCGATATGTCAAGGGTCACCACCTGTGTCGAGGGCTTGCCAATGCTCTGATGAAGATGCTCGTAGTGAACCACTAAGAGCCTATCCGAAAAACCGTACAAGCGGCATCCCTATGCCGCTTATACCGACGCATAGGGATGCGTCGGTTACGTTTT
>DAOTYA010000021.1:0-10912 GCA_034435075.1 Anaerolineae bacterium
GCAACTATTCGCGGTTACTAAAGTCACCCTTTTGGGCCGCAGGCCTTCGGTCGGCCTGCGCCAGCCGGCGCGCGTATGCGTAGGCCGACGCCCGGCACAGAGCGCCCAAAGAGGCTGACTTCAATCGGGCTGAATATTTACGCAAAGTTTTGGATTACATTGTCTGAGCAGCAGACAGCTGTTAGCGGCTGATTGAGGACACCCGGTAGAATCAAGACATACCCCAGGGAAGGATTGGACCATTTGACAAAATATGAAATTGTTGTATAAAACTGTTGAATTATTGTATTAGTATTGGCACAAGTACCGCATCCTTCGTCCTCCCTGGTTGTTGCTTCTGAAATGTGGGTGCAAAAGTGGTCAAACTCCGCGTTGACCAGGAGAGCAAAATCCCTATATACGTTCAGATTGAGGAGCAGATCCGCTCGCTCATCGCAGCCGGGCAACTGAGGCCCGGTGAACAGCTCCCCACCATCCGCGAACTCGCAACAGAACTGCGGGTAAACTACAACACAATTGCCCGCGCCTACCTCGACCTGGACCGCGAAGGCATTATCTCGACCCGGCAGGGGCGTGGCACATTCGTCGCTGACATCCCCGATACCGGGCAGATGGTACACCTGCGCCAGAAGAAACTCGAGGCGATTGTGTGTACCGCCCTCGATGAGGCACGCATGTTGGGCTACACTCCGGACGAGATCGCAGCGGTCTTCGAAGATGGACTGGCGCGCTGGCTTCGTGAGAATGGTAGAAATACGGAGGTATAAGCTATGGTCGTCAAATCGGCAGTACTCCAGGGCCCAGAGGCCAGGACATACTCTCTCAGAGGCTTGAATGGCTTTGCAGCGATGATCTGTGCCATTCTGATAGTCGTCGCCATCATTTTGGCGCTGGTGATGAGTGCAGCAGGCGTACCGGCGGGATTGATCGTCGTTATGGTGCTTGGGTTGTGGTTGATTGGCTTATACATCTTCTTTGCTCTCCGCATCGCCAACCAGTGGGAGAAGGCGATCGTCCTGCGCCTGGGACGCTTCAGAGGGCTTAAGGGGCCCGGTCCGTTCTGGATCATCCCGGTCGTGGACACCGTTTCGGCGATGGTGGACCACCGCGTGATGGTGACGCCTTTCACCGCGGAGAAAACGCTGACCAAGGACTCGGTACCGGTGAACGTGGATGCGGTGCTCTTCTGGGTAGTGTGGGACGCGGAGAAAGCGGTGTTGGAGGTAGAGGACTACCGCACGGCTATCGCCTGGGCGGCACAGACTGCGCTGCGCGAGATCATCGGCCAGATGTTCCTGGCCGACATTCTGGTAGGCCGTGCCAGGATGGACGCCGAGTTGCAGCGTATCATTGACGAGCGTACCACTCCGTGGGGTATCACCGTGCAGTCGGTCGAGATCCGCGATATTATCATCCCCTCCGGGTTGGAAGACGCAATGAGCCGGCAGGCACAGGCTGAGCGCGAGCGCCAGGCGCGCGTCATCCTGGGCGAGAGCGAGAAGCAGATCGCAGCTTCATTTGCCCAGGCTGCCGAGGCTTACCGTGACAATCCCACCGCGTTGCACCTGCGGGCAATGAATATGCTGTTCGAGGGTCTCAAGGAAAAAGGCGCTCTGATTATCGTGCCCTCCAGCGCCGTCGAGACGATGAACCTTGGGGGAATGATGGGGATAACGGCACTGGCTGGAACAGCTCAGACGATGGTCGCGCCCCGGGCGAGCGAAAAGGAATAACCCTGGTAGCCCACGATGTGTTGATTCAAACAAGGTGAAAAGCGCTGGTGAATAAAAACACCCCCTTGCCTCCTCACTTTGCTCTATTCGTGGGTGTTCTGGCAGCCTCCACAGCCTCTCCTCTCATCAGGCTGTTGCAGACGGAGGTGAACTCGCTGGCTATCGCGGCATGGCGGCTGACCATGGCGTCGGCAATCCTGGCCCCTCTCGCACTGACAACCCGTCGGGGAGAGCTGGTTCGCCTTGCCGGTAAGGACTGGCTGCTTATGCTGTCCTCCGGCTTGATGCTGGCCGTCCATTTTGCTACCTGGATTTCCTCGCTGGCTTACACTTCGGTTGCCGCCTCGGTTGCGCTGGTCAGCACCAGCCCACTGTTTGTGGGCCTGGGGTCTTTTCTCCTCTTTAAGGAACGGCTGTCCAGAGCGCTGATCGTCGGGATGATCATAGCCATTCCCGGCTCCATAGTCATCGGTCTGGCCGACTGGGGCCATGGAAGCCACCGGCTGGCCGGTGACCTGCTGGCGCTGGCGGGTGCTCTATCGGTGGCGATTTATTTCCTCATCGGGCGGCGCTTACGTGCCCGCCTCTCCCTTGTGGCTTATATCTTCCCTGTTTACGCCACAGCCGCGCTCGCGCTTATGCTTATGGCTGCTTTACCCGGGATACCGCTGGGGGGATATCAGGCCCTCAACTGGCTCTGGCTGCTGCTTTTGGCGCTGGGACCACAGATCATTGGCCACTCCTCACTTAACTGGGCGCTCAGGCATCTACCGGCCACTTATGTGACCCTTGCCGTCCTTGGGGAACCGATAGGCTCCAGCATCCTGGCCTGGTTGATTCTGAAAGAAGTACCCGGCGTGATCACGGTCATCGGGGGCGTTCTTGTCCTGACTGGCATTGTGGTTGCTGGTCGGGATCGCTGAGCGGTGGGGCCGGTCCGGGGCTGGAGGAGAGCAAATGCCCGAACACAGGGAATTACGCGGAGGCGGTTTATCGGGCTGCTGAGCGGCGCAGTCGGCGCAGGTATGCTCGCCTGCTGCGGCCTGGGCGCGTTGATGAGGGTGCAGCCGCATGTAGATTATCCTGAATCAACCTGTGGAGATGAGAGGATGAACAAAATTCTGGTGGCTTACGCAAGCAAGGCCGGCTCAACAGGCGAGGTGGCCGGGTTCATCGGCCAGGTGCTGTGCGAGAGCGGCGCGGTGGTGGACATTCGCCTGGCGAAAGAGGTGAGCGATCTCAGCCCGTATCAGGCCGTTGTGGTGGGTAGCGCGATTCGGATGGGACGCTGGCTGCCGGAAGCGATCAAATTTGTGGAGCGGTATCAGGCTGTGCTGAAGACGCTGCCGTTGGCTTATTTCCAGGTGAGCGGGTTCCTGAAAGAAGGCACACCCGAAAGGCGCCAGGAAGCTGCAGCATACCTGGCCCCAGTGCGTGCGCTGGTCGCTCCGGTGAGTGAAGGATTGTTCGCCGGGAAGATGGATTACAGCAGGCTTTCATTCCTTGACCGCATGATCGCCAGGATAGCCGGTTCTGTGGAAGGCGACTGGCGCGATTGGGACGCCATCCGCGCCTGGGCCGTCAGCCTGCGATCGGTTTGGGGCAGTTGAAAAGCTGCCCGACAACTTAACTCCGTATGTAACCTCTGAGATTCCGCTATGTCCAGCCGGTAACCGTTCGGCGTCACCGCCTCCCCTATGCCCGCCGGCCCCACAGCTGGCAGACAATTGGTTGGGACTGTATAAGCGCAGTATGGAGGGCCTTTGCACAATGCGTGGTTAACCCCATGATCGGTGCTGAACGATGGTGATCCTGTGTGTGCGTTGCACGGCGTTTTGAAAGATGATATAATCGTAACGCTGCATGTACAATCTGGTTAGGGGTGAGGGTGCGATAATGAATGTTACTCAAACCATGGATCTCTCCCAGGCTATGCAAACGCTCAAATGGATGGACGAAGAGCGTCGCAAGGACAAAGCACTTATTGCAGCTTTGCAAGAACGTCTTCAGCTACAGGAACAGCAATTAGCACAGCAGGCTGCTCAGATACAGGAGCTGCGAGTCGCGCTGGCGGGCTTGCAGGGTATGTTATCGAAAGTGACCGATTTCGAGCAAATGGTCTCTAACTTCAAAACAGAGCTGCTCCTCCAGATGGACCAGCGGGACGAGGCCAGGCGTAAGGAAACAAGCGAGTCCGAACGAGTGCGGCGCATAGAGTACGAAGCTCTCCTGACCAACCTGCAACGTCTGGAGAAAAACCTGCGCGTACTGCCCCGTTACGACGAGGAATTGAGCGCCTTGCGGGCCGAAAATCAGCGCCTGAACGAGTCATTCCAGCTCCTTTCTAACGACCTGGCCGATTTGAGCAAGCGGGCAGAAGAACAGCTTCGGCTGACCACTTACCTTGAGGAGCAGCGGCGCGCTGACAACCGGCGCCTCACCGAGCTGGAAAACGATTATGCTGAGCTACATCGGTGGGTGGGAACGATAGACAAACGCTTCCTCCCACTGGAGGATACCATTCAGAAACAACGGGCGCGCATTGACGCTGCCATTGAGGAAACAAAAAAGTACGCCCAGCCCATCGAGGAACTGCGCATCTCCGACTTTCAACGTGAGCAGAAAATGAGGCAATATCTTGACCAGGCGGAACAGGTCGCGCAGGAGCTGGAACGCCTGCGTGCCCAGACGCAGGGATTCGTCGAGCAGCAACAAGAAGTCAGGCGTGCCCTCAGTGCTCTGGAGAAGTTCAAAGCGCGCATCGAACGGCGTCAGGACGATATGGCCGAGAAGCAGCGCTTAAATGAAGAGCAAATGCAACGCCGCTGGGAGGAGTGGCAGGCAGTACAGGCGAAGGAGCAGAAGAAAAGGGATGTCCTCAACGAAGAAAAGTGGCGACAACAGGAGCAGGTCAACCAAGAGCTTGCCAGACGTCTGGATAAACTGGCCTCTATCTCAAAATTCCAATTTGCTCAACTGAATGCGCTGTGGGAGAGGCGGCGGGCTGATTGCGCCTTTGTACTAAGAGATGCTCAGGAAGTACAGGAGAGTGTGCTCCCGGCCATAGATCAACAACTGGCAATACTCCGTGGCGCTATGGAGGAGTAGCTTACATGTACGTGATTGGCACGGCCGGTCACGTGGACCACGGGAAATCCACGCTTGTCCATGCGCTCACGGGCATCAACCCCGACCGGCTGCGTGAGGAACAGGAACGGGAGATGACCATAGACCTTGGGTTTGCCTGGCTCACGCTCCCCGACGGTACAGATGTCGGCATTGTGGATGTGCCCGGCCATCGTGACTTCATCGAGAATATGCTCGCGGGTGTGGGAGGCATTGACGCTGCACTTCTGGTCGTTGCCGCCGATGAGGGGGTGATGCCACAAACCATCGAACACCTGGCGATCCTTGACCTTTTAGGGGTGGAAACAGGGGTGGTTGCTCTGACTAAAGCGGACCTGGCCGAAAGCGAGGAGTGGCTGGAGCTGGTCACCGCCGATATATCCGAAACGTTGGAGCACACCGTCCTGAAAGGCGCCCCTGTCGTCCCCGTGTCCGCGCACACCGGCAGGGGCCTCGATGTGCTTGTGCTCGCGCTTCAGGAAACGCTTAACCGGGTACAGCCGCGCCCGGACCAGGGGTTTCCCCGTCTGCCGGTGGACCGGGTTTTTACCATCAGCGGTTTTGGCACCGTTGTGACCGGCACGCTGACCGGCGGGTGTTTCGAGGTAGGGCAGGAGGTCGAAATTGTGCCCCAGGGGCTGCGTGCCCGCGTGCGAGGGCTGCAGGTCCACAAACGCAAGACGGAACGTGCGTTCCCTGGCAGCCGTGTGGCGATTAATCTCAGCGGGGTCAGTAAGTCAGACCTGCGACGGGGCGACGTGATCTCCCTGCCGGGGCGCTTACGCCCCACTACACTGATAGACGTACAACTGCGTTACCTGCCCGACGTGTTACGCTCGGGCAGCGGACAGCCAGCTTCTCCGCTACGTCACAACACCTGGCTCAAGTTCTTCTCCGGGACAACAGAGACGATGGCACGGGTGCGTCTCCTGGGCCAGGAGGAGCTCGAACCGGGAGAGAGCGGGTGGGCCCAGCTGGAACTCCGCGAAGCTATTCCCCTGGTCAAAGGAGACCGTTTTATTGTGCGCATCCCTTCACCGCCTGCAACGGTGGGCGGCGGTATTGTGGTGGACCCCAATCCCAGGCGGCGGCATCGTCGCTTCCGACCAGAGGTCATTGCACGACTGGAAACCCTTGTGCGTGGCAGCCCGGCCGAGATACTGCTCCAGACCCTGGAACGCAGCGGCCCCGTTACCGTCGGTGAGTTACTTGCCAATGCCGGGTTGGGTGAGATCGCTTCAGAGGCCCTGCTCCAATTGTTATCAGAAGGGCGGGCAGTTGCGCTCACCGGTCCATCGCCCACTGATCGCCTGTCATCTGCTGGACAACTGGTCGCCTCAGAGTCATGGTGGCGGACACTGACAGAACGGTGCGTAAGCGAACTCTCGGCTTACCATCAGCGATTCCCTCTCAGAGCCGGTATGAGCCGGGAGGCTCTGCGCAGTGGGCTGAAGCTGGAGCCACGTATTTTCAACGCGGTAATGGAACGTGCTTCCGCTGAGGGCATCGTTGTGGAGGAAAATGCCCTTGTGCGGCTCTCGTCACATACTGTAAGGCTCACCCCAGAACAACGGGATCAGGCAAATGAGCTGCTGGCTCGCTTTCGCCAGAATCCTTATACCACCCCTTCATTTAAGGAAAGCGTTGCGGCTGTAGGGGAAGCAGTGCTGAGTGTGTTGATCGGGCAGGGGGAACTGGTGCGGGTCTCCGCAGATGTGCTATTCCTGCCGGAGACTTATGAGGAAATTGTCTCGCGTATCCGGGCCCATATCACCAGCGAGGGGAGCATCACCCTGGCTCAAGCGCGGGATATGTTTGGCACCAGCCGTAAATACGCCCAGGCCATTCTGGAACACCTGGATGAGATCGGAGTCACCAAACGGGTTGGTGACGAAAGAATGCTGCGATCCCAGGAGGTGGGCTGACAACAGAGGCGGGGTATCATGTCCCCGCCCCTGTGTGAACTTAGGGCCTATCCGAAACGACGCATAGGGATGCGTCGGTATAAGCGGCATAGGGATGCCGCTTGTACGGTTTTTCGGATAGGCACTTATCCGGTGCTCAGATATACTTGCTTACCACCTGGGCCAGTGCCGCGAATTCGCTTTTGAGCGCCGGATAGAGTGCCCGGTAGCGTGGGTAGTAATCAGCATAGACCGGTGCCGCCGGGCCAGGTTGGGTCTCCCCGGTGAGGCGGATGGCCCGTGCGCAGGCTGCAGCCACATCAGGATAGACGCCCGCGCCCACGCCTGCCAGCAGTGCTGCTCCATAAGCTGCCCCTTCGGTAACATTGACGGTGACGATCGGGGTGTTGAACACGTCGGCCAGGATTTGACGCCACAACGTGCTGCGCGCGCCGCCACCAGAGACACGTACCTGCTCGATCGCAAGCCCCAGCGCACGCATCAGCTCCAGCGAATCACGCAATCCGTATGCCACTCCCTCAAGCACGGCACGCGTAAGATGTGCCTTACCATGGCGCAACGTCAACCCGAAGAACACCCCCCGTGCATTGGGGTCGGGGTATGGGGTACGCTCGCCGGTCAGGTATGGTAGAAAGATCAACCCCTCGCAGCCCGGCGCTACCCCTTCCGCTGCCCTGGTAAGTAAATCGTAAGCATCTTCTCCAGTCTCGGCTGCCCTGACCCGCTCCATATCCCCAAGCGTATCGCGATACCAGCGGAAACTGCCCGCTGCCGAGAGCATCACCCCCATCAGATGCCATTGGCCGGGCACTGCGTGACAAAACGCATGGAGCAGGCCATGCGGCTCCACTCGATAGGTATCGGAGGCAGCGAAAACAACGCCGGAAGTGCCCAGCGTCGCAGACACCAACCCCTCGGCGATGATCCCGGTGCCCACCGCCTGAGCAGCCTGGTCGCCACCCCCTCCTATCACAGGCGTACCCTCCAGCAGGCCGGTGTCACGAGCCGCCTCCGCGCTCACTCGGGCGCTTGCCACCGGCGACTCGGTTACTTCTGGCAACCATTGTCGTGGCACATTCAGTGCCTTAAGCATCTCATCTGACCAGCACCTGTTACCGACATCGAATAAGGAGGTTCCGGAAGCGTCGGATACCTCGCTGAAGAAACCGCCCGTCAACCGGTAACGGACATAATCTTTGGGCAGCAGTACCTTGCCCGTCCTTGCATACACCTCTGGCTCATTCTCACGCACCCACACGATCTTTGGTGCGGTGAATCCCGGCAGCACAGGATTCCCGGTGAGCCGGAGCACATTCTCGGCACCAACCTGTGCTGTGATAGCAGCACACTGGGGAGCTGTCCGCTGATCATTCCACATAATGCACGGACGCAGCACCTCGCCTGCGCTATCAAGCAACACCAGCCCATGCATCTGGCCTGTGAGGCCGACGCCGGCGACCTGTCTGGCAATGTCTCCCCCGCTCAACACTTGCCGTATGCTGGTAATGGTGGCGGACCACCAGTCAGAAGGGTTCTGTTCGGCCCATAACGGCTTAGGAGTGTACATAGGGTACTCCGTGGTTGCGCTGGCCTGGACGATACCCTCAGTATCAATGAGCACAGCCTTGCTTCCGGTCGTTCCAACATCAATGCCCAGTAAGTATGTCATTTTCACGTTCCTCCGGTCGAAAGTTTGTGTGTGGCAATCGTAAACTGTTCGGGCCGATTGGAATCTGCCTCTTCAGGCGCTCCGCGCCGGGCATCAACCTGCGTTGACACCACCGGTCAGCGAAGGCCGAAGGCACAGGAAGGGGTACGGGCGAAGTAGCGTTTCACCCCTTCAGCCAGCACTGAAATCAGCCTTCCTCAGCGCTCCCGCGCCAGGGCGCGCTATAATTATACACGGATTGGGGATTACAAAAAGTTGTGCACAGGTGTCAAAATTGGCCACCTGAGGGTTTCGGGGACAGGACCCGGATGAACACAGGCGAGGCGGAATTCAAGGAGTCTGGACAGGCTGAAAGCCTGTCTACCATGTGTCGGACGTTTGGGTTACAGGCTACTTTTAACACCAGCGGCAGGTACAGGTGGAGACGAGCCGCGTACTCGTCTGCGCCGATGTCGTAACCAGCGCCGGCGGGACGAGGGTCGCCGTCCAGGTCCACACTGGGAGCATCGTCAGCAGAACCGACATCCACCGCGGGTGAACCCGGCTGGAGGTGAAAATCACCATGGGCCGGGTCTACGAACCAGGGGTCGCCCTCGACATAGTCCTCGCCGTGTACTTCGTCCTCGTAGCCCCGATAGCCGTCAATCAGGTTGTGGTCCACGGTCACGTTGCTGGCCGGGACATCGGCCGCCACGGCGAGCTGAAAGGTCCGGTTCTGGCTGGCGATGTTGTTGCGGATGACCACATTCTGCGCCTGAGCGTTGT
Source organism: Anaerolineae bacterium (assembly GCA_034435075.1). Lineage (GTDB taxonomy): Bacteria > Chloroflexota > Anaerolineae > B4-G1 > B4-G1 > JAOAAG01. Next base: position 9,219 of record DAOTYA010000021.1, read on the forward strand.
CGGCGATGATACCCCCACCCCAACCGATGCCGTTGTCGTAGAGAGTATTGTTGATGATAACAATAGTATCCATCGGATGGCTGGCCGAGCAGCAGTACGAGATTTCGATGCCATGGGCGTGGTTGTGGCAGGCAAGATTGTTCTCCAGGCGGATGTTGGAGAGCAGCCCGCCCATTTCCGAAGCGATGGCGAAACCGGCGCTTTCCACCGAACCGAACACGAGGTTGCGGGAGACGATGATATCGTGGGTGGGCCTGTCCCAGGCGTCTACGTAGATGCCCACGGCGCGCGGGCGGTTGACCGTGTTGTGGGTGATCCGGCCGTTGGACGAGCCGTCTTTGGCATCAATGCCCTCTTTCTGGCAATCTGTCACCGTGTTGTTTAGTACCTCGAAATCGCTGGTTCCAGCCACGGTGATACATTCCTGGCCTCCGCCCAGACCGGCCTGTTCAACCGTATTGCCACGGATGACAATCTGCTGGCTGCTCCACACGCCGATTCCCGATGAGGCGATATGGAAGGTGGCACAGTTCTCGATGCTGATGTGGCTGGAATCGCTGACCAGGATGGCGGCGTTGTTGGCAAAGGGGCCGGCGTTGATCACGCGCAGACCGGAGACCCGGATGTAGCTCCGGCCAGCGATCTCAAATAGGCCAGCCAGGTCATCCGGCAGGGCGATGCTGGTTCCATCAATAATGGCGGTTTCGCCGGGGTAGGCGGCATAGGTGATCTCGTTGCCTGGGCTGCCGGAGTGCTGGGGGAGAACCCGCTCATGGTACGTTCCTGCGCGGATATAGACTGTGTCGCCAGCAGTCAGGGTATCCGCCGCGTGCTGGATGGTGCGCCAGGGCCGCTGTATTGTGCCGGGGCCGTCGTCGCTCCCACCCGGGGCCACGTAGTAGACGCGTCCGGCGGCTATAGCGCCAGGGCGCTGACCGTAGCCGATCAGCAAGGTGACGACCAGGGCTGTCAAAAGGATGAGCCTTGCCATTTCTCCCTCTGGTTCGAATGGTCACTTCAGCACCAGGTAGTAGACAATGATATGGCCGACCCGGTCGGCGGCAAACGCAGGGCTCTTGTTTTCCCATAACCCGGCGGGGGCGACCTTAAGAGCCTATCCGAAAAACCGTACAAGCGGCATCCCTATGCCGCTTATACCGACGCATAGGGATGCGTCGGTTACGTTTTTCGGATAGGCACTAAATTGATTGACCGCCGTGAGTGATTGCCATCTGACCGGGATCATTGCGCTCTCGTGCCCTCCGTCTGGCGGCGCAGGAGATCCAGCATCTCGTCCAGATTATCAAAGGTCCAGGACTGACCACTCTGGATGTGCTCCATCTCGCCGCGCCACCCGACAGGCGGCGCGTCCGGGTCGGGATTGGCCTCGCGCCACAGCCGGATGAGGAACGACGCGTACTCAATGGGCATGGACATGGGCGCTCCATTTTTTCAACCTTCGGTTTCAAGGATAGTTCCTCATCACCAGCGGCAGGTAGATGCGGTGCTGCGCCGCCCCGCCGCCCCAGAAGCCGCCGCCCAGGGAGTAGCCCCCGCTGGAGAGCACCCCCGCATCCGCCTGGCCGACGGTGCCGCCCAGGCTGTAACTCCCGCCCGTGCTGAAGGTATAGCCCCCGCCGTCTATCGTGCTCCAGGTCAGGTCGTAGCCGCCGCCGGTCTGGGCCAGAGCCAGG
>DAOTYA010000022.1:0-13759 GCA_034435075.1 Anaerolineae bacterium
TCGCTGACCCCGATGTATCTCCAGCGCGATGATCGGGCCACCGGCCTGATCCGGCTGCTGGGGATCGGCCTGCGGGTGTTGACGTTTGTAGGGGCACAGCGCCGCTGTGCCCGTATTGTGGTCCGGCGCAACCTGGCTACCACAGGAGTGAAATTGGCCGGTCTGTATGCCGGCCACCCCAGGCGGGCCACCGCGCAGCCGACGGCGGAGCGCCTCCTGGAGGCTTTCCGGGGGATCACACTGACGGTCATTCAGGAAAACTCGCAAACTCGTCGTCATTTTACTCCGCTCTCTGAAGTGCAACAGCGCATCCTGGTCTTGCTGGAATTCTCTCCGGACATCTATACCAGGCTCTGTGCCGATTCTGCCAAACCGCCCTAAATAAAGTTGTAGAACAGCCTTCCCAGGCTGTCCATGTAGGCTGTAGCGCCTATACTGACGCATCACCTTAAATATACAGGCTTTCTTAAGCATAACTGATTCTGAGGCGCAAGGCTCTGGCCAATCTCTCGACTATGCGCCGCGTGGATCACAATCCGACCGCCGACCACCGCCGCCGTCGCCGGATTGTGATCCGGCGGGCATACCGGGCGGGCACGTCCGGGGGGCAGATCCGGCGGACACGTTCGGCGGGCCGGGTGCTGGCCGCCGGACTATGCGCCGCGTGGATCACAATCCGACCGCCGACCACCGCCGCCGTCGCCGGATTGTGATCCGGCGGGCACACCGGGCGGACACGTCCGGCGGGCAGGTCCGGCGAGCACATCCGGCGTGCACACCGGGCGGGCACGTCCGGTAGGAACGATGCACGGAATCCAGTTATGCGTATCTCACACTCGCATGCAAACCTGATGACAGGGATGTGTCAGCTACGATTTCCGGATAGCTTTTAAGTCGCCAGCCGTCTACGGCGCAATGCTCTTGTTGGGAGAGATAGCGGAATGTTTAATATTCAGAAACTCGTCATAGACCACTTTGTGGAAGAACTTCATAGCACATATTATCAGAACTACGGGAGCACGGAGCCGCCGTACGGTGAGATTATTGCCTGGGTAGGGCGGCTGGCTCTCGAAAACATCGCCAATTCCGATATGCTGTACCATAACGTCGAGCACACGATTATGGTTACTCTGGTCGGCCAGGCCATTCTGTGGGGAAAACACCTGCTTGAAGGAGGCGTCACCCCTCGCGATTGGTTCCACTTCATAGTGGCCCTGCTGTGCCATGACATCGGCTACGTGAGAGGTATATGCAGGGAGGATCAGGGAGAGATATGCGCGACTGGCGTTCCGGGGCAAACGGTCAGGATACCGTCAGGCAGCAGCAATGCCGTGCTTACGCCCTACCATCTTGACCGGAGCAAGATGTTCATCCGCGAACGTTTCGGCCAGCAACTCTTGCGCGACATTGACGCTGAGCTGATCGCCTCCTATATCGAAATGACCCGTTTCCCGCCCCCAGAAGACGAGGCTTACCGGGATACGAAGGGGTATCCGGGGCTGGTAAGGGCGGCGGATTTCATAGGTCAGTTAGGTGATCCCAACTATTTGCGGAAGATCCCCGCTCTTTTCTATGAGTTTGAAGAGATTGGCGCTAACAAAGCGCTGGGGTACAGTACTCCCGGTGATATGCGCCGTATGTACGCCAGGTTCTACTGGAATATGATCAGCCCCTACATCCAGGATGCTGTGCGCTATCTGACGGTCACCCAGGAGGGGAAGCAGTGGATCGCAAACCTGCACTCGCACGTGTTTGCCGTCGAGCACGAGACAATGTGACGACATGTCCAGCTCTCCCAGACCATTCAGGGAAGCGCGCCTGATCTGAGGGGAAATCTTGTGGCTTAGAGCCTATACAGGCGGCATAGGGATGCCGCCTGTACGGTTTTTCGGATAGGTTCTTAGCGGCGAGGCGTGCCGAAGTCGGCGAAGAAGTAATAACCCCAGTCAGGCTTCACCACACCCACCCCGATCTCCGTAAGCACCGGGCTGAGGATGGTGCGCCTGTGGGGGTCGTTCGGCGGTGTCTCGTTCATCCACATCTCCAGGGCGCTTTGCGGGGAGACTGTGTGTGCCCAGCATTCCGACCAGTAGAGAGGATCGTAACCTGCGCGTAACATGCGCATTTTGACGGTAGAGCCATCTGAACCGGTGTGGCTTCCCCAGCCCCGCTGAAGGCAGTCGCTGGCATGAGCCTGGGCCACCTGCGCCAGCGTCTCGTTATAGACCAGGGGCGGGAGACCATGTTGTGCACGCACCTGGTTAATCAGCCGCGCGACTTCGTATGCCCACTCGGTTAAGGCGGACGGAGGGGTGGGTGTCGCTGCAGGTGTGGCGACTGTACCGGTCGGCGCAAGGGGCGTTGCGGTGACGGTCGGAGCACCCGCAGCAGCCGGAGGAGCGGTGGTCCTGACCGACGCCGGTGTCGGGGAAGCAGGGATTACAGGCGCATCGAGCGGCACTACCAGCTCCTGACCCAGGCCGATCAGGTCGGCATCCGCGAGGTTATTTACCGCCCTCAGTTCCTCCGTTGTGACGTTGTAAGCCCTGGCGATCCCGCTTAACGTTTCCCCAGCCTTCACAACGTGTACTCTCCAGAAAGGAGAGGCATTTTTCCAGTCCGTTGAGTCAGGAATGTCAAGCACATCCCCCACCCTGATGACCTCTGAGTCTCCCATGTTGTTCCGGAGCTGAATGGCAGCCATGGGTACCCGGTACTTCATCGCCAACCCCAGGAGTGTGTCGCCAGGAAGGACGGTGTGGACAACCGGTTCTGGCTGATGCGGGGGTATCTCCGTGGGAAGCACCGGTGGCTCCGTAACCTGCGCGGGCGGCTCCGGAGTCCGGGTAGGGGTGGGACCGGGCAGGGTGACAGGCGTGACGAAAGCTCCAGTAGTTGCGTCAGGCATGGGTGTCGGGGTGTGCAAGGAATGCTCCACTACCCTGCCGTGGCAACCTGTTGCCTGCAGCAGGAGGCTCAGAGCGATAGCGACGATGAGCTTACGCACCAAGGCTGCGGAGCATCTCCGCGCTGGCCAATATCTCCCCGGTTGGATCGCGATCCCCTGTCTCAACCTCAATGCTCAACCAGCCGTCGTAGCCGATGGCCCGCAGTTCCCGCAGCACGCCAGCCACGTCCACGATGCCCTTGCCCAGCGCCACACATTCATGAGAGCCTGCGGCAGGGACATCTTTGAAATGGACATGGATGATGCGGGTCTCCAGTTCCCTGATGGCTTTAACCGGATCGCCTCCCTGCGCTGCCAGGTTGCCGGTATCTATGTTAACACCGACCCACTCATTTCCTGCCCCTATCGCTGAGAGGATCTGAGAGGCGTCCTGCTCGTGGCTATTCTCAAAGGCCACACGTATGCAGTGACGGGCGGCCATGGCACCCAGCCGGGGTACAGCGTGGGGTTCGAAATGCCCGGCGATCAGCGGGGCCCTCAGCATACGGGCCACTCTGAACATCTCCTCGCCATCACGCTCATTCCTGGCCGGGTCTCCCACGCTGCCAGCACAGGCACAACAGACCAGCCCGTAAGCGGAGAGCAGGTCAGACACCTCACCGGCCAGCTCAGGGGTGAGGTTATCCGGCCAGACATGGGGATACCACAGCTCGATCCCGTCCAGACGGGCCGGGGCCAGCCTCTTAAGGATGCTCTCGAGGGTCTCCAGCACCGGGGCACGGCATATCGTTTCCATGGCCGCGCCCCAGTCTATTTCGCCGGGGTAACCGGCCAGATCGTTCACATAACTTGCGCTCACACACGAGAGTTTCATTGCTCCTGACTCCAGGGATATTTCCAGCCATGGACGAAGGCATGTTCCTTCAGCGCTTCCAGCTCTTCGGCGGATAAAAGTCTGCCGTCGGACGCAGCACAATCAGCCTCGACATGGACGACCCGGCGCATCCCGGGGATGACGGTGGAGACGGCCGGGTGGCTCAACACGAATTTGAGGGCCAGGATGGGCAGGGTAGGGCATTTGTCGCTCAGGAACGATTTCAGCGCCTCAACGCGACGCGCAGCCTCCTGCAACCGTTCGGGCGTCAGCCATCTGGCCCGCCAATCCCCTTCGTCGAAAACGTAGTCCGGTCCCATTTTGCCGGTGAGCAGGCCTTCCTCGAAAGGTACGCGCACGATGATACCCACGTTGTGCTCCAGGGCTGCCGGCAGCAACTGCTCAGCCGGGCGTTGCTCGAAGATATTATAGATCACCTGCACAGTGTCTATAAGTCCCGACCGCACCAGCTCTACAGGACCATAGGGGTCCCAATCGTTGGCGGAGACGCCAAAAGCGCGGATTTTTCCCTGCTCCTTCAGCCTGGTCAGGGCTTCATACCACTCCAATTGTGTGAGATATGGGGGAGTCCAGGCGTGCAGTTGCTGCACATCTATGTAGTCCGTATTCAGGTTTCTCAGGCTTCGCTCTGTGCACTCGATGATCCAGTCGGCGGGGAAGGTCTCAGAGAGCGGCTCGTGTGGAAGTACCGGCCAGCGATAGGTTTTGGGAGGGATCTTGGTGGCGATAACCACCCGGTCACGCACATCTGCCACCGCCCGGCCGATAAGCTGTTCGCTATGCCCGTTGCCGTAGCCGAGGGCGGTATCGAAAAAGGTAACTCCCAGCTCGAGCGCTCGTTTCAGCGCCCTGGTGGCTTCTGCGTCGTCCTGTCTGCCCCATCCGCCGCCGATACCCCACCCGCCGAATCCGATCTCACTGACTTCTATGCCGGTTCTGCCCAGTTTGCGATAGTACATCGGTGATCCCCTTTCTGACGTGGTACATTACCATAAAACTTGTATGCTGTATACTTGTATGCTTGTACTTGTATGCTTGTATGCTCGTACTTGTATACTGGACCTGGAACCCATACTGTGGCCGGTCTCCGACCGGGTTACCCAATCCGGCGGTCATCTGGCCGGATTATGGCATCTGCTTTCCATCGTGGCGACGTTAAGCGTGGTCTGGAGACCGGCCCGAGCCGGGTGCCCAGGGAGAGTGATTTCAAGCGGCCCGAACAGTTACGCCCAGAGCGCCTTACACGCAATACGCAACACGCAATACGCAACACGCAATACGCAACACGCAATACGCAACACCATGTGAGCTTCAGGTGCGCCTGGCAACGCTAATGCAGCCAGTAGACACTATCTGTGCTCCCGCGCAACTGCTCCACCTCGTACCTGTACGGGGCAACCTCGCTTGTCACAGGGGCAAGTGCGGAGACGGTGATCACCGCCCGATCGGCCTCTGTACTGAGGGGAATTGTCCACTCACCAGCATTTTGCTCGTCCAGCTCCAGCCTCTGGACACTGACAGCAGGCTCGAAGGTAACCAGCTGTATCAGCCAGCGCTGAGACAGCACATTGGCGTGGCGAATGAAACCGGCCGCCTCCCATCCCCCATCGCCTGTCTCAAAATTCTCGTGATAACCGATCTCCGGAATGGAGACATCATCAATGACAAACCCTGGCCTGTTGACCGCGTCATCGGTGATGTACTCAAAACGTATCAGCACTTCCTGACCGGTGTAGGGGGAAAGGTCCACCTCTTCCCATATCCATTGTGCCTTATCCCCGCCCCCACTCCTGCCGGTGTAGGCCCAGCCAAACGAGTTCCCATTGGGATTTTCAGGGGTGCCGGAGGGGGTATTCAGGATATGCCAGGTTGTACCTCCGTCTGTGCTGATCTCAACGTAGGCGTAATCCCAGTCCTCCTCCAGGTCGTACCAGGTCCAGAACCCCAATGTGGCCTTTTTCACGTCCGAAAGGTCGAAGGCTCGTGTGAGCATCATGTCCGAGTCATCGCTCCGGTTCGACCACCATACGTACTGGCCACTGTGAGCGGTGGTATCAACCAGGGGGACCTGGGTTGAGCCGGTAAAGCGGAACAAGAGAGGGAAGGGACTGCGCAACTCAATATAGTCAGTTGCGTACTGGTGGACGGTAGTATGGCGGGCAACAGGGTAGTCAGTCTCGCGGTAGGTGGCATCAATCCGCATAGAGGGAGGATCAATATCCTCATAGCCGTAGCGGCCATCGGCAAGCTCGGGTTTATCCAGCAGATTGGCGATCACCCAGTCGGCGAAGAAGTCCTCGTGGGTCATCCCGGTGCCCAGGTCCGCGAGAACCGCGTCCACCGAGGCAAAGCCGTTCTCATCGTGGGCAACCAGCGCCTGGGTGGCCTGATGACCAAAGCGATCCAGAAAATAAGATGTAAACAGGTACGCTGCCCCATAATTGGCGCCGGCCGTCCCTGGCCCCTCGGGCCAGGAATTGAGTTGTGTATCCGGGGCTCTTGAAAAAGTCCAGTCACTGCCCCCGACATCGAATCCGTTAAGATACATCGCCAGTTCTGAGAAGCCCTCGTTCACCCAGGTCTCTTCGTTACGGTCGTTGTACCAGTGGATCATGTGCTGGAATTCGTGAGCCAGCACACCGTTGTAAAAGGAGCTGTTGACGCTGACGTTTTCGATATTGATGTAGAACATTTCCATCGTATTAGAGTCCTCCCGTACAGCAGGGACGAACTCGTCGGCGGAGGAGTAATAGCCGGCCACTGAGTCACCCAGGTTGCGCGCATGCAGGATACTGAGATGAAGGTCATTGTCCACACCTGGGCTCCACTCTGACCCGAAGAACTCGCGATTAGTAACGTAGGTGTGTGTGGCGAAGAGGTCCGCTGCAGCCCTCAGTGATTTCTCGTCCACTTTCACGCCATCCTCCACCCACATATACACCACGTCGTTCTTGTAACGGAGACAGGCGGTCAGGTCAAACTGCTCGTCCGTGTCCATGTTGGAGGCGTGGAAGGTGCGACATGTCCCCACCGGATAATCTGGCGCGCCATCCGGGTTGATGGTACGGGGGGTGTCCGGGGGCAGGCCGCGCAGTCGGATAGCCAGGTTATGCAGGTCCCTTTCGGGGATCAGCGTCGTCTCCAGTAATCGCTCTGTCTCAGCTCCTATCGCGCCGGGTGGCTCGGTGATGATGATCTTCGTCGGCTCAGGCGTGGGAGTCCTGGGGGCAGGCGTCATCTCGAACATGATGGTGGGCAGAAGTTCCCACTCCCAGTCGGGCCAGTCAATATCTCCACACAGGCAACAGCAGCTAAATAAACCCAGTAACGTGAAAAGTGCAGCCAGTGAACTGAATGTGCGGTTCATCTTGTTCCTTGGGGAATATAAGTGCCCATAGTCTGGACCACTCCCCTGACCGCCTGCACCAGTGGCGAGGCGGGGGTTTCAAGGGCAAGCGGGGTTCCACGCGCCAAAGCCTGAGCCTGGGCAGGCTCGAAGGGAACAACTCCGACCAGTGGGGTCTTGAGCGCGCGCGCGATGGCATCGGCCGGTGGCTGGGGGCCAGGCACAACCTGATTAAGGATCACGCGCAACTTATCCGCCCATCTGCTGAGCACCCTCAACGTGCCCGCGGTAGTCTGTATAGAAGGCGGCTCCGCAGTGAGCACCAATACCACGAGCGAGGCCATTTCCAGTGCTGTTATAGTGGTCTCGTTCAGTACCGATGGTACGTCCAGGACGAGCGTGGCAAAACGTTGTTGCAGCAGATTGAGCACGGCCTGGGTCACTTCTCTGGAGAGGCCCTGCCCTATCACAGGGAAGAACGGTGCTGCCAGGACATGCAGACCGGACCGGTGCTGCAGGAGGAGCGCGTTTAAGGTTTCCAGGCTGGGGGGTTGAGTCAAAGCTGACCAGTTCGGCTCCGGGCGCAGCCCCAGTTGAAGCGCCACATGGCCTGAGGAGGGGCACAGGTCCGCCAGGCAGGTTGCGCTTTTGTCAACGACCGCCAGTGTCACCGCCAGGTTAACGGCCAGGGTGGTGACACCGACACCCCCACGCAGGCTCAACAGCACAACGGTCCCGGGCAGGGGCGATTTCTTCGCCCGCTTTGTCAGCAGCCCGTCAACCTGCCTGAGCAACTCCGGCATAACCACCGGCTTGGCCAGGTAGGCATCGGCACCGGCGGCCAGGGCTGCTTCACGGTCCATAGGCTGAGCACGGGCGGTGAGGACAAGGATAGGAATGTACGCCGTGGCAGGGTCGGCACGCAATTGCCGGCACACCTCATAACCGGTCATGCCGGGCATCATCACGTCTATGATTGCCAGGTCAGGTGGGTCGGCCCGCGCCCTGGCCAGCCCATCCGCACCATCGGCGCTCAAGATGACCTGATGTCCTCCCCGCTTCTCCAACACCAGGCGCATCATGTCAAGCAATTCTGCCTCGTCGTCAATCACCAGAATCCTGGCCATCGCTGATTACTCCTGCTCTTTTGACATGCAGACGATACCGATGTGTTCCTTATTCACCAGTATGGCACCGCCGGTGAAGACAAAATCGGGACGTATTGAGGACCTCATTGTGGCATCGAGCACCGGGATGAAGAAGTCAGTGCCGCTGGTCAGCACCGTGCGCAGGTCTAATTTGCTTGAAAGACGCAGGTAGCCCTCGATCTCGAAGGCAGGTATGGTCAGGAAAACCCTGGGCAGGTACGCCCCCATATAGCTACCATAGGTCTGTTCCCGCAGCAGACCGTCCTCCTGCCTGGCGACAGCGACGGCCGTGATATTTCTTTTACGGATAATTGATGTCGCGTAGCTGGCAATGATTTCTGCCGGACGCTCCACATTAGAGATATAGGCATCCTCCAGCTCGATGAAAGAGGAGGCTGTATCGTTGAGTTGAGTGGCCAGTTTCTTGCTGCGCACGTCCAGCCTGCCGGAGACACGATGCCTGTAAGTGAAGTAATCTGCCACCAACCAGGAAGTACCCAATTGTTCCCGCATCTTTAGCACTCCTTACGGTTCAGCCTCGGCAAAGGCATAATGTCTGACCCGCCCCCAATTCTCCGGCGGCCAGTAACACAGCCAGGCCTTCCCCACAATATTCTCCCCGGTGAACACCCCCCAATTATGGGAGCCGCTGAAATTACGGCGGTTATCTCCGAGGACAAAATACTCATCACTTTCCAATACCCAGGTGCCGGAGTACAGGCCTGGCTCTGTGGTGTACGGTTCTTCCAGTGGTACACTATTTACCAGAACTTTTCCATCCCGAATTTCGATTTGCTCGCCGGGCAATCCCACAATGCGCCTGACAACATAATTCCCGCCAGGGTTGTGCGGCGTGCGGAGCACGACCACGTCTCCCCGCTCGGGTGAATGGATCATATAGACTACCTTACTCACTATGATGTGCTGACCATCATGCAAAGTTGGTTCCATACTGAACCCGTGTACCCTAAAACGGCCAGTGGTCGAATTGACGAGCAGGATTACCACTGCGACCAGCAAAGCGGTCTCAAAAGTCTCACGGAGCGCCGAATATACCCCCAAGGCGCGTACTAATGATGGCCTGCCCTCACGGCGGGGCTCCTCCGTCTCCTGCTCCAGCTCTGCTTCTGCCTGGACCTCCTCGAAACCGGTCTCCTCTGGTAAATGATGCTCCTCCAAGCAGCCCTCTCCCCTGCGGTAGTAAGTGCCTATCCGAAAAACGTAACTGATGCATCCCTATGCGTCGGTATAAGCGGCATAGGGATGCCGCTTGTACGGTTTTTCGGATAGGTTCTAAGTGATTATATTACAGCTCGCCGGTAGTGGCAAACTCTGTGCCATCCGGATCACTGTCAAAATAAACTCGCATAAAGTAGTCGTAAAGCTCCTGAGCGTCGTTCAGCTTATCCGGTGCGAGCGGCCGTTCCGCAGGCCAGGCAATGAAGGGGCGTCCCTGTGCCCCACCCAGACCTCCGTGTGTGGCTATCTGTTCCTCAAAGCCCACGATCCTGCCGTCCGGCTCAACCCCTCCCAGCACGATAATGTCACCAGCATGCGGGAAGTGGGCCAGACGATGTATCTGAACAGCCCAGTAACTGGCATCACCAAAAGGAGCCAGCGGATGAGGCCACCTGACACTCTCCCGTCCATCTTCCAACACCACCATACCCCCCTCCGGCCCCAGCACCACAGTACGCCTGCCGGCCCGTCCGGCCAGCGCGCCGATGCCGGGGGTAGTCAGCAGTCCGTCAACCAGACGCGGATAGAGCAGGATGACCTCAATCAGGTCCAGTGGACGGGGGCTGACATTAAAGTAAACATGAGCCAGAGGTCCGGAGGCTGAGACGATCACATCCTGTTGCCGTTGGGAATCGTAGTCAAGTGCGTAATCCTCCAACGTGCGACGGTTCACATAGCCTCTCAGCGCTCCGAACATGCGGCGCATACGCGGTGAGAGACGGCACTCCAGGGTCTCCAGCTCCTCCAAAAGGTAACGTTTCTTCTCACTGGAGTGGATGTTATCTTCCCTTTCCTCATCCAGGGATACCTCCTCACCGATCAGTGAGATAACGTATCTGCCCAGGCTCATTTTTTGGTGCCAACTGAAAGGGATGGAGGGGGAGTTACCGTGGTCAGAGAGCACATAGAGATCATATTTGCGGCGCCTGTAACGGGCGCACATCCGTCTGATCTGGCGGATGCGCTTATCTATACCGCGCAGGACCCTGAATGCGGCACGATGATTTGCTCCCAGCTTATGCGCTACCTCGTCATAACTGTTGTAATTGGCGTAGATGGCAGGCGCACACCGATAAATATCCAGCAATACGCCAAAGGTCTGCACCTCTGTGATCAGAACATCGCTTACCGCGTGGAGCAGGGGTGAAAGGATGTCGAAGGGATTGAGCACTCCAGGTCGCATCAGCGCCACCAGGCGTCTGCTCAGACCGGCCAGATAACTGAGGATGACCAGCCCCGCCAGACGCAAAACGCGGAGCGGGCTCAGCAAGAACAGGAGTAGCAAACCCAGCCCACGTACGTTCTCGAAGAAGCGCCGTGGGGTGAGCGCGCTGAGGGTAAACAGGGCCAGGTCTGCATCCCCGTCGAAGATGCTGACATAGCAGGACCCGCCGCGCAGGATACCAGGCCGCCCCTGGCTGATCCTGGCACGCACGGCATATACCTGGTCTGGCCTTCTGACCGATACCACCTGCTGACGCTCTTTATCATACCAGCGAAAGCCCGGTATGTCGAAGCGATTGCCGAAGAGCAGGCCTGCCTGGGTGGCCGGAGTGGTGGTTGGAAGTCCGCAACGCCAGGGTGCTACGAGCAGCTCCCGCTCCGCCAGGAGTCGCCCCAGAGAGGGCATATAACCTGCGTTAACGGCCTCCATCAGGTGGTCATAAGAGAGGCCATCAATCTGGATGATGATGAACCCGCGCTCACCCTCGGCGGCATACCCGGGGCGGCCCAGGTGGCGAGCCATAGCGCCGTACTTGCGGGTATAGTAGAAATTTGCAAGCGCTCCGACAAGGTCATAGGCCCGCCGCGCAAACCAGGTGGACATCGGCCGGTACTCAAGGGGTCTCTGACCCTTCTACACGCTGCGCTGCCGGGACATAGAATAATTCGGTGTATTCCTTGAGCATGCGGCGGGTGCAGAAGACAGGCGCTGTTGTGCGAATGGTTTCCTTCATTACCCTGACCCAGCCACGGGGCACATCATCCGCATCACGCTGATAGAACAACGGCACCACTTCTTCCTCAAGCAGGCGATAGAGAGCATCTGCATCGGCAGCATCTTGCTCCTGCTCACTCGTACAGGCCGTAGTACAGACAGCCCATCCGTTAGCCCCATTATACCCTTCCGCCCACCACCCATCAAGCACGCTCAGACTGGGAATGCCATTGATAGCCGCTTTCTGGCCGCTGGTGCCGCTGGCCTCATAGAGACGGCGCGGCGTATTGAGCCACACATCCACACCCTGGACCAGGTAATGTGCCACCTGGAGATCATAGTCGTCCACAAAGGCGATGCGTCCTCCCACCTCTGTATCCCGTGCCACATTATAGACCTTTTGGATGAGGAGCTTACCACCCTCATCAGCCGGGTGAGCTTTGCCCGCGAAGATGATCTGCACCGGCCGGTATCTATTATGTAGCAGTCGCTTGAGCCGCTCCAGGTCATGGAATATCAGGGTGGCGCGTTTGTAGGTGGCAAAGCGACGTGCGAAACCGATAATAAGCGCATCCGGGTCGAGAAATGTCCCTGAGCACAATATCTGCTCGGCATTCAGATGATTCTCCATCCTGCGCTGACGTGCCCGTTCGCGGATCAGGCTCATCATTTTGCGTTTCAGGCACAGATGAGCTGCCCACAATTCTTCATCAGGCACATCGAAGATACGTTCCCATAACACCGGGTCGTCATGTCGCTCGATCCAGTCGGACCCCAGGTACTTACGATAAACCTTATACATGGCCTCGCCCACCCAAGAGGGGACATGGATGCCGTTGGTGACGTGGTGGATGGGGACACGCTCCACTTCGACGCCGGGCCACAATGACTGCCACATGCGGCGCGTCACCTCTCCGTGCAGTGCACTGACAGCGTTGCTGCGGCCACACATTCTCAGGGCAAGCGCGGTCATATTGAACCCCCCCTCGTGGCTACCCAGCTCCAGGAACTGCTCGCGGCTCAGGCCCAGACGTGGCCAGTAAGAGTGAAAGTATTTCTCGACCATGTGGAAGGAGAAAACATCATGACCGGCCGGTACTGGCGTATGGGTGGTGAAGACGGTCGTGGCACGCACCGCTTCTTTTGCTTCGTCAAAGCTCAGGCCGGCTTCCACCTGCTCACGTATCCGCTCAAGGGTGGCGAAAGCGCAGTGACCTTCGTTCAGGTGGAAAACGAACGGGTCTATGCCCAGCGCGCGCAGGACACGCACCCCGCCTATACCGAGCACAATCTCCTGCTGGATGCGTACCTCCTGATCGCCTCCGTATAGCCGGGCCGTCAACTCCCTGTCCCAGGGCATGTTTTGCTCGTTGTCGGCGTCCATCAGGTAAACGTGAGTGCGCCCGGCCTGCACATGCCAGACCTGCAGGTAAACCGTTCGTTCGCCAAGCTCGACCGGGACGGATAAGCATTCTCCATTATCCGTCAAAACCCTGCGGATAGCGGTCTCCGACGGTTCGAAGCGAGGGTAGACTGCTTCCTGCCACCCGTCAGCAGTAATGTGCTGATGGAAATACCCCAGCTCATAAAGGAAACCAACTGCGACCAGAGAGAGGCCCAGGTCACTGGCTTCCTTACAGTGATCACCGGCCAGCACCCCCAGTCCGCCAGCGTAGGTAGGCAGCGATCTATGCAACCCGAACTCGGCCGAGAAATACGCGACAGGGCGGCCTGTCAGGTGGGGATATTTACAGGGGAACCAGAGATGACCGTTGCTCATATCGCGATCGAATGCCATCATTACAGCATCGTACTGGCGCAGAAACAAGGGGTCGGATGCCCGCATCTCGAGCCGTTCCGGTGACGCTTCCAACAGCATCTTCACCGGATTATGGCCAGTGCTATGCCAGAGCGGGTAATCGAGCATCTTAAACAGATCTCTGGCCTGGCGATGCCAGCTCCACCAGTAGTTATACGCCAGCTCCACAAGGCGAGCGATACGAGGCGGAATTTTCTGTGACAACGAGGTTGCTTCGATCTGCATATGTCTCTGCCCCTGGTTCCCGAGCTCTTGCTGTCTACAGGGAGCCTGTAGCACTGAGAGCCTATCCGAATTTCAGGCTGTCCAGGCAGGCTGTAAAGCCCATCCCACAGTTTTTGGACAGGCACTAAGAGCCTATCCGAAAAACCGTACAGGTAGCATCCCTGTCATCACCTTTCTGCAGGCTTTCTTATTCGCATAACTGATTCTGAGGCGCAAGGCTCTGGCCAATCTCTTGGCTAT
>DAOTYA010000023.1:0-8284 GCA_034435075.1 Anaerolineae bacterium
CGCGTGCAAACCCGATGCTATGATGCGAATTTCCCGGTCTATTGGCCACAATTCAACGAGATTCGAGCGCAGATTGGGCGACTTTGCTCTCCGGTAAATGAGAGCAACTGCACCCGATTGAAATTGCCCTCTTCGGACGCCCGCGCCACGCCGGGTGGACACAAAGTAGGACAACTGTTTGCAGTTGTCCTGCAACCAAAAAGTGACGGGCACCCGGGTTATTCCCCGACGTGGATTTGACCTCCGGTGCAAAGCCATCGGACATGCTCGCCGTACTTAGAGCCTATCCGAAAAACCGTACAAGCGGCATCCCTATGCCGCTTATACCGACGCATGGGGATGCGTCGGTATATGCGGCATCCCTGTCATCACCTTTCTGCAGGCTTTCTTATTCGCATAACTGATTCTGAGGCGCAGGGCTCTGGCCAATCTCTTGGCTATGCGCCGCGTGGATCATAATCCACGCGGGCCGGGTGCTGGCCGCCGACCGCCGCCGCCGGATTGTGATCCGGCGGGCACGTCAGGCGGGCATGTCAGGCGGGCACGTCAGGCGGGCACGTCAGGCGGGCATGTCAGGCGGGCACGTCCGGCAGGAACGACGCGCGGAATCGAGTTATGCGTATCTCACACCCGCGTGCAAACCTGATGCTATGCCGCTTATACCGACGCATAGGGATGCGTCGGTTACAATTTCCGGATAGGCTCTAAGGTCCAGTATACAAGTTACGTTAAATGTCCAATTCTTACCCGTTCCCAGTATAGCTTTGGTAGTTGCGGATTATTCTGCTCAGGGGGGGGTGACCCATGTCCATAGAAGGTACGATTAAGTTCAATCTGCAATTTACGCCGTCGCCGCCACTGCCCGCCGAAGAGCTGCGCGAGATCAACGGCTGGCGCCATATCTTCTATCTGATGCAACTGATCGGCCAGAGTCCTGACCGCTACTGGGGGTTCGGCTACGGTAACATCAGCCAGCGCCTGGAGCCTTATGACTCCCCACCTCACTCCAGGCGATTTGTCATCAGCGGCACACAGACCGGTAGCATGGCCTGGCTGAAGCCGGAGCACTATTCTATCGTGGTGGAGTGCCACCCCGACCAGAACCTTGTGGTAGCTGAGGGCCCCATTCCGCCCTCCTCAGAATCGCTCACTCACGGCACACTTTATGCGCTTGATGAGAGCCTGCGCTTTGTGATCCACGTGCACTCACCCCATATCTGGCATGCCGCTCCTGCCCTGGGCATACCTGTCACCAGGGAAAACGTTGCCTACGGCACCCCGGAAATGGCTGAGGAAGTGTGCCGCCTGTTCCGGGAGACGCCGGTCAGGGAACAGCTCATCTTCTCGATGGGAGGGCATGAAGATGGCGTGGTCTCTTTTGGTCGCACCGCTGAGGAGGCAGGGACAGTGATGGTCCGCTACCTGGCACGTGCTCTGGCAAACCACCCTGATTGAATGACCGCATTACGGGAGGTGAAAGGTGAGCCGAAGGATCACTATCAGTGCTGTTTCTGTGACGGTGGAAGCGATGCTCAATGACACTCCTACGGCCCGGCAGATTTGGGAGGCCCTGCCCATCACCGGGCGGGCGAATGTGTGGGGAGATGAGATCTATTTCGAGATCCCCGTGAAGGCGGAACAGGCGCCGGATGCCCGCACCGAGGTCGAGGTAGGGGAGCTGGGCTACTGGCCGGTGGGCCATGCCTTCTGCATCTTCTTCGGCCCCACGCCGGTCAGCACCGACGAGCGCCCGCGAGCCTATAGCCCGGTCAATATCGTGGGGCGTGTGTTGGGCGATGCCACCCTTTTCCGCCGGGTACCTGCGGGGAGCGAAATTACTCTGAGCAGAAGTGAGCAGTCAGGGGCGTAGCAACCGGCACCGTAAACGTGACGGTCGTACCCTCTCCTTCCTGGCTGGCGATCCATATTGCCCCACCATGCATCTCGACCAGATGTCTGGCGATACATAGTCCCAGCCCGGCCCCGAACTTCTCCCGGACAACTGGATTCTGGGAGCGGAAGAACCTGGTGAACAGACGTGCCTGATCCTCCTGAGAGATTCCTATGCCGGTGTCTGAGATAGCGCAGCAGACATACCTGCTCTGTGTCCATGCACGTACGGTGATCTGTCCTCCTTTGGGCGTATAGCGAGAGGCGTTGTCAAGCAGATAGCTCAGAATCTGCTCCAGCCGCGCCGGATCGGCCTGCACCATCGGTAATTCCGCTGCCACTTCGAGTATCAGCCGCTGGGACTGGGCTTCGATCTCCTCTCGTAGCATCGCGAGTGTACGCTCCAGGACTTCCCCAAACACGGTCGGCTGCACCGTCAGTCGCAGTTGTCCGCTTTCGATCCTGGAAATATCCTGTAGCTTGGAGATAAGTTCCTGCATCCGCTCCACGTTGCGGATGACGGAGCGGAAGAATACCATCTGTTCTGGCGTGAGCGAACCGGCTATCCCCTTCTCCAGTATCTCGGCGTAGCCCCGGATCGAGGTGAGCGGTGTGGAGAGCTTATGTGCGATATATGCTACCAGCTCTGATTGGGCACGGGCGGCCTGAAGTGACTCCTCACGCAGGCGGCTGTTTTCAATGGCGATGGCCGCCTGGCCGGCAAATGCCATCAGCAGCGGCAGTTCTTCCTGCGAGAACGCCCCCGGCTCGCGACTGTCCAGGTAAAGCACTCCACTCACTTCTCCACTGGTATTGACAGGCAGGCAGGCAAAAGAACATGGCTGCAGGGCACAGTCGCTTTCAGAGCGAAGCCCCTCTGCTATCAGAGGATGATGCTTTTGCAAGACTTCCTGCACTAACTGAAATCCCGGCTCCTGCGCGAAGGCTTCATAATCCGCCCGAGAGAAGTTCCTGGCTGCTTTCACTTCCGGCTGCTCACTCTTACCGAACAATACCAGGCAGCCCCTGTCGGCATCGGTGAGTTGTAGCAGGGACTCGATGATCAGGTCCAGTATCCCATCCAGGCCAGATAGGGAATTCATGGCTTCGATGACTCTGCAAAGGTTCTCCAGTGCTGCTTCTTTGTGCGTGCACCCGGTTGTGTCGAGCATATCCAGGCTCCTGTCCTTGCAATTGTACGGTCAGCCAACCCTCTCGAAGGCGGGGGGCAGGCTTCCAGACGGGTCGGAACACGGGAAGCCCGATCGCCCCTTGTGTTTCAGGATACCACAGAATAGCTCCACCTGGCATTGCTAAGCGGTTACGATTTTGTTAACGGGTGGCCGCTACTTTTTGCACGAGAAGGGAGCGAGAGCAGGCTATGGCCGGTCGTGGCAGCGTCGGTTGTAGGGCAACTGCGAGCAGTTGCCCTACACTGTGGCAGGTCGTGCGGCGTCAGACGCGGTCTTGAGAAAGACCTGAGCCAGCGGACGCAAGAATATGACGGACACGCCAGGTGCTGGGTGTTCGAAGCAGAAGCGATTGTGGCTACGCCGACGCCGCTTTTACCGCCCGGAGTCGAGGCTTCAGCCGGTTTGTGCCGCGTTCGTGCTGCGTTTGTGCCGGCCAAAGCCTCGATTCCCTCCCCGGATTGGGATTTGCTTCGAACACCCGTGCTGGAGACTGATTGACAGGCGAGCGGATCGTGGTAAAATAGCCCCAAAATTTGGCGTGCAAGGAAAGGAGGCCCACTGTGCACATCTGTCCTGTTGCTGTAACCATCAGGCTGCTCCACCTGTTCACCGTTTTCTCCCTTCTGGCGGCACTCTTCCCTGTGCCGCTCGTTCCCGCTGCGGCGCAAGGTGCACATCACTATTACCAACCTCCCCCCCCGAGTCTGGGACGCCGGCATCTGAGCTAACCTCTCCCACTCCGCTGCCTTCCCCGTTGCCCTCTCTTCCCGCCGTCACGCCGATGCCCACTCCCACCCTGACCATAACTCTCCCCCTTACCTCCCCGGTTCCCAAGTCTCCCACATCTCCTATTGTCCTGGCCCTCTCCGCGACGCCGATGGGCGTGGCCCCAGGCGAGCTGGTTACGTTCACTATCGTGCTTTCAAACCCGGGCGACACGCCGCTGGCGGGCGTGGTTGTGAGCGCCACCCTGGGGGACGGCCTCCATCTCCTGCCCCGTCAACCCGGCTGGGACTATCAACGACCCAACCACCTGACCGCCCGGCTGCCCGACCTGCTGCCCGGCGTGGGCGTAACACTGACGCTACAGGCGCGCGCCACCGGGCCGCTGGAGCGACTGGCGACCGCCTTCGTCGCGGCGATGAGCGGCGGGGAGACGTTGGCAGAAGCGAGCGCGGAGGTGTGGGTGGCGCACCCGACGCGGGCGCAAATCGGGCGCGACGGTGGGGTGCTCCGCTCACCCGACGGGCGTGTACGGGTCGAGTTCCCGGCCGGGGCAGTGGCAGGGCCACTGGAGGTGGTCTACCGGCGGCACGCAGCAGGGCGAGGTCACCTGCTACGCTTCGAGCTGGAAGCCGGGGCCGGGATCACGTTCACCGCGCCGGTGACGCTGACTTTAGACCTGACCGGGCTGATTGACCTCTCGCGATTGCCGTCCGATCACCGCGTCTACCTGGCGTACCTGGCGGATGCCGGGCAAGGCCGGTGGGAGGAAGTCCCTCTCACCCTGTTCGACCCAGAGCGGCAGCTCATCGCGGCGCAGGTGGAGCACTGCTCGACGTGGGCGGCGGGGGTACAGGAGAGCAGTCTCTCAGTCTCAGTATCGTCCAACCCCACGGGCAACAGCCTGGACGCCGGTTGGCGGCTGTTGTACGTTCCGCCAGCAGTCTCTCTATTCAGCGGCGCTGCGACGTACAACTATGCCATCGAGGTACCCCCAGGGCGTGGAGGAGTACAACCGACCATTAACCTGAGCTATTCCAGCCGTGCTGTAGATGGGACGACGTGGTGGGTAGACTCGGAGTGGGTCGGCATGGGGTGGTCAATTGACACGATGGACATCGTGCGGCGGGGCGTAGGTTATGCCTGGGGGAATCAGGGCAATTACGAGTGGCTCTCGGTCTCTTCGGACTTCAACCTGGTGCTCAACGGCGTCAGCTACGCGTTGACGCCAGCGGCGGGGGTGACTTTCACCGGGCGATACTACGCCGAGAATGCGCCGCAGTTGTACGTCGAGCTGGTGCACGACGACAATGCCCCGAACTACAAACACGACTACTGGATCGTTCGCACCCCTGATGGCACACGGTATCGCCTGGGGTATAACAGCGACTCGGAGCAAAAGCTGTACCGGGTGTATCATCCCCCGTATGACGGTGCGTCCAAACACCAGGTCTACCGCTGGCGGGTAGACGAGGTGGTGGATCGGCATAACAACCGGATGCTCTTTACCTATCACGAGCATACCACCCGCGATCGCGATTATGCCAGCTATCTTGCGAATATATGGTACAACGAGTATGGTGGCCAATGGGCCTCGCGGATTGAGTTTGTGAGTAGCGTAGTTGGCTCTGATCCAGGGGAAACGCCGATCTTCCGGACACGCCGGCAGTTGGATAGGATACGTGTGTATCATCTAGGCGCGTTGGTGCGTGAGCATGTGTTCACTTACGAAACTGAAGTCCATGCCAATGCGAGCATAGAGCGCAGATTGACGCGTATAGACCAGTATGGTCGGAACGGTGTGGGCGGTGGGCAGAGGCTATCAACGATGAAGTTCGTGTACCAGGATTACAATAACAAAAAATGGGAATTGGGCGGCCATCAGGATAAATGTAACCTGGATGGCTCACCTAAGCCAGGCGGTACATGGACGGAGTGCCAGTACTGGGGTGAGCAATTCCCATATCCTCGGCTGGTGCGGGTGGAGAATGGATACGGCGCAGTGACCAGGTTCACGTACTCCGATCCCGTTTTCAACGGCAGCAAGCCTGAGAAGTACTACACGGTCGTCGCGGTGCAGACGTGGGACGGGGTGAACTCCAGTCCATCCAAAACGACGTACGAGTATGTCGGGGAGTGCTTCAACAGCGTGGGCCAGGAATGTAATGGACCAGGGTCGGATAGCGACGAGCTGATTGGGTACAGAACAACGACAGAGCGGTTCTACGACTTCGACGGGGTGACGTTGCTCGCGCTGAGCACCTATGTCTTTCACACGGATTATGCCCGGCTGGGGCGCGAGCAGCAGGTGCAGCGGAAGGATCGGGACGGGACAACGGTATTGCAGCAGACGGATACGGTCTGGTCTACCGATCCTCTGGGAAGCCCCACGCGATGGGCACACGTGGATGTGATCACCACGACAGAATATAGCGGTGATGTGTCTGTGAGCACTCGTGTCGAGTACAGGTATGACATCAACGCCCAGGGCGGTGCCCAGTATGGGAACGTGACCACCGAGTACTACTATGGCAATCTCTCCATCTCCGGCGACGAGCGCACCATCCACCGCGTCTACTACCCGAACACCACCGCCTGGATCGTCAACAAAGTGGCGCGGGAGACCATCTACCCGGGTATCCACCCCACCGACGACAACCAGAACATCGCCAGCCGCACCCGCTACCGTTACGACGGAGCAGAGTGTCACAACGGAAACGGGCAACACTGGCAACGTCCTCCGACTCAGGGGGCGTTGACAGCCGTGGACCGCTGGGCCGGCAACCGCGGCGGGACGCTCGACAACTGCTATGATCCGAATTTCGACATAACGACCTATGGCTACGACCAGTGGGGCAACCTGACCCGCACTACCGACCCCAACGGCAATACCACCATCACATATTACGACGCCACCCACCACCTCTACCCGGTGCAGGTGTGCAACGCGCTCAACCAGTGCACCACCACCGAGTACTACGGCGTGAACGGCGTCGCGGCCGACTACGGCCTGCCCGGCCAGGTCAAACGGGTGATTGACCCCAACGGCGCGGCGACCGAGTACCGCTATGATTCATTCGGGCGGCTGTTGAAAGTCAAGGCGCCGGACGATCCAGGGTGGGACGCGGGGCAGGTGAGCACCCACTTTGACTACGTGGACGCTCCGGCCGGGCAGTTTCGGATCGTGACCTGCAGCGGACGGGACGCGCACTGGCAGGAAGAATACTTCGACGGGTTGGGGCGCACGATTCAGGTGCACCAGAGTGCGGATGGACAGGAAATACGTGTCACAACGCAGTACGACGCGCTGGGACGGGTGGTGAAGCAGTGGGTACCCTACTACGGAACGCACGGAGAAAACGGCGGGTACGGGGAGTGGGGCTACGTGCCGCCGGCGAGTGGCCTGCCCCACACGACCACGTCCTACGACGCGCTGGGGCGCGTCACAGCGGTGACCAACCCGGACGGGACGACGAGCCGTTCGGTGTACGGGATTGCCCAGAACCCCGCCGATCCGGATTTCAACGGCAGCGGCCGGGCGGTGGTCTACACAATAGACGCCAACAACCACTTCAAGCGCCAGAGCTTCGACGCCTATGGACGGTTGTTGACGGTCTCGGAATCTATGGGCGAGTGGCAGAATTGGGTGAACGAGGCGCGCACGCGCTATACCTACGATACGCTGGGCAACCTGACCCGCGTGCAGGATGCGGCGGGCAACGTCACCACGATGACCTATGACCCCCTGGGGCGCAAAACGGCGATGCACGACCCCGATATGGGGGACTGGGACTACCAGTACGACGCGGCCGGCAACCTGATCGTGCAGGATGACGCCAGACACCAGCGCACGTGCTTCTACTACGATCAACTGAACCGGCTGAAGGGGAAGTATTACACCACCGACACGACGCCCTGCCCCGCCAACCCAACCTACGCCGTGAGTTACATCTACGATTGTGGGGGGACTTGTCCCTCGGACAACAAAGGCATCGGCCGCCGCACGGGGATGGTGGACTCCAGCGGCTCGACCGCCTGGACCTACGACCTGCGCGGCCGCGTCACGCGCGAGGACAAGACCATCGCCGGCGCGGGCACCTTCACCACCCGCTACGCCTACGATGCGATGGACCGCGTCATCAGCATGACCTACCCCGACGGTGAGGTCGTGACCACCGCCTACAACGCCGCCGGCCGGCCGATGCAATTGCGCAGCGAAAGCCACAACCTGAACTACGCCGGCGGGATTACCTACAATGCGCTCGGCCAGATGAGACAGATCAACCTGGGCAACGGCGCGGTCACGACGTACAAGTACTACGGCGACGGTGACCCGTGGTCAGGGACGGACCCGGCGTTCAGGAACTACCGCCTGTGGCAGATACGGACGACCGGAGCGGGTGGGGAGTTGCTGAGGCTGGAATACGGGTACGATGCGGTGGGGAACATCAACCACTGGGTGGACTATCACGGCGCGA
>DAOTYA010000024.1:0-5831 GCA_034435075.1 Anaerolineae bacterium
CGCGTCGGCGTAGGCCGACGCGCGGCGCGAAGCGCCCAAAGAGGCCGATTTCAATCGGACGGCATCCGGTATAACTCAGAGTGTCAACCAATTATGAAGCATCCTGCTTAGAACCTATCCGAAAAACCGTACAAGCGGCATCCCTATGCCGCTTATACCGACGCATAGGGATGCGTCGGTTACGTTTTTCGGATAGGCACTTAGAACCCTTTATGGCCGCACTTGACAGCGGACGGCTTTGTGATATACTATACTCCAGTACTGTAGATTCTGGGGTGCAGCAATGCCAGTCTATGAGCCTATCCGAAAAACCGTACAAGCGGCATCCCTATGCCGCTTATACCGACGCATAGGGATGCGTCGGTTACGTTTTTCGGATAGGCACTAATGGGAGTGTCGGGTGAAGCTCAAAGATTTGTCTGCCAAAGCGGATTTAATCAAAAGGGTGCGGCGCATTGAAGGGCAGGCGCGGGGCGTTATCAGGATGATCGAGGAGGATCGTGACTGCAATGAAATCCTCCAGCAACTGGCCGCCATCCGCTCTGCTGCCCATCAGGCGACCGTGGCTCTGGTAAGGGCCTATGCCGCCGAGTGCGTGATGTCGATGTCTGATGATGCCTCCGCAGAGATCGCCGATGCACTGGCTACGGCGCTCTCCAGGCTGGCTTGATAACTCTACTATATATCCATAAGGAGACAGCAAAATGCCATTAATCAGTCAGGAAGTTGCCAATCAAGTCAAAGATTACCTTGCCGATCTGGCCGGCCCGGTGCGGCTGGTCATGTTCACCCAGGAGTTCGAGTGCGAGTTTTGCGCTGAAACCAGACAACTGGTTGAAGAAATCGCACAGCTCTCCGATAAAGTCAAGGCTGAGATCTACAATTTCGTCACCGACCGGGATAAGGCGAATGAATTGGGGGTGGACAAAATCCCTGCCATCGCCGTCATCGGGGCACAGGACTACGGCGTGCGCTTCTATGGGATTCCCGCCGGCTACGAGTTTTCCTCTCTGATCCAGGCGATTCGCACCGTGAGTGCCGGGCGTCCGGAAATGTTAAGCCCTGAAGGAATAAACCAGCTTGCAAGACTGAACTCGCCGGTACACATTCAGGTCTTTGTCACGCCGACATGTCCCTACTGTCCACAGGCAGTGGTGTTGGCCCATCAGATGGCTGTCGCAAGCCCGATGGTGCGCGCAGACATGGTCGAGGCCACTGAGTTCCCTCACCTGGCAATCAAGTATCAGGTGATGGGCGTGCCGCGCACGGTCATCAACGAAAAAACTCACATCGAAGGTGCTGCGCCGGAGTCGCTGGTGCTGGCGAAGTTGGATGAGGCGCTGGCCGGTTCTAAAGCTTAAGCGCTTCAACCATGCTCGAGCTGCATCTGACCACACCAGAACGGGAAAGCCCGGCCTCTGGCCTGGAAGCCGGAGAAACGGGGCTTTATGACCTGATCGTGTTGGGTGGCGGACCGGCCGGGCTGACCGCAGCCATCTATGCCGGCCGCGCTCGCCTGAGGACACTGGTGTTGACCGGCTATCTGCCCGGCGGACAGCCGGCCAACACAGATGTTGTCGAGAATTTCCCCGCCTTCCCTGATGGAGTGGCCGGCCCGGAGCTGGCCCAGCGTTTCCTGCAGCACGCGCGGCGGTTTGGAGTGCGGCTGGAGACGGACGAAGCGGTGAAAGTGGATTTCTCCGCCCGTCCCTTCGTTATCCATACCAGTAAGGCGACATACTATGGCAAAACCGTGATCGTGGCTACCGGGGCCGTCCCCCGTCGCCTGGGAGTGCCCGGCGAGGACCGCTTCTTCGGGCGGGGTGTCTCCTCCTGTGCGACCTGCGATGGGTTCTTTTACCGGAACAGGGACGTGGTGGTTGTGGGCGGGGGAGATAGCGCGCTGGCTGAGGGCATCTTCCTCACCCGCTTCGCCCGCCAGGTGACCATTGTCCACCGGCGCGATGAGCTGAGAGCCACCAAAATCTACCGGGAGCAGGCTCTCGCCAATCCCAAAATCCGTTTCCTTTTGAGTACGGTGGTAGAGGAAATACTCGGCGATCAGACGGTGAGCGGGGTGCGGGTGCGCAACTTAAAGACAGGCGAGACTGGCATCGTTGAGGCTGATGGCGTGTTCATCTACGTGGGCATGGAGCCACGGACGGAGCTTTTCGCCGGTCAACTCGAACTGGATGAGCATGGCTACATCGTCTCGGATCGCAGGCAGCGCACCAATGTGCCTGGCGTGTTCGTAGCGGGTGATGTGCAGGATCCTCTTTACCGACAAATCGTGGTGGCGGCCGGCAGTGGGGCCATCGCTGCGATGGAGGCGGAGAAATTCCTGGGAGGGTATCCGGATGTTTCAAGTCAACCTGGGAGCAAAGCGCCATGACGTGATCGTGATCGGCGGAGGGCCGGCCGGCGCTACAGCAGCGCTCTACACGGCTCGCGCCGGCCTTACCACGCTGGTAATAGACAAGGGGCTGACCGCCGGGGCATTGGGAACCACGGGCAATATCGTTAACTACCCCGGCGTGCCCGGTCCGATCAGCGGCGCCGAACTGGTGCGCCGTATCCGTGAGCAGGCAGCCTCATTCGGGGCGGAGTTTGTCAACGACAAAGCGCTCCGGGCAGAGCTGACAGGCCCGGACAAAAAGATATGGGGTGGCCAGGGCGTGTACATAGGGCGGGCAGTCATCATCGCTACAGGCGCGCTGGGGCGAACACAGCATGTGCCAGGCGAGGAACGATTGCTGGGGCGGGGGGTCAGCTACTGCGCCACCTGCGACGGTGCCTTCTTCCGCGAGCGCCAGGTGGCCGTGGCCGGCAATAACGACGAGGCGGTGGAGGAAGCACTGACGTTAACCAGATTTGCCTCCAGGGTGCATTTCCTCTCCCCTACCCCTGCCCTGCAGGCCTCCCCGCACCTGGCCGGGGAACTGCGCTCCCACCCCCGTGTGTTGTTCTATCCTGCAGCCAGGCTGCGAGAAATCATCGGTACTGAGCGGGTGGAGGCGGTACGCTTCATCTCTGAGGGGAAGGAGCAGACCATCCCTGTCGAGGGCGTCTTCATCTACCTGCAGGGCAACCTGCCCATCACCGACTTCCTGGAAGGCCAGCTCCCCACCAGTGAGACAGGCTGCCTGCTGGTGGACGAGCACTTTCAAACGGCCATTCCCGGTGTGTTTGCAGCGGGAGATGTGCTGTGTAAGCATCTCAAACAGGCTGTGATCGCAGCGGCCGAGGGGGCACAGGCAGCGATGGCGGTGGACCGGTATCTGCACGGCCGTGAGAAGTTGCGTCCAGACTGGTCGAAGCAGGGGGTGGCGCTATGAGTGACTTGACCGTTCAGACCACATATTTCGAGCAGCCAGGTCCGCACAATACCGCGCACACACTTGAGCTGGCCAGACGGCGGGCCGACGAGCTGGGCATCCGCTCTGTTCTGGTGGCCAGCACCCGGGGCGACACCGGCGTCCAGGCCGCACAGGTGTTTCGGGGCTATAATCTGGTCGTCGTGACCCACGCGACCGGCTTTACCAGGCCTAATGTCCAGGAATTCAGCGAGGAGAACCGCGCCGCTATTGAAGCTGCCGGGGGCAAAATCCTGACCTGTCAGCATGCCTTCGGCGGCATCAGCCGGGCGGTACGCAAAAAGTGGGGCACCTACGAGATAGACGAGATCGTGGCCCAGACATTGCGCATTTTCGGCGAGGGCACCAAAGTCTGTGTGGAGATCGCGTTGATGGCCGCCGACGCGGGGCTGGTCAGAGTGGGGGAGCCTTGCATAGCTATCGGGGGCACCGGCCGTGGTGCAGACACCGCTCTGGTACTCATCCCGGCCAATGTCCAGCAATTCTTCGACCTGCGGGTGCTGGAGGTAGTGTGCAAGCCTCGACTGGAGTGAAAAAAGGAGCGCCAGAGATGAATATCAAGATCGAGAACATGACTTTCGAGCAGGCTTACGCAGAATTGGAGGAGACAGTACGCAGGCTGGAGATGGGCGGGTTAGAGCTGGAGGAGAGCCTGGCGCTCTTCGAGCGGGGGCAGGCACTGGCGGCTTACTGCAATGCCCGGCTTGATCAGGCAGAGTTAAAGGTGCGCCAGCTCGCACCGCAGGGTGTGGTGCCGTTTGAGCCGGAGGCATAAAGGACTATGATAAGAGCGGTGAATAAGTGCCTATCCGAAAAACGTAACCGACGCATCCCTATGCGTCGGTATAAGTGGCATATGGATGCCGCTTGTACGGTTTTTCGGATAGGCTCTAAACAACTGCGCATACTGACACTGGTAGCCGTTCTTCTGGCACTTCTGGCACTTATCGCGAGCATACTATGCGGGTGCGGTAACAGCCGGATCGCGCAGGTCACTCCCACGCCGACCCGCACGCCCCCTCCCACCCCGATGCCCACGGAGACGCCATCGCCAACCTTGACTCCAACCCCGACCCTGTCGCCAACGCCGACGCCCTCCCCGTCTCCTACTCCCCGGCCTGAGAACGTCAACCCGCTTACGGGTGAGGTGATGCCTGATCCAACTGTACTGGACCGTGTGCCGGTGATACTTAAAATCTCTAACTGGCCAGGTCAGTACGTCCGTCCTCAGGCCGGCATCAACAGTGCTGACCTGATTTTCGAGCACTACAACGAGGGATGGTTTGCCACACGGTGGAGTGCCGTCTACCTGGGGAAAGACCCTGAGCGGGTAGGACCGGTGCGCAGTGGCCGCCTGATTGACCTCGAGCTACCGGCGATCTACAAAGGCGTACTGGCCTGCTCCGGGTTCAGCAATGGCGTGTTGGAGATCATGAAGAACTCGGACCTGTACCCCGATCGCATCGCATCTCCGAGCGTTGGGGTGGGGCAGCCCGTTTTCTACCGCGATTTCAGCCGTAATGTCCCGCTCGAGCATACGATGTACTCAAGCCCGGCGCTGGTGCGCGAATGGGCAGCGGCTCATGGCGTCAGTGGGCGGCAGGAAGGGCTGGACGGCATGGTCTTTTCCGATGCCCCGACGGTGCCCGGGCAACCCGCGCGTGTTATCCGCATTCCGTGGAGACATCAGGATACCGAATGGCGCTACGATGAAGCCAGCGGGCGTTACCTGCGTTGGACTGACGGGGCTCCGCACACTGATGCGCTGGACGGGCGTCAGTTGAGCGCAGCCAACGTCGTGGTGCTTTACGTTCCGCAGTGGAATACCAATATCGTCGAGGACCCACACAGTGGGGCTTTATCCATCCAGTTCGCCCTGTGGGATTCCAACCGTGCCATTATCTTCCGTGACGGTGTGCGCATAGATGGCTTCTGGCAGCGTTGGAAAAGATATGATATGCTGACGCTGACCGATGATAAAGCCAATCCGATTCCTCTCAAAGTTGGCAACACCTTCTTCGAGGTTATACCTGCGGAAGGGCTGGAGATTGTAGTTGAGCCGTAGCCCGGGTGCCGATGGGTGTCCGTCATATTTTTGCATCCTCCGGCTCGAGCCGGTCTCCAGACCACGCCTGACACCGCACTACAGGCAACAGTGTAGGGCAACTGCGAGCAGTTGCCCTACAACCGACGTCGCCACGAACGGCCACAGCCTGCTCTCGCCACCGTCTTGTGCAAAAAAGTGACGGACACCCGGGGGCGCCGCGGGGGTGTCCATCACTTTTTTGCGCGAGAGTGTACGCGAATATTGTAGGACAACTGCTCGCAGTTGTCCTACAACTAGGTGGACGCAAAGATTGCAAGGCAACTGCTCGCAGTTGTCCCACACTGTGGCCAGTTGTAGCAGCATCGGACGCGGTCTGAATACCGGCCCGAGCCGGGTGGACGCAAAAATAT
>DAOTYA010000025.1:0-45055 GCA_034435075.1 Anaerolineae bacterium
GACACGCTCGCTCACTCGACAGACTGCCCCACATATGGTAAAATTTTCCGGACGGCCACAGTCAACTGCACCGAATCGTGGCCTTTTGTAGCCGTGCCCACACTACCTCACCCTACCACACATTCAGGAGGATGCAATGAGATATAAAGACCTTACCTGCCCCATCGAGGAAAGAGTTAACGATCTGGTTTCCAGGATGACATTGGAAGAAAAAATTTCCCAGATGGTACACGATGCACCTGCTATCGAACGGCTCGAGGTGCCGGCATACAACTGGTGGAACGAATGTCTGCATGGTGTGGCCTTCGCGGGCATCGCCACCGTCTTTCCCCAGGCAATTGGTCTGGCCGCCACCTGGGATACCCGGCTGATGCACGAGGTCGCCACCGCCATTTCCGACGAGGCACGGGCCAAGCACCACGACGCGCTGTGTAAGAATTCCCACGACCAGTTTTTCGGCCTGACCTTCTGGTCTCCCAATATAAACATTTTCCGTGACCCCCGCTGGGGGCGGGGGCAGGAGACCTACGGCGAATGCCCCTACCTGACCTCCAGGATGGGTGTGGCCTTTGTGAAGGGTCTGCAGGGCGATGATCCCAGGTATCTGAAACTGGTATCCACACCCAAGCACTACGCCGTCCACAGCGGTCCGGAGCCAGATCGGCATCACTTCAACGCCGTGGTTGACGAACGCGACCTGCGCGAGACCTATCTGCCGGCCTTCGAAGCCTGTGTGAAAGAAGGGCGCGCCTACTCCGTAATGGGAGCCTACAATCGGACCAACGGGGAGCCATGCTGCGCCAGCCCGACGTTGTTGGAAAAAATCCTGCGTCAGGAGTGGGGGTTCGAGGGTTACGTCGTCTCCGACTGCGGTGCTATAGACGACATCTATGAGCACCATAAAGTAGTGGACACCGCCGCCGAGGCAGCAGCTATAGCCGTCAAAGCAGGCTGCGACCTCAACTGCGGCACCACTTATCCCGCCCTGTTGGAAGCAGTCAGGTTGGGCCTGATAGATGAGGAGACCATTGACCGCTCCGTCAGACGGCTCTTCACCGCCCGCTTCCGCCTGGGCATGTTCGATCCTCCAGAACAGGTAAGTTACGCCCAAATCCCTTATGAGGTGGTTGATTCCCCAAAGCACAGAGAACTTGCGCTCCAGGCTGCACGCGAGTCCATCGTCTTGCTCAAGAACGAAGGCAATCTGCTGCCCCTAAGCAAAGAGGTCAACTCCATAGCTGTCATAGGTCCCATTGCCAACGACCTTAATGTGCTGTTGGGTAACTATAACGGCACGCCCGTACAGGCCGTCACACCACTGGAGGGTATTCGCAGAAAGGTGTCGGCTGGCGCCAGGGTGTACTATGCCCAGGGATGCGATGTGGCTAAAGGGGTGCCCACGTTGAGTGTGATCCCCTCCACCTGCCTGCGTCCGGCTGACGGTAATGCCGGGGTCATAGGATTGACAGGTGAATATTATGCCAGCAGAATGTTCGAGGATGAACCCCTGTTTACCAGAGTTGATGTCGTGATTGATTTCCAGTGGGGTCGGGAGAGTCGGGCCTTTGTTGATGCCATCCCCGCGGGCGCGCGCTGGAGCGGCTTCCTGGTCCCGCCACTGGACGGTGTTTACAGACTGGGGTTCGACGCTGGCATAGGCGCCCGGCTGTACCTGGACGGCAAACTGATCCTCGAAAAAACGGCATGGAATCAAACGATCAACGTGGCGGAAGTTGAGCTGGAGGCCGGCCGCATATACCCTATCCGGTTTGAAAGCCCGGTTTCGCACAATGGGGTATCCCGGTTGCTATGGTCGGTGCCCGGCACCGACTACCTGGCCGAGGCACTCAAGGTGGCCGGCAAGGCGGATGTCGTCGTCCTGGTGCTTGGCCTGACGCCAACGGTGGAAGGTGAGGAGATCGCGATCGAAGTTGAGGGCTTCCGTGGTGGCGACCGCACCGAAATAGGCCTGCCCGCCCCACAGGAAGAGCTGCTCAGGAAGGTCTGCGCCCTGGGGAAACCGACTGTGCTGGTATTGATGGGTGGCAGTGCCCTGGCGGCGACCTGGGCGGCGGAGAACGTCCCCGCCATATTGGAGGCCTGGTATCCGGGCCAGGCCGGGGGAGATGCGATCGCCGACGTACTGTTCGGGGACTACAATCCCGCCGGTAGATTGCCCGTCACCTTTTACCGCTCCACAGAAGACCTGCCGCCTTTCACGGACTACCGCATGGCAGGCCGCACTTACCGTTACTTCCGCGGAGAGCCGCTTTTCCCGTTCGGCTACGGTCTGAGCTACACCAGGTTCGCTTACAGCAATCTGCGGCTGAGCGAGGACAGGCTCGTCCTGGACAACACGATGATGGAGGCACCAGCGCTCACCGTCAGCGTGGATGTTCAAAATACAGGGGGACGGGCCGGTGACGAGGTGGTGCAAATGTATATCACCGATCTGGAGGCATCCGTGCCTGTGCCTGTGCGACAACTGGCCGGGTTCACGCGCATCCATCTCCAGCCCGGGGAGACCAGGACGGTGACCTTCACAGTAACAACACGCCAGCTTTCGCTGATTGACGACAGGGGTAACCGCGTCGTCGAGCCTGGCGAATTCGAGATCGCTGTTGGAGGACGTCAGCCCAGGACGGGAGAGGCTCCCGGCGATGAGATCGTGAAGGGGACTTTATCAGTTGTCTCGGTGAAAGGAGAGGGCAGCAGAGCGTAACAACAACAGGCGTGCAGCCTTGTTCATTCGGCCTCCCGCGGGTGGCTGACAAACCCGCGGGAGGTCAGGCCAGCTCAGGAGCGGCCAGCCGGTAAAGCATCTCCCCGGCTTCCCTCACCAACAGGATGCCCTCATGCTCACGACCGGCCCATTCCTCCGGGTTTATTGTGGCCGGGTCCAGATAATTTAGCCCCAGGCGCTCACACCGCTCGCGGGGGATACCCGTAGCCAGGGTCACCCGAATACGTGGCTGCTCTACTCCGCTCACGGGGTCGTAAGTGCCGCTGCCGCGCAGGTGGGTAGAGTGAGCCAGCACACACCATGGGTAACGGGCAAAGCGATCCCACTGCTTGAGGAAATAATCACGTACGTGGTAGCCGATTTCATCAAGCAGCCTTCCGTGAGTGTAAGAGACCTCAGTGATGTGTGGCGCATAAATAATTACCTCCCCGCCATCAACCACAACCGGCTCCACTTTGTACATACCCTTGGCAGCGGTCCACAGATCGTCGTACATCCCGGGCATCACAGAGAGTACCCGCTTGAAAGGTTGTTTCACATAGATGATATGGTGCTGTGCAGAGAGCTGCGCTGCTGCATTGCAGGCCTGCTCCGGTATGCCGCAGTATAGCCCCACCAGCTCGTCCCTGCCTCTGACAACCATACTGAAACATAGCCTGGGCCTGTCAATGAGAGAAGCGGCCCGATCAATCACCCGGCGCACCGGCGTGTACCTTATGCCGATGATTTCCCTGGTGGTGATGAGGGCACCCAGCCAGTGAGTGAAATTGATCATTTCCGGTCCGGAAACGCCGGGGAAGAAGTATTTGTTGCCTCCGGAAAAGCCTACCACTTCATGCGGGAAGGTCGGCCCGCAGATAACAATCTGATCACATTCCAAAAGCTTCCTGTTGACCGTAACGGGCACATCCATACTTAGCAGCCCCCCCGTGAGCTGCTCGATCTCCGGGGCAGCTATGGTGCCCAGGTGCACCAGGCTCTCCGGCCGATACCACTCGTGGTTAAAGATACGTACCCCGGCGTACCTTCCCGCGCGCTCCTCAGGGGTGAGGTCGAACAGTCTGTTGATCTGCGCCTCGTCCAAAGGCCGATGCGTGCCCAGTGCGATGAGATATGAGAGCGAGGCTACCTGGTTACCTGTGACATCGTAGAAGATGCGGAAAAGTGAAGCCAGCGGTGCAGAACGCGTGCCATCCGGGACGATGATGAGCACGTTTTTGCCTGCCACAGGATGCGCATTGAAAGCCTCAGTGATGAGCGCGCGTATTTCCTCCTGGGTGAGAGTCCTGTCAGTATACCCCTTGCCGATCAACGCCTCCATGGCGGGGTCTCCGGCAGCAGTTGCTCAAACTCAGCGATAAGAGCTGCTTCGTACTCCCCTGCGTACTGCCCGGCCAGGAATCTATGCATTGCCTCCTCGTAAAACCTCTGCCATGAGGCTTCCTCGCGGCCCGGGTTGATGGGGTAGAACAGAGCGTTATTGGCTCTGGCGGCTTTCAAGTCGCCGGGTGCGTCACCTATTACCAGGATATGGTCAGACAGATACTTGCCACCAGCTGCGTACGCGATGTGCTGTGCCTTGGTGCCCCTCTCCTGGCCGGCGATCAGGCGTACATACCGATCTATACCGTGCTCTGCCCACTCCCGATGTAGAGCCTCATCCGGCGTCTGGGAGACAACGATTATATCGGCCCGGTCTTGCAAGAACTCCAGACATTCCCGCAGATAAGGGAAAGGTGGTATACCTTTAACCATGTCTGCGATGGCCGCGTTGACCGCCAGACTCCATTCAAGCGCTTTTTCGAGTTCCTGGTCGGGGTGAGCGCTCTTGTACGCTCGCAATCCGTCGTTGCTCTTGGGATACTCGGGGGCGGCGATGAATTCGCGCAGACGGGGCACTTCAGGCGGTACGACACCTCGTGCCTGCACTTCCGGCCGTTCGCGCAGCAGGTCAAAAACCATCACCAGCGCAGGCCAGCGATTGATGCCCCGCCACTTTGAGTAGAGATTGACGAACTCCGCTGCCTCGCGCGCGTATCTGGCAACCGGCTGCAACTCCCAGTATTTGATGATCGCAGGGATAAAGCACTCTTTGTGCTTGATCTCCATCGTATCGAAAGCACAGCCATCGGAGTCAATGCCGATAAAGAATGCATGCGCCGGTTTCATCTCGACCAGCTCTCGTGCTGTCTGAGGAAGCTCTGTCATCCGGCAATGCCCTCCCTGGTCACTCAGACATATTTTCGAGCATAAAGGGCGCAGCGAGAAATCCCGTGCGCCCTTTTGCGGGGATACATCGTTCAAGCAGCGCCTATCAGCTCTCTGGCCCGGCGAGCAGCGCTGCTGGCGTCAGGAGCATACCCATCGGCGCCGATCTTGTCGGCAAATTCCTGGGTCACCGGGGCACCTCCCACGAGCACCTTGACACGGTCCCGCAGGCCGGCCCCTATCAGTGCCTCAATAGTGCTTTTCATCGCCGGCATAGTCGTGGTCAGCAGGGCTGACATGCCGACAATATTGGGTGCATACTCACGCACGGCCTCTACAAAGCGTTGAGGGGGTACATCAGTGCCCAGGTCAATAACTTCAAATCCGGTGCCCTCGAGCATCATGGAGACCAGGTTCTTACCGATGTCGTGCAGGTCTCCTGCGACTGTACCCAGGACAGCTCTCCCCACACTCCTGACATCTGACTGAGCCAGGTATGGCTTGAGGAGGGCGACCGCGGCCTTCATAGCTCGTGCCGAGATGAGCATTTCCGGCACGAACTTCTCACCCTCCTCAAAAAGCCGCCCGACCTCGGTCATAGCCGGGATACAGGCCTTGTTAAGGATTTCCCCGGGGGAAACCCCTGCCTCCAACGCAGCTCTCACACCTTCCTGTGCCGCTTCCGCGTCCCCATCCACCACTGCCCGATAAATAGCCTCAATGCTCATCAACACACCTCCGTAAGCAGAGTCTTGGTGCTCTCGCACAGACGTATATTATATATAGTATCAGATAGAAGTCAAAGCCCTATAACGGGAATCCGTAGTCCTGAGTCCGCAGTCCACACCGGGCGCTTTTTTGACTTTTAGAGTACAGGCGGCATAGGGATGCCGCCTGTACGGTTTTTCGGATAGGTTCTTATATCCCCGGCGTGATACGCTCGCGGTAAAAATGGTATTTTCTGCAAGGGATGATATAATTGTGCCCGTGCTGAAGAGCGCTTTTACAGCCCGTGGAGGCCGAGCCAGTGAAGCTGCAAAACGTTGCCGCTTTGTTATTCGACCTGGATGGTACGTTGATGGACACCGACGATCAGGCGGTAGAACGGCTGGCCCGATGGCTGGAACGATGCCGTTGCCCCGATCCACAGCATTTCGCCCGCCATCTGGTTATGGCCTCCGAGACTCCTGGTAACTTGTTGATGACATTCCTGGACATTTTGGGACTTGATGCACCATTGACACGCTTCACTGATCGGCTGCGAAGCTGGCGCGGGCTGTATAATGCACCAGACTTTCGTATACTGGATGGTGTGGCGGGATTGCTTGCAGCGTTGGATGGACGCTACAAACTGGCAGTGGTCACGACGCGAGGCAGAGCGGAAGCCGAAGCATTTCTGGAGCAGTACCAACTGAGCAAATTTTTCGCATTAGTGGTCTCACGTGAGAGCACCTGGAGGCTGAAACCTCACCCGGCCCCTATCCTCTACGCTGCCAGAAAGTTAGGGGTTCACACCAGTCAATGCATAATGGTGGGTGATACGACGGTGGATGTAAAGGCCGCCAGACGGGCAGGAGCAATAGCAGTAGCAGTGCTGTGCGGTTTTGGCGAACGGAAAGAACTGGAACGGGCGGGGGCTCATATCATCCTTGAACATACATCTCATCTTTTGGAACTTTTGTGATCGAGCTGCGGAAGGCCCGCAGCCAGGTAATGGGAGGTGAGACCATGAGCATTGATAAAGTTGAGCTGCTGCGCCGGATATTCCCAGACATGCAAGAGGATGACCTGACGCACCTTGCCGAAGTCGCCACACTACGTGAGTATCCAGCCGATACCATCCTCTGCCACGAAGGCCAGGTGGAGCATACATTTTACGCCATTCTCAGCGGGCAGGTCGAGGTTCTGAAAAAGCTCGACGAGGAAACCTGGGAAGTGATCAATCGCCCAGGAGCGGGAAGCTTTGTCGGCGAAATCGCTTTGGTCCAGGAAAGCCCGCGCACAGCTACCGTCCGCACGGTCGAGCCGACCACCGTATTGGAGATCGAGCGAGCCGATTTTGTGAAGATGCTGTACACCAGTGCTGCAATGGCGGTGCGGGTTGTGCTGCAGATGTTGCCCCGTCTGAGGGATATTGACCTTGCCACGATCGAGCACCTGCGCCGCAAAAACGCCGCCCTGGCACAGGCTTACGCAGAGCTACGCCAGAAATACGAGGCACTACAGGCGAGAGGCCAAACATCTGAGGTCTGATGAGATGGGCAACAGGAACAAATTCATCGTGCTGGCGCTGAGCGGTCTGATAATCTGTATCCTGGCCTGCAACGCCCCCACACCGACCCCTTACCTGTTCCTGACCATCACACCGGCCATCCTGCCCTCGCAGGAAAGCGCCACCCCCGCGCCGTTCCCGACTGCCACGGAAACCACCATCCCTGTCGAGCCATCGGCCACAGCGACACCCATCCCCACAGAGACCATCACGCCCACCCCTACCATCACCCCCACGCCAACCCGTCCTGTCAGCACCGGCCCGCTGGACTTCCTGGTACCGACGGCACTGGACCACTGGAGGCCATTCCCCGGGGGTGCTCCGGGTGAGATGGAGGCAACGATCATCCTGCATATTACAGGGGGTGCCCCTCCTTACACCGTCTACCATGATCGGGAACGGGTCACCACTACGTGGGACAATGCTCCTGCAATCGTTTTCAAGGCACGAGGGTGCGATGCTATGGTGCACACCATTACCGTGACCTCGGCTGATGGGCAGAGCGTGGCCCACAAGTACTGGATTCCGCCGCCCTGGTGCGAGTGAGCATAATGCACCCTGAACTTCAACAACGGCTGCGTGCACTGGGGGTCGTTAGGGGGACAGGCGCGCTGGCAACTCTGTCCAGAGCTGGCCCTCGCGTTGCCATCGAGGAGCTGGTGCCGGGCCGCTTTTACACCACTTCGCACGGCCGGTGTTTTATCGCCGAAAGTCACTACCCACCGGGCCATCGCCACGGTCAGGTGAGTCTACCTGCATGCCCGCATCTCTGCTCTGCTTTGACCGCCCTGCCCACACAGCACAACACACCCGTAGACTCGCAACATCGGGCCTGCTTCCTGGATATAGAGACGACCGATCTCTCAGGTGGCAGTGGGACATTTGCCTTCGTCGTGGGGCTGGGCTTCTTCGCACCCGAGCAGGGAGAGGGATTCCACCTGCACCAATATTTCCTGCGCGACCCAGGTGATGAGCTGGCCATGCTCGAAGCGCTGAGTGAGCAACTGCCCAGATTCCAGGCGTTGGTCTCCTTCAATGGCCGTGCCTTCGATGTGCCCGTCCTGGAGAACCGCTTCATCCTTGCTCGTATTCCACCGCCAACCACGGCACTGTTTCATCTGGACCTGCTGCCTGTTGCCAGACGGCTGTGGCGTTATGAGATGTCATCCTGCGCGCTGGGCGCGCTTGAGCGCCGGGTGCTGGGTGTGCTGCGTGAGCAGGATGATGTCCCCAGCAGCCTCATCCCCTGGCTGTACCGTGACTACCTGCGCACCGGCGACGCCCGCCAGATGAAACGTGTACTCTACCACAACGCGATGGACATCCTCAGCATTGTCGCCCTTGTGACGCGGCTACACTCGGTGCTTACGGCTCCCTGGGGTGAATCGGAGATAAACGTAGCTGAACTTTACGGCCTGGGGCGCTGGCACGAGAGCGAGGGCCATCTGGCCGAGGCGGAGCGCTATTACTGTACTGCCCTTGGGGCTTCATCTTCACCTGAGCTAAGGTGGCGTATCCTGCACAGCCTGGCTTCGCTGCTTAAACGGACTGATCGGTATGATGAAGCCCGAACTTATTGGGAGAAACTGGCTGCGGAGAAACATACGGATATTGCATCCTGTGTGGAACTGGCCAAGTACTTTGAGTGGCGGGCGGGCGACTATATGCAGGCGGTAGAATGGACGAGGAAAGCGATGGTGCGTGCGGAGACCTGGGCTGAGGGAGAGGCTCGCGATGAGGTGCTTGCTGAACTGTCCCATCGCCTGGCGAGGCTGGAGCGCAAGTGCGCCGGCCGGGGCACAGGTCGGTAGCTACACAGTAGCTATTCAGGTGGTGACTAAAGTCACTCTTTTGGGCCGCAGGCCAACGGTTGGCCTTCGCCGACCGCCGTGCGTCGGCGTAGGCCGACGCACGGCGCAGAGCGCCCGAAGAGGCCGATTTCAATCGGGCTGAGGGTTACGCCACACAGACCTTTACTCCACAGTCAGCGCGTTACCCTGGTGCGGATCACGTTCACTGCCCCAGCCTGTTTAAGAGCCTCCATTATTCTGGCGGCTGTATCCTCCTCCACGAGCGCGACCATGTTGCCACCCCGCCCGGCCCCAGACAGTTTGGCCCCCAGCGCCCCGGCAGCCCGCGCTGTCTCGACCAACAAGTCAAGCTCGGGCGACGAGACGCCCAGCTCGCTCAGCAACGCATGGTTTTCATCCATTAGCAAACCAAGAGCACCAATGTCGCCAGCCTCGATAGCGCTACGGGCCTGCTCTGCAAGCTCGCCAATCCGGTCAAACAGCGCCTCGTAGTAAGCACGTCGGGACTCCCAGCCGCGACGCACATCCCCGACAACCTCTTTGGTGAGGCTTCTGACGCCGGTATCACCGATGAGGAGAGTAAAGGGAGCGCCTGCATGTAATCGTAGCACAGGATGTCCGCGTCTGAAGTAGACAGGCTGTTCATATGCAATGACCGTGTTATCAATCCCGCTGGGCGTGCCATGGTGAATTTTCTCTACCTCGAAGACGAGTTCACTTATCCAGGCATTCTCCGGCTCGAAACCGAGAAAAGCGGCCAGGGCGCGCACCAGAGCAGTGGAAACAGCCGCGCCGCTGCCCAGACCACCGGCAACAGGAATGGTGGAACTGATGGTGAGGACGGCATCCGGTTCGCCGATACGCAGGCGTTCCAGGGTCAGACGTGCGGCAAAGCTCAGCGGCTCATCCGGTGGCGCCGTGGCCAGTGATATGCGTTTCTCTATCTGTGGAGCAACAATGGTCAGACCACTGCCCGACGGAGATGGCTCGATTGTAGCGGTAGCACGCACCTGGGAGACGGGGACGGCGAGCGCCGGCCTCCCGTAGACAACCGCATGTTCGCCAAACAGGATCACTTTTCCAGGTGCCGAATATTCCAGCCGCCCGTCTGCTTCTGACATAGCTCCTCGTGGACAAACCTGTCATCATAGGTGTAGGCGTCACCACCGGACCTCGGCAATTCCAGTATCCTGCCGGCCGCTGCGGCCAGCCCCACTATCAGCCAGAACAGGGTGGCTGAGTGGGGAAAATCGAGATTGAAAAAATAGTGATC
Source organism: Anaerolineae bacterium (assembly GCA_034435075.1). Taxonomy (GTDB): domain Bacteria; phylum Chloroflexota; class Anaerolineae; order B4-G1; family B4-G1; genus JAOAAG01. Next base: position 10,308 of record DAOTYA010000025.1, read on the forward strand.
GAAGACGCCACCGATCAGTGCACCTGCCACCCCGGCGTGGAGTCCCCACCATAATGGTTCAAGGACAGGACTGGCAGCGGCCAGGCGGCGTGCACGCCAGAAACGGACAAACAACACGGCCACTATGACCATAAAGCTGGTCAGGCCGATCAATCCTGTCTGTTCTGCGATGATAAGATATACGTTGGCGACCCCGATGTAGGTATCAATATCAGGTGTGCCGGCAAAACCTACCCCCAGCCAGGGGTAGCGGCCGATCAGTATCAGGGCATCCTTGTACTCGCCGAAGCGCATCTGAGTGGCCAGGTCCTCACCCCTCACACCTGCGATGAAGTGTTTGACATACCCCTGAGTCTGCGGCAATGTGAGTATCAGCAGCAATGTTATCAGCATGAGCAGCCAGAGCTTTCGGTAGCGCAGAGTGGCAACAGCAGCCAGGGCTATTGTTGCCCCTACCAGTGAGCCACGGCTGATGGTTAATCCCAGGCAGAGCGCCATCGTACCCAGCATCAGCACCAGGTAGCGGCGTGGGAGGAAAGGACGGGCGGCAAAAAGCTGGGGCGTCCCGATACACAGCGTCAGATTAAGCAGGCTGCCCAGGACGTTAGGGTCTATTGAGGTCGAGGTCGCCCGCATGGGCAGCGCCGGGTCGTCGCGGATGTAGCGCAGCACCCCGGGCCCGGTCGGATAGCCCAGCCTTCCGAGTGCGGAGAGGGCGCGGATGACCAGCTCATCCGAGACGTAAGCCGCGATGAGATACAACAGGACGCCGATGAGGGCTGCGACGAACGCGCACAAAAGTAACGCGCGCGTGAGGCGTGCCAGCCTCCTGGTGTCACGGACCGTATTGACGACCAGGAAGAAGAGGGCTATGCTGAGCAGTATTTCGGCGAAGTGGCGCAGCACGTAGGAGGTCAGCGCAGCATGCGAAAGCCCCGAGACAAAAGCGCCCGTGGTGATCAGAATAAATATGATGACGGGCAGGCCCAGTGGCGTGGCCACAAACTCTCGTTGTCGGCCTGTGGCGATGCGCAGCAGCCACAGTAAAAACAGCGCTCCCATTGCCGCGTCAAGGAAGGTGGGCGTAAAGCCCATGCTGAACGGGAAAGAAGAAAAGGGGAGCAGACAGACTACCCCAATAACGCCCCAGTAAGCCACCTCTATATCGCGCAGCATCCACAGGCCAAGGCAGAGAGCGATAAACGCTGCCCCCGAGATCAGCACGCCGAACTCTGCCAGCAGGTATCCCACGCCTGCAGCCAGCATTGTACACAGAGCCACCGCGGCCAGTGTTGACAGCAGCCGATTGGCAGCGAAAACCCGGTACAACCGGTCAGCGAGTTGCATGGTCTTTACATACCTGAGGGCCTGTTCAATCTGCGGATCAGGTCAGGACACGGGTGAACACGGGCGAGGCGGAGATTACGGATTTTCTGAGTGACTGCCTGCCCATGCCGACAGAAGTCGTCCACTTTGGGCCTTCGGCCAGCGGTCGGCCTGCGCTGACCGCTGTTTCCGCATCGGCGCAGGCCGACGCCCGGCGCCGCAGGCGCCAGTATCAGGATTATCAGAGGTGCTGTGCCAGCACGCTCTCAGCACTTAGCCGCTCGACTGCGGGATCTATCCGCTGCACCAGGCCGATCAACACATCCTTAGGGCCGATCTCAACGAAGCGCATTACTCCTTGCTCGATCAGCCAGCGGATTGACTCCGTCCAGCGCACCGGCGAGGTGAGCTGACTTCCCAGTACCTGGCGTATCTGAACCGGATCGGTTACAGGGCCCGCAGTGGCGTTAGCTACGAGAGGTACAGCTGGCTCGCGGAAAGGTGTTTCGTCCAGGGCACGCCGGAATGCCCCGGCAGCACCTTCCATTAAAGGTGAGTGAGCAGCAATACTGACAGCCAGGCGGATAGCGCGTTTGGCCCCCCGTTCCCGGGCCAGATTCATCGCCCGTTCAAGAGCCTTGATTGCACCGGAGATGACGAGCTGCCCGGGGCAGTTGTCATTGGCAATGCCGACATACTCGCCGCTCTGCTCTCGCGCTGCAGCGCAGACGGTCTCCAGTTCCTCGCGTTCCAGCCCAATGATGGCGGCCATACCCCCTGGATTTTCCTCGCCTGCCTGCTTCATCAGCCGGCCACGCTCGCGCACGAGTAACAGCCCGTCCTCAAAGGATAAAGCTCCTGCCGCCACCAATGCGCTGAACTCGCCCATGCTATGTCCTGCCACATACGCCGGGCGATCTAAAACACCGCAAGCCTCCATTGCCCGCAGTGCAGCGATGCTTGCAGTGAGCAGGGCCGGCTGGGTATTCACCGTGTCATTCAGCAAATCTGCCGGCCCCTCAAAACATAAACGCGACAGTTCACTTTGCAGGATGAAATCGGCCTGCTCGAATACCGCGCGCGCTTCCGGAAAACGCATATAAATTTCCCGGCCCATGCCGACATATTGAGAACCCTGGCCGGGAAACAGAAAAGCTATTCGAGCAGCTCCCATTGATTACTTTTCTTTTATCTCGAGGACCTGGACGCCCCGGTATTTACCACAGGACGGGCAAACCTGGTGAGGAAGTACGGCTTCGCCACAGTCCGGGCATGTAACCAGTTGAAGTGATGTCAGCTTCCAATGGCTGCTGCGCTTCCGCCCCCGTGTTTTGGATAGTTTGCGTTTTGGTACTGGTGGCATATTTTCGCTCCTGAATGGGTTGAGTTAAGTGAGCAGGTATTATAGAGGCTAGTAGAAAAGCTGTCAAGCCGACGTTTTTCCGTGAGGGCTTATCAGCGTTCTAATCTTGTTTGTTCGCAGTCAGGCATGAAGCGCCAGCGGAGCGCTGTTCTGGGCCTTTTCAACACCACTCCGCTTTGCTTAGAGCCTATCCGAAAAACCGTACAAGCGGCATCCCTATGCCGCTTATACCGACGCATGGGGATGCGTCGGTTACGTTTTTCGGATAGGCTCTAACTGATTCTGAGGCGCAGGGCTCTGGCCAATCTCTTGGCTATGCGCCACGTGGATCATAATCCACGCGGGCCGGGTGCTGACCGCCGACCGGACCGCCGCCGCCGGATTGTGATCCGGCGGGCACGTCAGGCGGGCACGTCAGGCGGGCACGTCAGGTATACCGACGCATAGGGATGCGTCGGTTACGTTTTTCGGATAGGCTCTAACTGATTCTGAGGCGCAGGGCTCTGGCCAATCTCTTGGCTATGCGCCGCGTGGATCATAATCCACGCGGGCCGTGTGCTGGCCGCCGACCGGACCGCCGCCGCCGGATTGTGATCCGGCGGGCACTTCCGGCGGGCACTTCCGGCGGGCACGTCAGGCGGGCACGTCAGGCGGGCACTCCCGGCGGGCACGTCAGGCAGGAACGATGCGCGGAATCAAGTTATGCGTATCTCGCACTCGCGTGCAAACCTGATGCTAATCCACCACATCAAGCATCTCATACACCCGTCGTGGTGTAAATCCCACCTGCTGAGTAGCTTTGTTGGGACAGACCGTTGCGCATACTCCGCACCCCTGGCAAAGCACCCCGATCACTGTGGCGGACGTGGCACCCGGCTCCAGGATTCTGGCACCATAAGGGCAGGCTTCCACGCACAGTCCACAGGCAGAACAGAGCCGCTGATTGACCTGGACCACTGTGCGCGGTGCCTCCAATTCCTCCTGCGCCAGCAATGCTGCTGCTCTCATCGCCGCACCTTGCGCCTGGACAATCGCCTCGTCCACAGAACACGGCGCACGGGCCAGGCCGCACATAAAAATGCCCCGCCGGGAAAGGTCAAGCGGGCGCATCTTGGGATACTCCTCCCTGAAGAAACCATTGGCGTCCAGCGGCACTCCCAGCAGCTCCGCCAGCGTACCGTTATCATTCGGCGCGATCCCGGTGCTAAGCACAAGAAGGTCGGCGTGGATGACAAGCTCCTCGCCTGTAATCAGTTCCCTCAAACGCACCGTCAGCCCATCTTCTCCTGCAGTGACCTGGGGTTTATGCGGCAGCTCGTAGCGCAGGAAGGCCACTCCCTTGCTGCGCGCCTGGCGGTAAAAATCCTCGCGGAAACCGTAGGTGCGCATCTCACGGTAGAGGACAAAGATGTTGAGCTGCGGGAAGGCTTCCTTGAGCCTGAGCGCGTTGGCGACAGCTCTGGAGCAACAGACACGGCTGCAATAAGGCCGATCTGGCTCCCGCGAGCCAACACACTGGATCATCACAACAGTACGCAGATTTGCAAGGGGCGAGTCAGGGGACAGCTCTTCACGGGCGCCCTGCCCACGCTGAAAGTTGGCAAGCTCTGCCTGCAACTGGCGCTGGGTCATCACCCGTGGGTCCTGCCCGTAGAGGTACTCCGTCGGGGTGACCTCCCGGCCTCCGGTGGCAATAATGACGGCACCATGCTTCAGTGTCAGGCTCTGGCTGTCATCGAGGAGCAGCCTGGTCGAAAACTGGCCGACCCGGCCGGAAAACCCGGCGACCTGAGCTCCTCTGTAGACATGGATGCGCTCCTGGCCCTCAACACGCTCGATCAAATCTCTGAGGAAAAGCTGCGGGGCGTCCAGCTCGCCGTCCTCCAGCAGATACCTCAGCTCCCGCGCCTGCCCGCCCAGTTCGGCCGAACGTTCTACAATATCTACCTCGTGCCCCAGTTGGGCCAGCGTCAGCGCAGCGGTGAGACCGGCCAGCCCTCCACCGATCACCAGCACGCGCTGCGACACCGGCTCTGGAGCGGGATAGACAGGCCGGAGCAACCTGGCGCCGGCGACCCCCATCTCGACCAGCTCGCTGGCTTTGCCCACAAGATCGAAGCGCTTCTGTGTCCCAGGCCGCGCGTGCACCCTGGCCACCTCGCCGCGCAGGTTCACTCGCTCCAGCAACCCCGGGTTGAGGCCGGCAGCGACCATCATCCTGTCAAGCACCCCCTGATGGAGTCGGGCCGTACAGCCGGCGAGTACCACACGGTTGAGCCTGTGCTCTTCGACCGCCTCCTCAATCTGCTTCAGCCCGCCGTTGAGGCAATCGTGCTCAAGGACCTGTACCAGCACCACATCGCGCAAACGGCGCGTGCGCTCCGCCAACGCCTCCAGGTCCACCACTTCGCCGATCTCGCCCCGGCAATCGCAGAGAAAGACGCCCACGCGCGGCCATTCCTCCTCCGCCACCTCACCCGCAGCGACAGAGCGTTCCCTGGCACCGGGCAGCCTGCCCACCAGGCACGCTGCAGCTGCCGCAGCAGAGGAGGACTCGATCACCGTCTCAGGGATGTCCTTAGGCTCACGGAAAGCACCGCTGACAATGATGCCCGGCCGCGAACTGCTGTCAGGCGCGAAGGGGCGATTGATTAATCGCCCGTACGTCTCGCAGAAGCCGTACCTGTTTAACGCTATCCCGGCCGCCTGGGCCAGGCGCTGAACCCCCGCAGGTGGAGCGAACCCCACCGCCAGGACGACCATATCGAAGTCCTCATCCTGCAATTCCCCACCGTCGGTCACGTAGCGCAACTGTAGATTCCTGGTCTGGCGGTACTCGTGGACGGAAGAGACCATACAGCGGCGATAGTAAACCCCCGGCAGCGCAGCGACGCTCTCGAAGTAGCTGTCGAAATCTTTGCCATGCGCCCGGATATCCATATAGAATACCGTGATCTCCAGCTCGGGGCGCAGTTTTTTGGCCACCGCTACCTGCTTGGCGGTATACATACAACAGACAGAGGAACAGTACCCATAGCCGATGGCATCATCCCGCGATCCCACACACTGGATGAAGGCCATCTTTCGTGGAGGGAGTTTGTCTGAAGGACGCACAATGTTCGCGCCGGTGGAGCCGGCAGCGCTGAGCATGCGCTCAAACTGGATGCTGGTCAACACATTCTCGTAGTAGCCGAAGCCGAACTCCCCCTTAAGGCGGGCGTCAAAAGGCTCGAAACCCGGCGCCAGGATGATGGCACCGACTTGGAGGGTTGAAATTGATGGCTCCACCGAAGGCGACAGATCAATGGCCCCGGTTGGGCAGACCGCCACACACCTCCCGCAGCGGGTGCAATAATCCATATCAATCACATAGGTCGGTGGGACGGCACGGGGCGGTGGGGAGTAGATGGCCTTGCCCGGGTAAAGTATGCCCTCATAACGATCCGGTCGCTCAACCGGACAGCTCAGCGCACATAAACCACAGTTATTGCACAGATCCGGGTTAACGTAGCGTGGTTTGTGCCGCACCGTAACGGTGAAATCGCCCGGGCTGCCGCTCACATCCTCGACCCAGGCGTAGGTGATCAGCTCTATGTTCGGGTGCAACTCACATTCGAACGTCGGGCAATAGGCAGCCCGCCCGGGCAACATCAGACACACACCACAGGAGTTGGTGGGAAAGGTCAGGTCGAGCAGGTGTAGCGAGCCACCGATGCCCGGGGCGCTGTCCAAAAGATAGACTTTGTACCCGGCCTCGGCGAGCAACAGCGCAGATTGCATCCCGCCGATCCCTGCGCCGACGACCAGAATAGGGTTAGATGTTTTGAGCGTGACGTCAGCGGTCATTCGTTTCTCCAACAACATTCTTCGCATCCTTTGTGCCATCTGCGGTTGATATGGAACCGCAAAGAGCGCAAAGGACGCAAAGAAAATCAGGATGGTTCATCTTCACCCCAAAATTGGTTTACACTTTGAGCTGTCTTGAAAAATCGGCTGCTCGCACCTGCACCCACGACAGGCTTGTGGCTGTCGGCAGGCTGGAAAGCCTGCCCCACACGGCAGGCTGGAAAGCCTGCCCCACACGCAGGCTGGAAAGCCTGCCCCACACGCCGGCAGAGTGTCAACCAATTATGAACCATCCCAGAAAATCTTAAAAAACCCTTTGCGGTTGATACGGAACCGCAAAGAGCGCGATCTCAATCGGCCTCACCTCATACCAAACCCCTGGCGCGCAACACCGGCAGCGGGTTGACGGCATGTTTGCTCAGCCATTTCACCGTATCCGGCAATCCAAGCGCCAGACCCATCAGCTCGGTGAAGTAAAACACGGGCATCTTTTTGTAGACCTCCTGCCGCGTGTCGAGATTGATCTGGCAGATGCCACAGGCAGAAGCGATACAGTCCGCCCCGGCCTCAATCGCAGCCGCAACAATACGGCTGGAGAGCTGGACCACCACCTGGCTTATGGAGAGCGTCATACTGGCGCCACAGCAATCCACTTTGTAAGACCATTCCACCGGCGTCGCCCCCAGTGCCTCCATCAGCCGGTCCATCGTGGTGGGATGCTCTGGATCATCCCAACCCGTCTTTTCCGGTGGACGCACCAACACGCAGCCGTAGTAAGACGCCACCTTCAGCCCACGCAGCGGCCTGGTCACACCGGCGCGGATCATTTCCGGGCCTACATCGTTGGCAAGCACGTCCAGAATGTGGCGCGGACGAGGACGTCCCGTGTAGCTGAATCCCAACAGACTCTCCATCCTGCGCCGCCACTCCTCATCCTGGCGGAGGGCATTGTCGGCAGAGAGGGTGTTTTGATAGCAGGCCGGACACGGTATGGCAATGTCAAGCCCGGCCTGCTGCGCGAGCGCGACATTGCGGCCCGGCAGCGCCAGCGACAATGTATGGTCGAGCGCATGGGCCGAAGATGCTCCGCAACAGTTCCAATCCTCCAACTCCACCAGCTCGACCCCCAGCGCCCGGCACACGGCTTCGGTGGAGTGGCCGAACTCCACTGCAGTCGTCCCGGCAGTGCAACCAGGATAATAGGTATACCTCACTGCCGCACCTCCTCACACCTCTGAAGACCCGTCCTGCGCGGCCGGTTTGAACAGCTCTTTTATATCCTTCATGCGCCTGACCCGCTCCGGCGTAAGAGAGAGCTTACCCTTAAGCATCAGGCTGGCGCCCATTTTGGCATCCGAAAGCAGGCCCTGGAAGAAGAGGGGCGGCTTGGTTAACAGACAACGGGTCTTGTATTCCAACAACATACTCACCTCATGCACGCGCCCCCACAGGCGGATGCTGTCCAGGAAGGAGCGGTGCAGAGCATAAACGGCCGGATGCGGGGCGAAACCCTCCACCAAAGCCATCTGGCGCAGCACATCCATCACGGGCGCCAGGCGGATATGATTGGGGCAACGCGTGCCGCATGTCTCACAGCCCACACAGAGCCAGATGGCAGTGCTACCAAGCACGCGCTCTTTCTGCTCCAACTGGATCAGGCGGAGCAATTGGGCAGGTTTATAGTCCATCACGTAAGCCGTCGGACAGCCCGCCGTGCACTTCTGGCAGTAGAAGCAGTTTTGAACATGCTCACCGCTCCGCTCGCTCACGACGCTCCAGAAGGGCGATTGATTAATCGCCCGTACCGGGGGCGATTGATTAATCGCCCGTACTGGGGGCGATTGATTAATCGCCCCTACTTCGATTCCTGTTTCAATCGTCATCATCTCTCCCTGGAAAACAGAACCACACCCAGACGCCGGCAGGGAAAGGAGGGAGCGCATCCGATGCGCCCCATATCAGAACTCGCCGCCGCGTTCCACCAGGCGTAGCACCAACACCATCATGTCCAACGTCTCTCCGCTGCTGGTGATAAAGTAATCACGCAGTGTGACCTCATGTTTAAAGCCAAGGTCCTGGACAGCCTTAATCACATCCGTCTGGGTAGTCACCACCTCAATGTACAACTGCTGCAGGCCGACCATCCGCGCGATGTCAATCAGGGCACGCAACATCAGCGTTCCGATGCCACGCCGGCGGTACTGACGGTCAAGGAAGATACGCACCCAGGCCAGGTGGCGATGATAGCGCTCGCGGAAGTGAAGGGTGGCATCACCGACGATTTTATCATCTATGATCGCCAGCAGCGGGTAGACTTTTTGCAGATTCAGATTGTCCACCCAGCCTGCCACAACGGCCGGATCGGCGGCATCATCACGGAAATATTCCAGGTCCTCCTTCGATGCCCTGGCGAAAAGGTCTATCAGCCCCTGCTTATCCTCCTTAGTGAGCGGACGGAGCAAGAGCCGCGAGCCGTCGGGCAGCGTTTTAACCTGACGATAGCGTGCCAGTTGAGTCCAGATGTCCCCCATTTTACCCTCCGGTCACTCCGAGGTGACTGTCACCTCAGGCATTAATCAATCGCCCCTACCAATGCCATCTCCATCAGCCGGGTGAAGTAAAGCACCGGCATTTTCCTGGCCTCACGCTGTGGATATTCCAGATTAAATTGACAAAGCGGACATGCCGTCACGATGGCCTGGGCCCCACATTCCCGTGCCGAGGCCACGATCTCCTGCGCCAGCGTCTCAGATATGCGTGGCTCTTTCACCGTCAGATAGGAACCGCAACACTCGATGCTGTAAGGAAAATCCACCACCTCTGCGCCGAGCGCGCGCAGCAGCTCGTGCAATATCGTCGGCTGCTCCGGATCATCCAGCCCGATCTCATCGTGCGGCCGCAGGAGAAGACAGCCGTAATAAGGCGCCAGGCGCATAGAAATGGGATTCTGCACCCGTGCTCTCAAATTCTCCCATCCGACCTCGTCACGCAAAATTTCAAGGAAGTGCACCACGCGCACCCCCTGATACTCCTGGCCGGTGAACCAGTTGATGCGCTCCAACATAGCTGGATCGCGCGCCAGTAGCGCCTGTGTGCGGCGCAGGACATGGAAGCAGATGGCGCACAAGGTGACCACGCGCTCACCGGCCTGCTGGGCCTGATACAGCACCCGTGTCGGAGCGATGAGCGCCATCGAGTCGTCCAGGCTCAGCGGGAAGGTCGCCCCACAGCACTGCCAGTCGAGAAGTTCAACAAGCTCAAACCCCAATGCCTGCGCCACCGCGCGGGCAGAGCGATCGTATTCCCTGGCCTGTGTGGCGAGCGTACAGCCGGGGAAGTAAGGAATGCGCGTTACCATTGGCCTACTTCACATACTTTCTGTACCCGCCGACAATAGCCAGTTGCGGCAGCGCCTTCACCAGCTCGGGTGGCAGCGCATTCAGATCGAGCCTGGTCACACCCCGGCGCAAAGAGATGAGCCGTAGCGCCTCCATCAGGCGGGGCAGGTCAACCCCCTTAGGACAGCGCGTCACACAGGCCAGGCAGGAGGCGCAGAGCCAGAGCGTGTTGCTCTCCAGCACCTCCTCTATCCCCAGTTGTGCCAGCCGGATGACCTGGTTGGGGAGCAGGTCCATCGCCGCCACAACAGGACAGCCGGCACTGCACCTGCCGCACTGATTGCACGCCAGCAAAGCCTGTCCACTGCTTTCCTCGATCTGGCGCACAAAATCGCTGTGTATTCTGGCGGCCGAGATTCTGGTGCGCATAGTTTCATCCAGAGCCGGCACCTACTCAATCAATCCCGCTGCCCTCTTGGCGCCCGCAAGTGTGTTCCACATCAACATCGCGATGGTCATCGGTCCCACACCGCCGGGCACAGGGGTGATGTAACCCGCCACCTCCTTAACCTCATCAAAGTCCACATCCCCCACCATTCTGGAGCCGCTTTTGGCCGTCGGGTCAGGGATGCGATTGATTCCCACATCAATCACTGCCGCACCGGGCTTGACCCAGTCGGCCTTGACCATCCTGGGCTGTCCCACCGCAGCCACCAGGATATCCGCGCGGCGACAGATTTCCGGCAGGTTGCGGGAGCGGGAGTGGCATATGGTTACCGTGGCATCGCGGTGCAGGAGCAGCAGCGAGACCGGCAGGCCCACGATATTGCTGCGACCAAGGACCACCGCTTCTGCGCCGCTGATCTCTATGCCTGAGCGGACGAGGAGTTCAATACATCCTGCCGGTGTACACGGCACGAAGAGCGGCTTGCGGCCCTTCATCGCCAGCCTGCCGATGTTGAGCGGATGGAAACCATCCACGTCCTTCTCAATACTGATCGTCGCCAGTATCTTTTCCTCGTTCAAATGTTTAGGCATTGGCAACTGCACGAGGATGCCGTGTATGGCAGGGTCCTCGTTGAAGCGTCTGACCGTCGCCTCGACCTGCTCCTGCGTGGCATCTTCCGGCAGGTGCTCACCAACGGAATAGAAGCCACAATCAACACATGTCCTCTGCTTCGAGGCAACATAAGCCTTAGAAGCGGGGTTCTCGCCTATCAGCACCGTCGCCAGCCCCGGAACGATGCCATACTTTTCCCTTAAGTCCGCTATCTCGGCTCGAATCTCCTCGTAAATCTGGCCCGCGATCGCCTTGCCGTCAATGATTTGAGCTGCCATAGCTGCCTCCTCGCAAAATACGCAACACGGAATACGCAACACGGAATACGCAACACGCAAAAAGTATTCCGTACTCCGTACTCCGTATTACGTACTATAGCAGGGAGGTTGAGTTATGGGGAAAGTGATTCTGGATTTGCCACTGATGTGGGCCGATCACCATGTCCTTAAGGTACGCAGTGTGTTGGATAACCTGGAGGGTGTGGAGGAAGTATACGCCAGTTCAGCCTGGCAGCAGGTGTTTATCGCGTATGATGAGAATAAGGTGGATGTTGCCACCATCGAAAAAGCGCTGGCGGAAGCTGGCTATCCGGTGGGTGAAGGGAAGACGCCCATGCTGGTCCAGCCTGCCCCGCTGCGACGTGACCCCCAGTGGAGTGTTTTGGGCTTCCGGGTGACCGAGACCAACCGGGCCGATATCGAGATGTCGGGTGAATTCAGGAGATATTAGGAGTTGAGGATATGGCTAAGAAGAAGGAACGTGCACCGGAGGAGGCCAGCCGCGATCCCGCGGCAGTGGCCCTTCTGGAGTTGGCTTGTGAGGTTGAGGCGGAGACGGCATTTGCCCGTGCCGATGCCATTACCCCGTGCAATATCGGGAGTCAGGGGCTGTGTTGTAAGCACTGCGGGATGGGGCCATGCCGGCTGGTGGGTGCCACCGAGCGTGGCGTCTGCGGTGCGACGGTGAGCACCGTAGTGGCACGTAACTTCGCCCGTGCAGTGGCAGCGGGTGTGGCTTCTCACTCAGACCACGGCCGTGATCTGGCCTATACCCTGCTGGAAGCGGCCGAGGGACATGCGCCTGACTACGGGGTCCGTGATCCGTTCAAACTGGCAGAGGTGGCCGGTTATCTGGGCGTGCCAACCCGGGACGAGGCGGGGGAGACGAGACCTATCGGTGAGGTGGCACGGGATGTGGCCCTGGCGGCCTTAAACGAGTTCGGTAAAACCCATGGCACATTGCTCTATTTGAAGCGTGCCCCGCTCAGACGACAGCGCATCTGGCAAGAGCTGGGCATCGCCCCCCGTAGCATTGATCGTGAGGTGGTTGAGCTGCTTCACCGCACTCACGTCGGCAACGATCAGGATGCCGAACATCTCCTCGACCAGGTGTTGCGCACGGCGCTTGCCGATGGTTGGGGCGGTTCCATGCTGGCCACCGATCTGACGGATATTCTTTTCGGCACGCCTGCGCCGGTGTATTCGCAGGCTAACCTGGGTGTGTTGAGCAGGGATAAGGTGAACATCGTTATCCACGGCCATGAGCCGACACTCTCTGAGATGATCGTTGCCGCGGCACAGGACCCCGCACTGATCGAGTACGCCAAAAGCAAGGGAGCACAGGGGATTCAGCTTGCCGGTATCTGCTGTACGGCCAATGAGACGTTGATGCGCGAGGGCGTCCCACTGGCCGGGAATTTCCTGATGCAGGAGCTGGCCATCCTCACCGGCGCGGTTGAGGCGATGGTGGTGGACGTCCAGTGCATCTTCCAGGGGCTGGTGCCTATAGCACAGCGCTTCCACACCGAGCTGATCACGACCTCACCCAAGGTCAGGATCAGCGGAGCCACCCATATCCAGTTCGATGAGCGGCGAGCATTGGAGATCGCGAGGGAAATTGTCCGCCGGGCTATTGATCGCTTCCCGCTGCGTGGCGAGACGCATATACCCGATATACGCAGTCATCTGATACCCGGCTTTTCCCATGAGTATATTGACTACGCACTGGGCGGCGTCTATCGGGGCTCCTTCCGTCCGCTTAACGACGCCATCATCGCCGGACGTATCCGTGGCGTGGTGGCCAACATCGGTTGCAATAACCCCCGCGTGTGCCACGATTCTTTGCATCAATATGTGGTGACCGAGTTTCTCAAGAACGACATCCTGGTGGTCGAGACCGGCTGTGGGGCGATCGCCAGCGCCAAGCAGGGGTACATGACGCCACAGGCGGCGCTTGAGGTGGCCGGCCCGGGCCTGCGCGAGGTCTGTGAGACGGTCGGTATCCCACCGGTGCTGCATATGGGTTCCTGCGTGGATAACTCCCGCATTCTCACCGTGCTCTCGCAGATGGCAAATGAAACCGGCCTGGGTGACGATATCTCTGACATTCCTGCCGCAGGTATGGCGCCGGAGTGGATGAGCGAAAAGGCGCTGGCTATCGCTTCCTATTGTGTGGCTTCGGGGGCTTACGTAATCATGGGTGGCTCCAGTGGCCCGGTTTCTGGCAGCGAGGAGGTGGTACGCTTGATCAGCGAGGGATGGGAGAAGAAGGTGGGTGGCCGTCTGGAGTTCATCGAGGATGGCGAGGAGATCGTCCGGCGCGCCATTGCCCACATTGATAAGAAACGGGCTGCGCTGGGCCTGCCCGAGTATGACGCGAGCAAGTGGGGCAGGAGTGGTGACTGGCGCATGCGCTACATTCTGGAGCTGCCTTTTGAGGAGAGAATAGAGGCGGTCTACGGTGGCCGTTAGCCGCAGTGGACCGCTGACCGCTTTTACAGGGGGAGATTGCTATGTCAAGATATATCGCAACACGTGCTATTCGAGGTGCTAACGCACTTGTGGCTGAGGCCGACGCGATGTTGCAGCAGGCTATTGCCGAGAAGGGGGGCGAGACACCGGTCGCCTTTCCTAACACGGCTTACTACCTTCCGGTCACTTATGGCATGCTTAACCATAAAGTGGAAAAGCTGGCCGACCTGGTTTTTCCACTGGAGCATGCCAAAAAGCTCCTTCATCCGGTGCCGGATGAGAAATTGTGGGTGCCTTATCTTGGAGAGGCGCTTGATTGCGGCATGGCCACGCTGCTCGCTGCGGAGGCCATCGAAGGAATTCGTTTTGCCCGTGGCGAGCAGCCGGAACGCTATCCGGGGCTGGAGCTGACCGGTAGCACTCAGTATCCGCATCTCTCAGATGGCCATCTAAACGGCCCGATTGACGATGTGCAGTTGCGTTCATGGGGTATTCAGCTTGTGGACGGACGGATGCCCGGCTTTGCCGCTATCGTTGGCGCTGCCCGTACCAACGAAGCAGCCGTGGCTATCGTGCGCGAGCTACAGCGACGCAATATCCTCATCTTCCTTTCCGGCAACGTCAACGGGCGCTCCATTATTGACCAGTTGTACGAGGAAGGCGTCGAGATGGGGTATGATACGTACATCGTCCCATTTGGTCGGGATACCATCTCCGCAATCTACCCGCTGGGCTTCGCCACCCGTTCCGCGCTGACCTTTGGCGGTCTCAAGCCCGGGCAGTGGCGCGAAATTTTGCTCTATAATAAATTCCGGGTCTTTGCCTTTGTGCTGGCGCTCGGCGAAGTTGATGACCTGAAGTACGCTGCTGCAGCCGGGGCGATCTCCTATGGCTTCCCCACCATCGCAGACACCGTGATCCCGGAGATACTCCCCACTGGCGTCACCCGCTATGAGCACGTTATCTCGATGCCGTGGAACGAGATCGAGGCGGAGAATGATGCAGAGAAGGCCGCCAAACTGGTGCAGCGCTGCATCGAGGTGCGCGGCGTCAAGGTCAAGATCACTGAGGTCCCCATCCCCGTGCCCTACGGTTCGGCGTTCGAGGGCGAGGTGGTGCGCCGGGCCGATATGCGTATCGAGTTCGGCGGCAAGAACAGCCGTGCTTTCGAGTACCTGCGTATGCTGCCGATGGACCAGGTTGAGGACGGCAAGATCGAAGTCATCGGCCCCGGCTTTGAGAATGTCCCCGAAGGCGGAGCGATGGACCTGGGCATCCTGGTGGAGGTTGCCGGCCGTAAGATGCAGGAGGATTTCGAGCCGGTGCTGGAGCGTCAGATTCACTACTTTATAAACGGTGCCTCCGGTGTCCAGCACATCGGCCAGCGCGATATCGCCTGGATCCGCATCAGCAAAGCTGCTGTGGAAAAGGGCTTTAATTTGCGCCACTTCGGCGATATCCTCTACGCCCGTTTCCACTCCGACTTCGGGACTAT
The DNA here is from genome assembly GCA_034435075.1 of Anaerolineae bacterium. GTDB lineage: Bacteria > Chloroflexota > Anaerolineae > B4-G1 > B4-G1 > JAOAAG01. The sequence goes on from DAOTYA010000025.1 coordinate 25,486, forward strand.
CGTGGATAAAGTGCAGGTCAAGATCATCACCGACCCCAAACTCCATGCCGAGTGGCTGGAGAAGGCGCGGGTAGCCTACGACTATCGTAACAGGCGCCTGGCTACACTGACCGACGAGGCGGTGGATACATTTTATGACTGCACTCTGTGCCAGTCATTCGCTCCCACGCATGTCTGCCTGATCAGCCCCGAGCGCCTGGGTCTGTGTGGGGCGTACAACTGGCTGGACTGCAAGGCCTCGAATCAGATCAACCCCACCGGCCCCAATCAGCCGGTGCCCAAGGGCAAACTGATTGATCCGGTGAAGGGTTACTGGACCGGCACCAACGAGGCTGCTCAGCGTAACTCTAAAGGGACTGTCCAGCAGGTAGCGATGTACTCGATTATGGAAAATCCTATGACAGCCTGTGGCTGCTTTGAGTGCATCGTGATGTATATACCTGAAGTGGAAGGTGTGATGGTCGTCAGCCGCGAGGACCCGAGTATGACACCTGCCGGCATGACCTTTTCCACGCTGGCCGGGATGGCCGGAGGGGGTCTCCAGACCCCTGGCGTGATGGGTGTCGGTAAGTATTACCTGACCAGCCCCAAGTTCATCTCCGCGGACGGTGGCTTCAAACGGGTGGTCTGGATGTCCAGTTTTCTCAAGGAGAGTATGGCGGCGGAGTTGAAGGCGGTGGCTGAGCGCGAAGGCATACCTGACCTGATAGATCGTATTGCAGATGAACGCAAGGTCACCACGGTGGCTGAGCTGGTGGATTGGGTCCATGAGGTGAACCATCCGGTGCTCCAGATGGGCAAGATGGAAGCGGCCTCAGGTGTGGTCGAGGAGCGTGTGGAGGAAGTGAAGAAGCCTGAGCCAAAGAAAGTCGAGCCGGTAGCGGAGGCCAGGCCGGCGCCGCCCGCGCCACCCGCACCTCCACCGCCTGCCCCGGAGGCGCCGCCATCGGCACCGCCTGCTCCGGCTGCTGCCCCACCTCCACCGCCCGCACCGGCTCCGGCTGTGCCGCCCGTATCCGCTCCGGCCCAGCCATTGCCGGCCGGACTTGATATGCAGGCGATCGCCCAGGCCAGTGCGGAGATCGTCCTGGGGAGCATCCGCCGTGCTCTGGAGGCTGCTTTGCGGGAACTGGGCGGGACCGTTCCCGTTGCGATGCCCGCCCCGCCGCCACCCGCGCCCGTAGCGCCGGTGGAAGTGGAAGTACCCGCGCCTCCACCTGCCGTAGAGCAGCCGCCGATCAGGGAATTGAAGCGCCCGGTTATTCCGCCCTGGTCAGCGGATCAGGAGACAACCGTGGAGGTGTTACGCGAAAAATGGCCGGGAAGGGTGCGTCAGGTCACGCTGGGGGCAACTGCGGCTGAGGGTGGCACACGCACGCGCACCGTCACGGTAGGCGGTGAGGCGGCGATGCCTTTCCTGGACTTCGAGGGAGAGATACCACATCCCCCGGCGATCGCCGTCGAAATCCAGGACCGCAGGCCGGGTGACTGGTCGCCTTTGCTGATGGAAGCGTGGGGTGGGGTGATGAGCGATCCGGCCGAATGGGCTGCGGCAGCGGAGAAGGCCGGGGCGGACGTTATCCTGCTGCAACTGACGTTGACCGATGCTGAGGGGAACCCCAATACACCGGCACGAGCCTGTGAGGTGGTACGTAGAGTGCTCAAAGCCACCGGGCTGCCGCTCATCGTCCTGGGGCCTGGACAGGTGGATGCTGATAATGAGCTGCTTGTGCCCGTGGCCGAAGCGGCAGCGGGTGAGCGCCTGGTGTTGGGCATCTGTGAAGAGAAAAACTATCGTACCATCGTCGCAGCAGCGCTGGCCAATGGTCATCTGGTTACTGCCCGCACTGCGATGGATGTGAACCTGGCCAAACAGCTCAATATCCTTATCACCGATATGGGGTTGCCACCCGATCGCATCCTGATGGACCCGACCAGCGCTGCGGTTGGCTACGGCATAGAATACGGCTACTCGGTGATGGAGCGATTGCGCCTGGCTGCTTTGCAGGGCGACAGCATGACCCAACTGCCGATGATCGTCACCGTGGGCTACGAGGCCTGGCGGCAGAAAGAGAGCAAAGTCGGTGAGGGGGTGCCCGCTTCCTGGGGTGACTGGAAGGAACGGGCCATCAACTGGGAGACGATGACAGCCGCCACGTTGATCGAGTCCGGCGCCGACATTGTAGTGCTGCGCCATCCTGAATCTGTGCGGCGCATCCGGACGATGATCACGGAGCTGTGGCAGGGGCGTGCACGGTAGGGGCAGGTCCCTGACCTGCCCCCCACTCAAGGAGGGGAAAATGGCGCTTTCGGGCCTTCAAATTTACAAGCTTTTACCTCAGACGAACTGTAAGGAATGTGGCTTCCCAACCTGTCTGGCCTTTGCTATGAAGCTGGCGGCCAAGCAGGCTGAGCTTGATAAGTGCCCTTACGTCTCCGACGAGGCGCGGGAGCAACTGGCAGAGTCCGCCGCACCGCCGGTCCGGCTGGTGACCATTTCTGCGGACGGTCGGGAGGTGAAATCGGGCAACGAGATCGTCCTCTTCCGTCACGAAAAGACGTTCTACAACCCCTGTGGCATTTTCATCCGCCTGCGTGACAACCTGCCGCTTGAGGCACTCAAGTCTGCAGCGCGAGAGGCGGCGAATTACAAGGTCGAGTACGTGGGCAAGTCCATGACTATAGATGGCTTTGCAGTCGAGGCCACCAGTGGTGGCGATGCCTTTGCTGCAGCCATCAGGGGGGTGCTGGAGACAGCGGTGCTGCCGCTGATCCTCATCTCCTCCGACGCACAGGTGCTGGAAAAAGGCCTGGTGACGGCAAGGGAAATCGCCCCTGCTGTAGTGCCGCTTCTCTATGCTGCCACGGCTGACAACTGGGAATCCTTCGCGGCACTGGCCAAAAAGTTCGGAGTGCCGCTGACGGTGCGGGCCAACACGTTGAGCGGACTGGCCACACTGACAGAGCAGGTGAAGGGCGCCGGGGTGGATGACATCGTGCTCGACCCCGGCGTGCGTGACCTCAAATCGGCGCTGGCGTTGAACACGCTGATCCGCCGTCTGGCGCTTAAGAAGACCTTCCGTCAGCTCGGTTATCCCATCATTGCCTTTCCTGGCGAGATGGCAGATGACGAGGGAATGGTTGCCGTGGCCGCCACTCAGGCGATTACCAAATACGCTGGCTTTGTCGTGCTGGATACCTTCAACCCGGCATTGCTCTATCCTTTGCTGGCGTTGCGCACCAATATCTACACCGACCCGCAGAAGCCGATCCAGGTACAGCCTGGCGTCTATGAGATCAATAACCCCCGGCCGGATTCCCCGCTCATGGTGACCACCAATTTCTCCATCACCTACTTCTCCGTAGCCAACGAGGTGGATGGGAGCGGTATCCCCGGCTGGTTGCTGGTGGCAGATGCGGAGGGTATGAGCGTGCTCACTGCGTGGGCGGCCGGCAAGTTCGATGCGGAACGCATCGCTAAAGCAGTGCGGAGCGCCAACATGGCCGACAAGATCACCCACCGTAAACTGATCATCCCCGGCCATGTCTCGGTGTTGCTGGGAGAGCTGGAGGAGGCGTTGCCGGGGTGGCAAATTCTGGTCGGGCCACGCGAGGCGGTGGATTTGCCGGCCTACCTGAAGCTGTGGAGTCCTTCGTAGCAGGGGCGCATCCGATGCGCCCCCTTCGACTTCCGGGGGCCCAGGACCCCGGAAGTCTGAAGAGCTGACCGATGCCCAGGATTCGATTCCTTCCCTTCGATATCACGGTCGAAGCCCCGACGGGCACGTTAATTGGGGATGCAGCGCGCAGGGCCGGCGTAGAGATCATCATGCCCTGTGGTGGCCAGGGAAGATGCGGCCGCTGTGCTGTTATTGTGGAGGAAGGCGCAGTACGCCGTCGCTCCACCCAACGTCTCTCCCCGGAGGATGTGGCGGCCGGATACGCCCTGGCCTGCCAGACCGTCATCGAAGGAGATGTTGTCGTCTCTGTCCCGCCCCAGGAGAGAATTGAACGGCGCCTGAGAGAAAGCAAGCGGGCTGCAAAGGTCGCACTTCCTTTTGCCTATGACCGGTATGAGCAGCCCCTCCGCAAATATAGCGTCACACTCGCTCCTCCTTCCCTACAGGACCAGACCGACGATTGGTCCCGCCTGCAGCGAGAGCTGGCCAGGTGCTACGGGTTGCGCAACATCCAGGCCTCACTGCCGGTTCTGCGCAAGCTTGGCCAGGCCCTGCGCCAGGGCGATTGGACCGTGACCGTGGTGGTTGAGCTGGATACCTGGGATCGCCCCGAGGGGCCGCCGCGTCTGGTAGACGTGTTGCCCGGCGAGCATCTGGAAAGCCTGTGGGCGGCTGCGATTGATATCGGCACCACCACCAACCACGTCTGGCTGGTGGATATGATGAGCGGTGAGGTCCTTTCCCAGCAGGCCGATTATAATGGTCAGATCGCCCGGGGGGAGGATGTCATCTCCCGCATCATCTACGCCAGCAAGGGGAATGGCCTGGAGGAATTGCAAAGGCTTGTCGTGGAGACGCTTAACCGCCTGCTGGCTCAGGCAGCGCAGGAGCGCGGCATCAGCACCGAGGAGATATACAAGGTCGTTGTCGCCGGCAACAGTACAATGATACATCTCTTCGCGGGCATCCCTCCTGAATCCATACGCCTGATGCCTTTTATCACTGCGGTCAACCATCTCCCCACCTTTCCGGCGCGCGAGATCGGGCTGCGGGTAAACCCGGAAGCAACGGTGGATTGTCTCCCCGGGATCGCCTCCTACGTGGGCGCCGATATCACCGCCGGTGTGGTCAGCTCGGGTATGTGTGCCACGCAGGAGCTGGCGTTGTTTGTGGATATAGGTACTAACGGGGAGATGGTGCTGGGCGACTGTACGTGGTTGATCTCATGTGCCTGCTCAGCGGGGCCGGCCTTCGAGGGGGCCGGTGTGGTGCACGGGATGCGCGCTACTGCCGGCGCTATCGAGGAAGTGTGGATCAATCCCGGTGACTACGAGGTGACTTACCGCGTCATCGGCGATGAGAAGCCGCGCGGGTTGTGTGGCTCCGGGCTGATCTCGTTGCTTTCTGAGATGTTCACGGCCGGCGTGGTGGATAAAAGCGGCAACATCAACCTGGGATTGCAAACGAAAAGGGTGCGTCAGGGAGCGCACGGCGCAGAGTACGTCGTTGCCTGGGCGGATGAGAGCGCTACAGGCGAGGATATCGTGATCACGGCGGTGGACATTGACAACCTGATGCGCGCCAAGGCAGCGATCTATGCCGGCTTCTCCATCCTGGCCCGCAGTGTGGGGTTGAGCCTGAGCGAGGTGGGACAGGTGCTTATCGGCGGGGCATTCGGCCAGTATATCAATGTACGACATGCGATCCAGATCGGTCTGCTCCCCGATAAGCCGTTTGAGTGCTTCCAGTTCCTGGGCAATACCTCTGTGCGGGGAGCTTACATGGCGCTTCTATCGCGCGAGGTGCGCCGCCGTGTCACCGAGGTGGCTCAGATGATGACCTATCTGGAGCTTTCAGCGGACAACACTTTCTTTGATGAGTTCAATGCTGCCCTCTTTCTGCCGCACACTGACCTCAGCCAGTTCCCGTCGGTGGCGGCAACGCTGGGAGAGGGGTAGCATGCCGTTAACCGGTTTGCATCTTCTGGTGAGCTATCAGTGCAACTTTGAATGTGATCATTGCTTCGTCTGGGGAAGCCCGGGGCAGAAGGGTACATTAACATTGGCACAGATTCGGGACATTTACCGGCAGGCATTGGAACTGGGAACGGTGGAGTGGATCTACCTGGAGGGTGGCGAACCGTTCCTTTACTACCCGATTCTGGTGCGGGCAGTGCGCGAGGCCGCTGATGCAGACTTTCGGGTCGGCATCGTGACCAACGGCTACTGGGCCATCACACCGGAAGACGCGGCGGAATGGTTGAGGCCGCTGGCTGGCTTCCTGAACGACCTGACCGTCTCCACCGACCTGTTCCATTACGACGAGCTGCTCAGTCCACAGGCCCGCTATGCTTTGATGGCGGCGGAGGCGCTGGGAATACCTGCCGATCTGCTTATCTGCCAGGTGCCGGAGGGGAGCGCCACCCGTCCGGCACAGCCGAAGGGTGAACCAGTGGAGAGTGGCCCCATTATGTTCCGGGGCCGGGCGGCGGTGAAGCTGGTGGAGGGTGTGGACCGGAAGCCCTGGTACACCTTCACAGAGTGCCCGTATGAGCGGTTGGGCGACCCTGAGCGGGTGCATGTGGACTGTTACGGTTATCTGCACCTCTGCCAGGGATTGACCATGGGCAATCTCTTTGAGCGGCCCCTGGTGGAGATTGTGGAGTCTTACGATCCGCAGGCGCATCCGGTAGTCGGCCCGCTTCTGGCAGGCGGTCCGGTTGCGCTGGTGGCGCGCTACGGCCTGACGCATGAGGCGGCCTATGTGGATGCCTGTCATCTTTGCTACACCGCGCGTGAGATGTTGCGGGAGCGCTTCCCGGAGAGCCTGGGGCCGGGGCAGATGTACGGCGAGGGGTTAAATGGACGTTGAAAGGGTGGTCCAATACTGGCTGAGACCGCGGCCGATGATTGGACAGCCGCAGAGCACCTGTTGCAGAGCGGTGATTACCCTCACGCGCTTTTCTTTGCTCACCTGTACCTGGAAAAATTGCTGAAGGCGTTGATTGTCCGCTCCACGGGGGAGCATGCGCCTGTCAGTCATCACCTGCGGTATCTGGCGGAGAAAGGGGGGTTGGACCTCACTCCTGAGCAGGAGACATTCCTGGTACGGGTGACGGAGTACGCTGTCAGAACCCGTTATCCGGATATGGCATTGCAGTTCAAGCGGCAATGCACCCGGGAATTCTGCAGGGCGGAAATGGAGCAAGTTCGGGAGTTCGGCGCATGGATAGAGCGAATGCTCAGGTCCTGAAAGTTGTAGAGCATTTTCTTGAAGAAGTGGAGAAAACCGGCACCCGGCTGACGGCGGCATACCTGTACGGATCGTATGCGGCTGGCTCCGCCCGTCCGGACAGCGATATAGATGTAGCTCTAATTTCCGAGGACTTTACAGGCGATCTGCTGGAGGACCACCGACGAATTATCCCGGCACTCCTGCGGAGTGACTCACGATAGAGCCGGTGCGGTTCCGTCCCGAAGAGTTTTGTGACGAGCATCCGCTGGCCTGGGAGATCAGAACAAAGGGGCGCAGGCTGCGGTAATGCAGGACTAAGAGCCTATCCGAAAAACCGTACAAGCGGCATCCCTATGCCGCTTATACAGATGCATAGGGTAAAGGACCGTTGACTGTCACCATTGCGCTGGCTGGAAAAGGGGGTACCGGTAAAACGACCGTTGCGGCCTGCTTCATCCGCTATTTGTTGGAGGAGCGAGGCGGGTCTATTCTCGCCATTGACGCCGACCCGGCGATGAACCTGCCGCTGGTGCTGGGCCTGGAGGTGGAACAGACCATCGGCGACATCCGTGAAGAAATGTTACAACTGGTTCAATCCAGTGGAGCGCTGGCGGGTTCGATGCCGGGTGGGCTGAGCAAACAGGAATACCTGGATTACCAGGTGCAGATGGCGCTGGTAGAAGGCAGGCAGGTGGACCTGCTGGCGATGGGCCGCCCGGAAGGGCCGGGTTGCTACTGTGCGGCCAATCAGATGCTGCGCGTTATCATAGACCGGCTGAGCAATCACTACGACTACGTGGTAATTGACAACGAGGCCGGAATGGAGCACCTCAGTCGCCGCACAACCCGCGACGTGGATGTCCTGCTGCTGGTGACTGATCCCACCCAACGGGGCATCGCTGCGGCCCGGGAGATGGCACGGATGGTCCCCGGCCTGGACATCAGAGTGGGGCGTACATGTCTGATTGTAAACCGGGTGCGGGATGGTTTGCCTCCGCCGCTGGCCGAGGCCATCGCCCGGACAGGCCTGGAGCTGATCGGAACGGTCCCGGAGGACCCGGCAATGGCCGAGTTTGAGATTTCCGGTCGCCCGCTGGTTCAGTTACCGATTGAGACGGCTGTTTATCAGGCAGTGCGGAGCATCGCCCGGCAGGTGTTGTAATGAGGAAAAACGACCTGCTTTTTTGGCCGGTGCGCTCTGTCCTGAAGACTTCACCCGGATTCGCAGTACGGGCGATTAATCAATCGCCCCTACGGGCCACATACAAACAAATGGAGGTTAGAAATGTATATTATTGCCGAAAATATCCATATCATCTCCCCCCGCGTGAAAGAGGCCATCGCAAACCGGGATGCCAGGTTCTTCCAGGACCTGGCGGTGCGTCTGGTCGAGGCAGGAGCGAACGCCATAGACCTCAACATCGGCCCCCAGAAGAAGGCCGGTCACGAGATTCTGCCCTGGCTGGTAGAGACAATCGAGCAGGTGGTTGACGTGCCTCTGGCCTTCGACACCACTAACCTGGCTGCGATTGAGGCTGCCTGTGAGACGGTGACCAAAGCCCAGCCGATCATCAATTCTACTGATGCGCGACCTGAGCGGCTGGAGACGGTGCCGCTGGTGGCCAAAAAGTTCAATACTCGCCTGATCGCTCTGACTATGGGCGAGGGAATGATCCCCGTCAGCGCCGATGAGCGGGTCAGTATCGCGCTGGAAAAGTTGATCCCCCGTATGTTGGAGATTGATTTTCCCATTACCGACCTGATCATTGACCCGCTGGTATTGACCGTCTCCGGATGTCAGGAGTACTGTCCTGAATGCATTGATGCAGTGCGTACTCTCAAATACGCCTGGGAGCCGCCGCCGTTGACCAATGGGGGGCTTTCCAACGTCTCTAATGCCGTCCCTGCTGAGATGCGCCCGCTCCTGAACCGGACCTACATGGTGATGCTGATGGGAGCTGGCATTGATATGGTCATTGCTGATCCTCTCGACCGCATGCTGATGGAGTGGATCCGCGTTGTCGAGCAGCGAGATGACAGCACCGCGCTCAACCGGCTGTTGTTGAAGCTCCACGACCGGGTCGCCGCGATGGAGGAACTTCAGCCTGAGGACGTTGATTTCTCCGACCCGGAGCAGGTTAACATCTGGAAGACGGTGCAGGTACTGCTGAACAAAGTGATCTACACGGATTCGTATCTGCGTGTGTAGGAACGTGTGTTGCATATTCCGTGTTGCGTATTCCGTGTTGCGTATTCCGTGTTGCGTGGGGTCAGAACAGCCCCTTCACCTTGCCCGTCGCCAGGTCAATATCCACATCCACAAATGCCGGCCGGCTGGGCAGCCCGGGCATTGTGCGCATCGCGCCGCAAAGCGGGTAAAGGAAGCCCGCACCAACGCTGGCGCGAATGTCCCGGATGGGCAGCCGCCAGCCACGCGGCGCCCCTTTCACCTTCGGGTCGTGCGTAAAGGACAGGTGGGTCTTAGCCATGCAGAGAGGCAGTTTGTCGTACCCCATCGCGGTGTAGAGTTCGATTTTCCGCTCGGCCGCCGGCATGTAATCCACCCCATCGGCGCGGTAAATCTCGCGGGCGATGGTCTCGATCTTCTCCTTGATGGACATCTCCAGCGGGTAGAGGAAACGGAATCCGTTGGGCTGCTCGCAGGCCCTGACCACCGCCTCGGCCAGCGCCGCGCCGCCCTCGCCGCCTTTGGCCCACACCTCGCTGACCACGCAGTCAAAGGCGCCGGCCTTCATTGCTGCTTCCCGGACTATACCAATCTCCCGGTCCGTATCGGTCTTAAAGCAATTGATGGCGACGACGACCGGAATACCAAACTTCTGGACGTTCTCCACGTGCTGGATCAGGTTGGGCAGGCCTTTCTCCAGAAGCTCCAGGTTCTCCTCGGTGTAGGCAGAGCTGAGCGGGCGGCCAGGGATGACCTCCGGACCGCCGCCGTGCATCTTCAGCGCCCGGATAGAGCAGACCAGCACGACGCAGTTGGGGATGAGACCGGAGTAGCGGCACTTAATATTAAAGAACTTTTCCATCCCGCAGTCGGCACCGAATCCGGACTCAGTCACGACGTAGCCGTCCGGCCCCATCAGTTTGAGCGCGATCTGGTCGGCGATGATGGAGGAGTTGCCGTGGGCGATGTTGGCGAACGGGCCAGCGTGGACAAAGGCAGGTGTACCCTCCAGCGTCTGCATCAGATTGGGCATCAGCGCGTCCTTCATCAGGACGGTCATCGCCCCGGCCACTTTCAGGTCCTCGGCAGTCAGCGGGCGCCCGTCCCTGGAAAAGCCCCAGACGATACGGCCCAGCCGCTCCCGCAGGTCCGCCAGTCCATTGTAGCCGTCCACCAGCGCCAGGATGGCCATAATCTCCGAGGCGACCGTGATATCGTAGCCCGTGAGGCGGGGGACACCGTCGGTGCCGTGTGGCAGATTGGCCACCACCTCCCGCAGAGTGGAGCCCTCCGGCACCTGTTTATCGGCCTGCCCGGCCTGCAGACCGATAACGACGTTGCGCAGTGCCCGGTCGTTGACGTCCACCACCCGGTTCCAGAGGATGGAGTCTGGGTCAATATTCAGGCGCGGGATCTCCGGGCAGAACTTTGCCAGTTGCTCGTCCGTCAGGGTCGCCTCATGGAGAATGCGGGCGTCAATAGCTGCCGCCAGCAGGTTGTGGGCCACCCCCACCGCGTGAATGTCGCCGGTCAGGTGGAGGTTGAAATCCTCCATCGGCACCACCTGAGCGTAGCCGCCACCGGCCGCGCCGCCCTTGATGCCAAAGGTCGGCCCCATAGATGGCTGGCGGATGCAGGTGAAGACCTTCTTTCCAATGTAACCCAGCCCCTGGCTCACGCCAATGGTAGTGACCGTCTTGCCCTCGCCTAATGGAGTCGGGGTGATGGCTGTCACATCTACGTACTTGCCGTTGGGCCGCTCCTTCAGCCGGTTCAGGACGTCCAGGTGGACTTTAGCCTTCCACCTGCCATAGAGGTCCAGATCGTCCTCACTGAGGCCGACGCTCTCCGCGATCTCGACAATGGGCACCAGCTCGGCCATCTGAGCAATTTCAATGTCACTGGGCACAGGGGTAACTCTTTTAACAGGCATCTTTAACCTCCCTCAAAAGTGTAATGTGAACTGCCAGGTGATGGGACAGGAAACTACGCCCTCTCACTGCTGACAAGCCTGCTTTGGCCATCCGGCGGCATTTCACTCGTCTCCACTACTCTCACCAGGTGACCGGCGCGAGAAAGCAATGGGGCAATCTCTACCTCCACCGCCCGGCGCATAAACTCACCCGAGATGTGAATCAGCGGCTCTCCCAGGACCGCGTCCACCCGCATAGTCGCCAGGCAGGGGTAGTGATGATGCAACATCCCCACCTTGAAAAGGGCCTCCTCCACCTCCACGCCAATCAATTGACGGGCAGCATAGCGGGCGCACCCGCATGCGGCATCACGCTTTACCTCAACCCTGGCGATACGCTGGCCGGTGCATTCGATGCGGAAAATCGGGCGACCAAAATAGCGGGCAAATTCGGCGATCCAGGGGTCATCGAAATTGATCTCGTACTGGCGTACATTACAGGTGCGCTCAGTCAGAGAGCAGAACGGCTTGGGGAAAACGGCGTTGACGCCCATCCCCACCAACTGGTCACACACCTGATGCATCAATCCATCGGGCAACCAGTCAACGTTATCAATCGGAGCGATGACAGCCCGCGCACCAGTGCCCTCAACGATCGCAGGAAGCAGTTGTGCCACACCGCTGCTCTCGCCCAGAGAGAGCACCAGTTCCGCTGCCGGGAGATGCGCAGGAATATAAGACAGCGGGTCATCTACCACCAGGGGCAGATCGGCGGGGACACGCCAGCCGTTGACAACCCAGGTTGCAGGTGCGAAACGACGTATATTATCCAGGATGCGCTGGCCATAGCTCCCCTGGATTAAAACAAAAAGCCGCAACTCCTCAGGGCTGCGGCCATACCAATCCAGTGGGCCTTTGACGGCCTCAAGCAAGTCCTCCACGCGGCGGCCTTGCTTCATCTCCTGGTAGTAAGTGTGAATCCGGTTATCTTCCAGAGAAAGAGCCACCACCCTGGCAGCCGGCAGCAACTCCAGCAACTGTGCCACCAGCAGGCTCTGCTCATCCCCCCGCGCCTCAACTACAATCACATCAGGGGCGGCTGAACGCACACGCTCCATCACTTCAGGCACGCTCACCCCCTCACCGGCCGGCGAGACCACCCCCACAACCTCGATCCCTGGTTGACCGGAGAGGAGGCTCTGGACACCCTGAGCGAAAAGAGGACGACAGGCGAGAATGAATACTCGTGTCATATAACTGACCGCCGGTCAGTAAGCTGACCCAATTATATCCCTGTTCAGGAGAGCTGTCTATAGCTCTTTAGAGCTATATGGGCCATTTTTGTAGTTCTTTAGGGCCGGTCATTAACGCTCTTTCTGGCGCTATTACCACCAGCAGGCAGGCAGATCAGCCCGTGGGTAACCGCATAGGCAGCCGCCTGAGCGCGATTCTTGACCCCCAGCTTGGCCAGGATACTGCGCACATGGTTCTTTACCGTGTTCAATGCAATGCCCAACTCGTCTGCAATACGCTGGTTGGAACAGCCCTCCACAAGCAGCGCCAACACCTCGCACTCTCTGGCAGACAGCACGGCAGCAGCAGCCGGCTGGACAACCGGCTGGCTGCGTTGTGCCAGTTGCCTGAACAGCTTCACGGTCATCTTTTGTGAGATCGGCGCCTCTCCCGCCGCAAGACCACGCAGGTGTTGAAAGAGTGTCTCCGGCAGAATATCCTTGAGCAGGTAACCATCCGCTCCATAGCGCACGGCCGCTGCCAGGTCCTGCTCATCCTCTGAGACCGTCAAAATCACCACACGCACCTCAGGCATGCTGGCTTTGATGCGCCTGGTGGCTTCCAGCCCGTCGCAGTCAGGCATACGGATATCCATCAGCACCACATCAGGGTGCAGCATCTGAGCCTGCATGACTGCTTCGAGTCCATCTGCTGCCTCACCGACGACTTCAAAGTCCGGCTGAGCATCAAGCAGCCTGGCCAGCCCTTTTCGAAACAGCAGATGATCGTCTACCAATAGAATACGGAGCGGACTCATAGCAACCCGGTGCACCTGATTGCGCGACATGTGTGCGTGACATAATACGGTCGAGTCTCACGCCAGAGCGGCTTCAAGTCGTGGAGATTATATCATGGCCCACCTGCACCGCAAAGACCAGGCTCTCGCGGGTGCAGCGCGCAGTCAGGCGATATCAAACTTGTCAGATTTTGAAAAGTCGGCTATCCTTACCACAACTGGACTGGACGGGAGAGCACAACCCTGGAAGTACCCACAAGTATGTGCGAGGTTCTATGAACTTACCCGCGAAACGGTATCCCCTGGATCGCCTGCTGGGGTGGAATGGCCTGCTGGCCAACCTGCCCGGATTGGGACTGGTGCTGGCGGCCGGCCTGCTATTGTCCAGACTGTCGGTATTGGGGTGCGTGCTCTTCGCCGGGCTGTCCATTCTGGGCGGAGCGGCGTTGATTGAGCCAGTCGCAGGGATAGGCGCATTGCTCTTCCTGGGACCACTGTGGGCCTACCTGCGGGCGGAGATGCCACAGGTGCCAGCACAACTGGCTCAGCTCTTTTTTGCGCTGACGCTGGCCGTCTGGCTGGCACGTGGTCTGGCCCGTCGCCACCTGTGCCTGCCCCCATCTTTCCTGCTGACACCATTTGCCCTTTTCCTGGGCGCTGTGCTCATCTCACTGTGGGATGCGGTTGAGCTGTCGGTATACGGCGTACCGGAACTCATCAAATGGATACAAGTCCTGGCCCTTTGTCTCATTGTCAGCGACTACCTGGCCCAAGATAACAGACGCGCAGGCTGGATAATCTGGATACTGCTCCTCACCGGGCTGTTCCAGGCCCTTACAGGCATCTACCAGTTCTGGCTGCGCGGCGAGGGACCGTACCATTTCGCCATCCTCGGCGGCCGTTTCTACCGCGCTTACGGCACTTTCGAGCAACCAAACCCCTATGCAGGTTACATCGGCATCACGCTGGCACTGGCGGTAGGGATAGCAACGGGCGCGCTCACGGAACGGCTCAGGCTGCGTAAAGGTGCGGGGACATCAGAGAACGTCATGATCGTACCGATGATAGTAATTGCCGCCTTTATGGGCGCAGCGCTGATTATGTCCTGGAGCCGGGGGGCCTGGCTCGGCTTCACGGCAGCGATGCTGGTCATGGCCATGGCGCTCCCGCACCGGACCAGGTGGGGATTTCTGCTGGTCGTGCTCATTGTACTGGCAGGGATCGGCCTGCACACTATGGGACTGCTCCCGGCTTCAGTAACACACCGCTTTACCAGCTTTGTGGAAGACATCCGTTTCGAGGATGTGCGTGGGGTTGGAATCAACGACGCCAACTACGCCGTAATCGAGCGCCTGGCCCACTGGCAGGCAGCGTTGGAAATGTGGCGGCATAATTTCTGGACCGGGGTGGGCTTCGGCTGCTACGAACCGGCCTACGGTGATTTCGCCCTGATCAACTGGCCTATCGCACTGGGCCATGCGCATAACTATTACCTCACCGTCGCCGCGGAGAGCGGTCTGCCCGGGCTGGTAACCTATCTGCTGCTATGGGCAGTGACCTTCTGGCAAACCTGGCAGATGAAACGACGCACCCAGGGATGGCGTCGGGGCCTGGCCATCGGGCTGCTCGGATCATGGACCCACCTGGCAGTGCACAACTTCCTTGACAATCTCTACGTCAATAACGTACACCTGCATATCGGCGTCCTGCTCGGTCTGCTTACCTGGCTGGTGCACCATACTGGCCGGTGATACCTGCTGTTCGCAGCAGTCCATTAGTTACTGGGGGGCATTTGACCCTAATAGAGACCGGTCCAAGCCGGGGGGGACACAAAAATACGACAGACACACATTAAACTCAATGAGATGACTGTCACCTTATGACTGCTTGAGGGATGGTTCATAATTGGTTAACACTTTGGGTAGGGGGTGCTGCGTGCTGTGCTTCTACTGCAGTCTCCTTCATTCGGCGTCAGGTAGCCGTTTTTTGAGGCAGCCCAAAGTGTAAACTAATTCCCGGAGAAAATGGACCACTCCCTGCTTGACTTAGATGTGATCCCACAGCAAAAGCGTGGTCGAAACTCTGCTTGAAGGAGGGAAATAATGGCATGGTATTACCTTTCTCCGCGCGGCGATGACGCGAACTCCGGCACAGAGGAGCATCCCTGGCGCACCCCGGAACACGCTGTCCGCCAGCTATGCCCGGGTGACACGCTCTTCTTTCGCGCCGGTGTCTACCTGTTGGCTGAGCGTATCGAGCCGCCTTCGGGTGCCGCCGGCGCCCCGATCACTCTGATGGCCTACCCCGGAGAGGAAGCCGTCATTGACGGTGCGGCACTCGACGCAGCCGATTTCCATCAACGTCCCCGTCCCTATCATGCCGAGACCGGCCTGTTTCACCTGGTCAATGCCAGCCATATCGTCATCCGCGATTTACACATCATCAATTCCTACTGGGCCGGGATCAATATTCACGACAGCCAGTATGTGGATCTGATCAACAATACCGTCGAGCGTACCTTCGGGCCGGGCATTGCGATCTGGGATATGAGCCGCCAGGGAGTGTGCCACCATCATCGCGTGCTGGGTAATACGGTGATAAAGGCCAACACCTGGGATATGCAGCCAATCCGTGGCTACGAGCCGCTTAATGAGCCACCTCATGAGGCGATCAGCATCGCCGGAGCTCATCACTTCGAAGTGGCTTTCAATCACGTTCACCACTGCGAAAAAGAAGGCATAGATGTCAAGGAAACCAGCAAGCACGGTGTGGTTCACCACAATTACGTGCATCACGTCTGGCGGCAAGGGCTGTATGTGGATACCTGGTTCGGCGTATTAGAAGATGTGGAGTTGCACCATAATGTAGTCCATGATTGTGGTGGGGCGGGCATTGCGGTCTCAGTGGAAGATCACGAAGTGCTACGTGACATCCGTATCCACCATAACCTGGTATTCAACAACCAGGGTTCTGGCTTATATTTCTCGCGCTGGGGCAAGGATCAGCTCCGGCAGCGGATCTATGTCTACAATAACACGTTTCACCACAACGGCCACGGCAGGCCGGAGCCGGGGCAACGATATCGTTATATAACCGGCGGCATCTACCTGTATTCTACGAATATAGAGGACGTCGAGATCCGCGACAATCTCATCACCGACAATTGTGGTTTCCAGATCGGCTACAGCGAGTTGTGGCTGGCTGAAGGACCAGACGTGGCTGCCGTGCTGAGGCGGAAAAATGTGCAGGTGACCGATAACTGGCTCGATGACCGCTGCAATACGGGCCTGGAATATCCGATCAACTTCGGCTGGCCAGGTTATTACCACGATGCGTATCCCCTGCCCGGCGATGAGACGCTCAGCGGAGACCCCGGCTTTGTGGACGCGGCCAACGGTGACTTCTCGCTACGTCCCGATTCTCCCGTCGCTCAGATGGGACGCCAGATCGGCGCATACGCTCCCGGCGAGCGGCCCGATTTCTGGTGGAAGGAGAATTTCCCGCCCACCATTGCCACGCCGGAACAGATGCCCGTCTTCCCCTGAGAGGTAAGCGCACTCCGCACGAGGATTAAAGCGAAATGAGTCTGCCCATCTTGCTGGTACTGATCATCCTGGCACTGGCGTTGCTATCGTTCTCTTTCGAATGGTTTCCGCCCGACGTGACGGCACTGGGTGTATTGGTGGCGCTGATCCTCTCAGGGCTGCTGTCTCCAGAACAGGCCTTCGCCGGCTTCGGCAGCGATACGGTCATGCTGCTGATGGGGCTGTTAATTATGACGGCGGGGCTGATGCGCGCTGGCATAGTAGAGATGGTGAGTCGCAAGCTACTCCAATTCACCGCGCGACGCCCCGCCAGCCTCCTGCCGGCGACCATGCTCTCGGTGGGGATATTGAGCGCGTTCATCAACAACACCGCGGCTGCAGCGTTCTTCATGCCGGTGATTCTGGGCCTGAGCCAGCGCGCCAGAGTGAGCGCCACACGTTTACTGATGCCGATGGCATTTGCGGCGATCCTGGCCAGCCCGGTGACGCTGGTGAGCACTTCAACAAATGTGGTGGTGAGCGGTCTGATAAAGCAGGCCGGCCTGCCGCCGATCGGAATGTTGGAGTTGACGCCGGTCGGCCTGCCAATCCTGGCGGCTGGCATACTCTACATGCTGCTCCTGGGGCAACGTCTGATCCCGGAACGTCCTGCCCGGCAAGACCTGACCGATACGTTTGGTCTGCGCTCCTACCTGGCCGAGCTGCGGATCACACCCGGCTCGGCGCTGGCCGGTCGCACGCTGGGAGAATCGGACCTGGGGCGCAATTTCGACCTGGTCGTGCTGGCGATCATCCGCGCCGGGGAGTGCAAGTTGGATCCGTCCGCTGACACTGTGCTGCAGGTGGGGGATGCGCTGCTGGTAGAAGGGACATCGGAGGCGATTCTGAAGATCAAGGACGTGGCAGGGATTGATATCCAGGCGGATGCCAAATTTTCGGATACCAGCCTGGAGGATATAGGGCTACACCTGGCCGAGGTAGTGCTGTTGCCACGCTCGCCATTCATTGGACGCACGCCAAAGGGGTTGCAAATGCGTGATCGGTACCGGATCCAGATTCTGGCTATCAACCGCCGGGCTGGAATCATCCGCTCCAAGATTGCCGAGACACGCCTCCAGATGGGAGATGTCTTGCTGGTGCAGGGCGATCCCAGACAGATCGCAGCGCTCCAGGCTCAAAACGCTTTCGACGTGCTGGGCTTAGTGGAATCGCAGCGTTTTAACCGCCAGCGGGCCTGGAAGGTGATCGGGATTTTCGTGGCATCCCTGCTGGTGGGAGCCCTTAATCTGATCCCGCTGCCGGCAGCTGTGTTGTTGGGCGCGTTGCTGATGTTTGTGACACGCTGCATCACACCCGAGGACGCCTATCGCCAGGTGGATTGGAAGCTTTTGATCCTGATCGGTTCCATGCTGGGGTTGGGTATGGCGATGCAGTCCACCGGCACAGCAGAGTTTCTGGCTGACCGCCTGATCGCACTGGTGGGGACGTGGCATCCGCTCTGGCTGCTGACGGGCTTTTTTATGCTGACCGTGTTGCTGACCCAACCGATGTCGAACCAGGCAGCAGCAGCCGTGGTGGTTCCGATCGCACTGCGTACCGCGATACGGCTGGGATTGAATCCGCGCACGTTTGCGATAACGATCGCGGTCGCGGCCAGCACCTCGTATCTGACGCCGCTGGAGCCGGCCTGCCTGATGGTGTACGGGCCGGGACGCTACCGCTTCGTGGATTTTGTCAAAGTCGGCGGCCTGCTTACACTCGTCGTATATCTGTTAGCGATCACTCTGACGCCCCTCCTGTGGCCACTGTGAATGCCGGGGGCAGCGGAGAAGGCGTCTGACGGGCAGATTTGCCTTCCTTACAGCAAAGCCAGGATTTCTACGATAGGAGCATGCGAGATGACCGTTACTGTGCCTCACACCACAGACCGTTATAAAAATTTCACCGTCGCCGTCTATTGCACCGTTTACGATGTACAAAAAATGGCCGATCTGACCTGGCTGGAGCAGCGTTTCGATGTCATCAGCCGCTATGTCAAGGTCAACAAGGTGTACCTGGAAACGCACCGTGACGCGGTCATCGCGCCGGAGGCGACGCTGATCCAGGCGAAACAGTTTTTTGCCGCTCGCGGCGTGGAAACGTCCGGCGGGATTACCTATACCGTCAACGAGCGCAACCGCTTTCAGACCTATTGCTACTCAAACCCGGAACATCGGCAAAAGGTGCGGGAGATTGCCGAATATACGGCGCGGCTGTTCGATGCATTTATCCTCGACGATTTTTTCTTCACCAATTGCAAGTGCCCGCTGTGCATCGCGGCCAAAGGCGAACGGAGCTGGACCGAGTTCCGTCTGGCGCAAATGGCCGAAGCAGCACATAATCTCGTCGTCGGCCCGGCAAAGGCCGTCAATCCCAGGGTTAAGGTCACCATCAAGTACCCCAACTGGTACGAGCATTTTCAGGGCCTGGGTTTCAACCTGGAGGCCGGGCCGCCCATCTTTGACGGCATCTACACCGGCACGGAAACCCGCGATCCGGTGTTCAGTAACCAGCACTTGCAGGCGTATCACGGCTATTCGATTGTGCGCTATTTCGAGAACATCAAGCCGGGCGGCAACCAGGGTGGCTGGGTGGACCCGTTCGGCTCATATTTCCTTGATCGCTACGCCGAGCAATTGTGGTTGACGTTGTTCGCCAAAGCGCCTGAGATCACGCTCTTCCACTTTGGGCAGTTCGAGCGACCGCTTGACCCAAAACAACGCGCGCCGTGGCAGGGGAATGGCTCCAGCTTTGATTTCGATGCGATGTTGGCGCCATGGCTCCAGGCTGACGGCAGTTGGCCTGCGGAGACATCGCTTGCTATGGCCGCCGGATACGCTTTCGAGCAGATTGATCCGGTGATCGGCGCGCTCGGCAATCCGGTCGGTGTGGCGAGTTATAAGCCATTCCATTCCCTCGGTGAGGATTTTTTGCACAGCTACC